>JANQEG010000034.1 GCA_028278505.1 Rhodobiaceae bacterium
CAAACAATGGAACATTGAATCGGCCATCAACGATCCCTCCCGTTACATCAACATCTTCGCCCGCAAACTGGATTCCTGATAGCTCAAGCACCGGGCGGCGCGACCTTGTACTGTCGACAGGATCTGCTCCAGCTACACCAACAGCGACAGGGAATCGTGCCGAGGGCCGGGTCTCGATCTTAGAAGGATCGCCGAACGGAAATGGTCGCCCCCATTGAAACATTCGAAATAGAAGCCGGCCGGTATCGGCGGCAACGCCAGGATTTCTGGAATGCCGTCTATGCCGGCAGGCGCTCGCCGCTCGGCGCGTATTACCGGCGGCGTATACAGCAGGCCTACGGGAATTTGATACCAGCCGGCGCGACGGTGCTGGAGATCGGATGTGCCGAAGGGCATCTGCTGGCGGCGATGGCGCCGGGGCAGGGCGTCGGCGTCGATTTCAGCGACACGGCGATCACCCAAGCACGGAAGACCTATCCCGAGTTGGAATTCATCGTCGCCGACGCGCATGATTTCGACCTCGGACAACGCACCTTCGACTACATCATCGTCTCCGAGCTGCTGAACGACATATGGGACGTTCAGACCTTCCTGACCTGGATCAAGCGCTATTGCGCGCCGCATACCCGGCTCATCTTCAATGTACAGAGCCATCTGTGGAGCCTGCCGCTGCGCGCCGCGCGCAAGCTTGGCCTGGCCGCTCGCCTGCTCGTCCAGAACTGGCTGACGCCACACGACATCGAGAACCTGCTGGAGATCTCCGGCTACCAGCCGCTGCGAAAATGGGGGGAGGTTCTGTTACCGGTCTACATTCCGCTGCTGTCGAGCTTCGCGAACCGTTATCTGGTGCGCATCTCGCCATTCCGATTTCTCGCCTTCTCCTCCGTTCTAATGGCTCGACCCGACCTGCCCCCGAAGGTCGAAAACCCGACCGCATCCGTGGTCGTCGCCGCCCGCAATGAGTCCGGCCACATCGATGAGTTGATGGCGCGCATTCCGGAAATGGGCAGCGGCACCGAAATCGTCTTCGTCGAGGGCAACTCGACCGACGGCACATTCGAAGCCATCGCCCGGGCGATCGAGGCGCATCCGGAGCGCAACTGCAAGCTGCTGAAGCAGCCGGGCAAGGGCAAGGGCGATGCGGTGCGCTGCGGTTTCGACGCCGCCAGCGGCGATATACTCATGATCCTCGACGCCGACATCACCGTGCCGCCGGAGGATTTGCCGCGCTTCCATAGCCTGCTGGCCGGCGGCGCGGCAGAATTCGTCAACGGCGTCCGCCTCGTCTATCCCATGAACGACCAGGCCATGCGATTTGCCAATTTGATCGGCAACAGGTTCTTCTCCTGGGCATTCAGCTGGCTGCTCGGGCAGCAGATCCGTGACACCTTATGCGGCACCAAGGTGCTGTGGCGAGCGGACTATCAGCGGATTGCCGCCAATCGCAGCCATTTCGGCGATTTCGATCCGTTCGGCGATTTCGACCTGCTGTTCGGTGCCGCGCATCTGAACCTCAAGATCATGGAAGTGCCGATCCGTTACCGGGCCCGTCGCTACGGAGAAACCAATATTTCGCGCTGGCGGCACGGTGTTTTGCTTCTGAGAATGGTCATGTTTGCGGCGCGACGCATCAAGTTTGTCTAGATATCTGTGGAGTTTGCAAATGCTTACTACAAAACAAAAGATATCCGCAGCAAGGTGGCTTCAATTTGCGGTTATGGCTCTGAGGAAATTATTTAGGAAAGGCTACGTTTCTGAGGTTAAAAGGAATAATATTGTGTGGAAACTGGATCTTCGAGAAGGGATAGATTTTGCAATTTGGCTAATGGGCTACTTCGAGCCGACCACTGTTCGTGCATACAAAAGAATCATACGGGCCGGGGATGCGGTGCTGGATATCGGTGCAAATATCGGTGCACACACATTGCCGATGGCACAATTGGTGGGGGACAAAGGCATAGTCGTGGCATTTGAACCAACTGACTACGCGTTTAAAAAGCTTCGGGAAAATTGCAACTTAAATCCCTTCCTCAAAGACAGAATAGCGCTTAACCAAGTGATGCTTGTCAGCTCTCATTATGCGGATTCTGTTTCCTCTGCGCCTGATATCTATTCAAGCTGGCCACTTAGCGACGATAGCGATCTTCATGAATTGCATCGAGGACGCTTGATGTCGACTTCTGGCGCGAAGGTAACTTCACTCGATAATTTCCTTAAAGATCATCCTTTGGGCCGAATAGATTGTATAAAAATAGACATTGATGGATATGAATGCGAAATGTTTCAGGGGGCAAAGGAAACACTAGCCCGCTATAGGCCAAAACTGATAATGGAGTTGGCACCGCATGTACTCAAAGAAAAAGGTGGAAGCTTGGAGATGTTGACTAGTTTACTTTCCGCGCTTGATTACAGATTTTCTACATTGAGCCTAAAGAAACAAATTCCTATGGACGGTCGCGAGATTGAAAAGATGATCCCGGAAGGTTCTGGTATGAACGTAGTGGCGATTTCGAACCATTCGTCGTTATAGGTTTTTTGCTCCAGGTGACTGATCTTGATCACAAGTTACTGGAGATGCCCATGTGGTAAAAATCCCGCCGCTATGGAGAAACCAATATCTCACGCTGGCGGCACGGCGTTTTGCTGTTGAGAATGGTCCTTTTTGCCGCCCGGCGCATCAAGTTCATCTGAGTTGACGTCCCATGGGTTTCGTCCAAAACCTGCTTGCCCACCCGCTGACCCGCGGATTGTCGGTCGACGATCCGCGCACCACCGCGCTGCGGCGGCAGATCATCAAGGACAAGGCCCTGCTGCAAGCCATCTACCGCGAATGGTACGGCCTGATCATCGACGCGCTGCCGACCGACAAGGGGCGCGTGCTCGAAATTGGCTCCGGCGGCGGGTATTTCGACGAGATCCTGCCCGAGATCATCACCAGTGAGGTCTTCTTCACGCCAGGCGTGGCGCTGGTGGCCGACGCCCGCCAACTGCCGTTTGCCGAAAAGGCGCTCGATGCCGTCGTCATGGTCGACGTGTTCCACCACATCTCCGATGTCGGCGCATTCCTCGCCGAAGCCAGCCGCTGCGTCCGACCCGGCGGCAAGATCGTCATGATCGAACCGTGGCGGACGTCGTGGTCGCAATGGGTCTACACCCATCTCCATCCCGAGCCGTTCGAGCCCGAAGCGGGGTGGTTCATCCCCGGCACCGGCCCGCTCTCCGGCGCCAATGGCGCGCTGCCGTGGATCGTGTTCGAGCGCGACCAGGCCGAGTTCGAAGACCGTTTCCCACAATGGCGGCTCGTCCGCTTGCGGCCCTTGATGCCCGTGGCATACTTGCTGTCCGGCGGCGTATCGCTCCGCAGCCTGATGCCGGGATGGCTCTATGGCCCGCTGCGCTTCGCCGAAGGCCTGTTGCCTCAGCGACTGACGGCGATGTTCGCCTTTATCGAATTGGAGCGCTTGCCGTGATCGGCACCGGTCGCAAGCGCCACATTGCGCTGATTACCGGATTTCTGATCAGCGGCGTATTGCTGTGGCTGGCGCTGCGCAATATCGACATTGCGCATGTATGGCAGGCCTTCGCGTCGGTGAAACTCACACCGCTGCTACTCTGCATCGCGCTTGTCTTCTGCGGAATACTGCTGCGCAGCGTGCGCTGGCGCATCATATTGGGTTTGCCGCTATCCGAGCAGGTCCATGTTTCGCGCGCCACCTTTCTCGGCGTGCTGGCGAACATGATACTGCCGGCGCGCGCCGGCGAGTTCGTCAGGGTCATCACCCTTGCCAGGTTGCGGAGGACGTCGGTGGCCGGTCCTCTTGCCGGTGCTGTTGTCGACCGGCTCTTTGATATGTTGGTCTTGTTCGCGATCGGCACGGTCATCTATTTGCTTTATCCGGTCGGCGCGCTGCTGGCCAAATGGCTGTTGGCGATTGCCGTCATTTTCGCGTCGATCGTCGGCCTTGTTGCCTTCCGGGTGTCGAAAATCTACGAACTGCTGCGCGAGCAATTGCTCCGTCTGCTGCGCCGAATGCTCAGCAAGTGGTCCATTTCGGTCGAAACCTTTCTCGTTGAACTCAAACGTGAATTCGTTCAGTTGAGCCGCAATTCGGTACGGGCCGAACTGCTGCTGATCGTTCTGGGAATCCTGGCCCTTGATTATGCGATATTCGCAAGCCTGATGCTGGCGTTCGGACTGCCGGTGCCGATGCTGGCACCGCTGCTGGTCTGGGTATTCTTCGCCGCGGGATCAATCCTGCCATCGGCGCCCGGCTATGTCGGTGTCTACCAGGTTGCGGCGATCTGGTCGCTGTCGCTCTATCAGGTACCGGCGGCGACTGCGGTGGCTTTGGCGACCGTATTCCAGATCGTCATGCTGCTCGTGGCGCTCGTGGCCTCGGGACCCGGCGCGTTGCAGCTTTTCAACAACCGGCAATGACGCTGTCGATCCGGTTCCGACATGACGGCACAGTCGCGATGGCGCGCCGAAAAAAGCGCGTGTGATCAACACCACCATTGCGGTTTCTGTCCCTTGATGGCGCGGACATCGACTGAAAGGACACTGGTCCGATGAACGAGCGAGAAACGCCGTCTTCCGATCGCAAACGGGTGATGACCACCGTCCGGCAGTTGGTCCGGAAAGGCATTCGATATGCCGCACTCCGCAACAGCGGTGTGATTGTATGGGTCGAAAAGCTGGTCTGGATGGGCGTTCGACTGGCGGCGCGCCACAATGGCGGCGTGCTGGCGCGGGTCGGAAAGCTGCTCGTCACGCCCAACGTCGTCGTGCTGCTTAGCGGTATCGAGGTGAGCCAGAAGCTCGACCTGCGCCGTGCCCGCACCAAAGGTATCGCGCTGCTGTTCGTGACCTTCCGCCGGACCAATGTCTGCAAGGTCGAGATCATCCTGCACGATGCGGCGGGCGGCGTCCTGAATGCGGAAACGGTGGCGGGCGATACGCTCGGCGACAACGAGCATTACTGGCTCAAGCTGCCGGAAGATTTCGCGCCCGGTCCCTCGGGGGAAACTTGGGTGACCGTGCGCTCCGACGGCATGCCCGGCAACTACGTCGCCCTCTGGCATGCTTTCGGCGGCCGTCACAATCTGCGGCTGCGCGGCTCGGCAAGAGACGGTGCGATACCGAGCATGACGCACGCGGCGGGGCTTGAGTTGCCCGGCATCCAGATGTCGCTGCTGCTGCAGGAAGAGTCGCGACAGTTCAGCTATCTCCGTGACGATCCGAAGCCGGAATTGCCGGCGCCGGCGGCGCGGCGCGTGGCGGTGCTCGCCACCGACGACACCCGGACAAAGACCGGTTTGCAGGCCCGGCTAGGCGATCGTGAACGGCTCGAACTGGTGCCGGCTTCGCTCGACGACCTGACGCTCGAACATCTGCGCAAGGTTGCGGCCGAGCTGCTGTTGCTGCCGGCCGGTGTCGATACCGACAAGGCCCGCATCGCCGCGCTGCGCGCCCGCGAATTGGGCATTCCCGTGGTGCTCGCCGCGCTCGACACCGACCTCCCCGAGCAACGCAAGATCGGCGCCTGGCCGTTCTTCGCCGATTTCCTGCTGGCCGACCGGGCGGACCAGTGTGCCCTGTTCTCGCCCAGCCTGGATCTGGCCGAAACGCCGCTCGATGACGCCGTCGATCAGGCGCTTGCCTCGTATCGCCGGCGGCGATTGCCGAAAATCTCGCTGGTCACCATACTGCATGCCAAGGGCGAACAGATCGCCACCGTGCTTCAATCCTATTTCAGCCAGACCTATCCCGGCGAGCTCGAGGTTGTCATCGTTGACGATGCCAGCCCGACGGCGGAGTCGGAACGTGTCGCCACCCTCTTCGCCGAGATGCAGGAGGAGTTGAAGCCGGTCACCCGGATCAGCCATCGCATCATCCACAACGAACGCAATCTCGGTAACTGCATCTCGCGCAATCGCGGCGTCGAAGCCGCTAGCGGCGATATCATCGTTATCATCGACGCCGACTGCATGCTCAACCGGGATTACCTTCAGGCACATGCCGACGCGCATTCCTATCTCGACTGCGATATCGTCATCGGGCCCCACAACATCGAGACACAGGACGCGCCACCGCTCGAATTCATGCAGGATCTCGAGCGCTACCCCGAGCGCGCGCTGCCGCTGTCGGAACTGCAGGACGGCATCAACCTGGGCAGCTTCCTCAACTGCATCACGCGCAATTTCTCGATCAAGAAGGCGGCGATCGACGGTCCTCTGTTCGACCCCGCCTTCTCCTATTCGCGGGATCCGGCCACCGGCTTCGGCTGGGAGGACGTGGAGATGGGCTACCGCCTCTACCAGCGCGGCCTGCGCATCAAGTTCACCACCGACGCGTTCACCGTGCACATCTCCCACCCCTCCGGGATCTCGGATGCGGAGAAGCTGCGGCGGTCGTTCAAGAACTTCCGCAAGCTGTTCGACAAGCATCCCGAACTCGGTCTCGCCGCACGCCGCTGGGCGTCGGGCAAGCTGCAGCTGCTCGACAAGTGGGCGCGTTCGATGGCCACGGAAACGATCGAGCCACCCGACCGGACCGCGGTCGACGCCTATTTCGACGGCATCAACGGCAAGACCTTCTTCATCGGACCGCGCCGCGGACTCCAGGTGCTGACCTATCGCTGGCACGTCCCGCACCAGTACGAACTCTACAAGCTGCCGCACGAATTCTCCCTGGTGACCGGCCTCGGCACGCCGATGGGCAATTGGGAATACGGACAGCGACCGAAGCCCGGCAACGCCAATTTCATCACCGCCGACGAGGTCGACGAACGCAATTTCGACCTGGCGATCGTGCATTTCGACGAGAACGTGCTGTCCTATGAAAACACCAACGGCAAGATCGGCCGCGACTGGGGGGCGGCATTCCGGTGGTTCATGGAGAACACCACCCTGCCCAAGGTCGCGATCTGTCACGGTACGCCGCAGTTCCACGGACAGTACACGCCGGGCTACGACAAGCCCGACCTGATGCAGGTGATCGAGGAGGCGCGGGCGCGGCTGGTCGACTACGTCAAGGATGTCGAGGTGGTGTGCAACTCGCACCAGGCGCAACGCGAGTGGGGTTTCCATCGCTCCCGCGTCATCTGGCACGGCTTCGATCCCGCCGAATTCCAGCCGACGACCTATCAGCGCGGCATCCTCTCACCGCTCGGCCCGCTGGTGACTTCACGCCCGTATTATCGCGGCTACTATCTCTTTCAGAAGGTGTTCGACGAGACCTATCCGGAGGCGTTGCTGCCCAGCCAGTTGGCCGTCCCGGAGCCGGACATCGACTATGGCGACAACATCTACGCCATCGCAAAGTACCGCAACTACGTCGATCAGCTGCGGAGCTACAGCGTCTATTTCAATCCGACCCTGCGCTCGCCGATGCCGCGGGCCCGCGGCGAGCCGATGATGTGCGGCATCGTCACCGTCAACGCCAACAATCACGACGTCGACATGTTCATCAAGAACGGTGTCAACGGTTTCTATTCGAACGAGGCGGACGAACTCCGGGAGCAGCTGCTGTACCTGATGCGCAATCCCGAGGCGACGCGAAAGATCGGTGCCGAGGCGCGCAAGACCGCCATGGACGTGTTCAACCACGACCGCTACCTGGCCAATTGGAGCGCCCTGATCGATTCGGTCATCTAGAGCGTCGGGCCGACGGCGTCGACAAGGCCGTCCGCCTTTGCTATTCGCAGCACCCACCTGATCGGTCATACCTCTCCGGAAGGTATCGGGATGGCAGAAACAAGTGCGGCCGCTGAGCGCGGCGCCGCAAAGGCGAAGCGCCGGCTGCTGTTGGTCTGCAACGATGTGGTCGGCGCGCAGATGGCCGGGTCGGCGATCCGCTGCATCGAGATGGCGCGGGCGTTGCACCGCGACTGCGATGTCACCGTCACCGCACCGCGCTTCGATGGCACGCTCGACCTGCCGTTTCCGGTATTGGTGCCGAACGCCCGCCAGCACCGTCGGATCGCCGATGGCGCCGACGTCATTCTCGCCCAGGGCAACGCCCTGGTGCGCCACCCGTTCCTGAAGCAGGCCCGGGCGGCCCTGATCGCCGACCTCTACTGCCCGCTGCCGCTTGAATACCATCAGTTGTCACAGGGCGTCGAGATCGGCACCAGAATGGCGGCCGGCGCCTATACATCGCGCCTGGTGGCGGAGCAACTGGCCTTCGCCGATCACTTCCTGTGCGCCAGCGACAAGCAATTCGACTTCTGGATGGGTGCCTTGGCGATGGCCGGACGGATCAACGGATTGCGCTGGCCGCGGGCCGGCCACGCCGATCTGTCCGAACTCATGACCGTGATCCCGTTCGGCCTGCCGAACGAACCGCCCGCGCCGTCCAGGCTCGAGATGCGGAAAAGGTTCGGCATCCCGGCCGACGCCTTCGTCGCTTTGTGGGGCGGCGGCATCTATCAATGGCTCGATCCGCTGACGGTCATCAAGGCCATCGGCGAACTTGTGACGGCCGGCCAGCCTGTGCACCTCGTCTTTGTCGGTATCGGGCACCCGAATCCCGAGATCCATCAGCACGATATGGCCCGCGAGGCGATCGCGCTCGCCGAAATGCTGGACCTCAAGGACCGCTTCGTCCATTTCAACTTCGGCTGGGCGCCCTACGGCGAACGGCACAGCTTCTTTCTCGACGCCGATGTCGGCGTGTGCGCGCATTTCGACAATCCCGAGACGCGGTTCTCGTTCCGCACACGGATGCTGGACTATTTGTGGTGCGGTCTGCCCATTGTCACCAGTACCGGGGATATCTTCGCCGAAAAAGTGCGGCAGGAGCAGCTCGGCGAGGTCGTCGGCTACGAGGATGTCGACGGCTGGGTGCGGGCGCTGGCCAAGCTGCGGGCGGAAGAACCGTATGCCGAAGCGTGCGCGCGCCGGGCCGGAGCCTGTGCCCAAGACTATCGCTGGCAGGTGGTGACCGAGCCGTTGCTGGCGCTTGCGCAAACGATAGAACCTGCCGCCGACCGCGATTTCGCCAGAAGCTTCTTCTCCTCGCGGCGCGTCAGGCCGAGCCTCCTGCAGCGCGTCCGGCACATCTATGAAACGGGCGGATTCCGGTCGGTCGGCAGCACCGCATGGCGCCGCATCGGCCGCCGCTTCGGCCATTGAACGATCACCGCGCTGCGTCGGCAGCGGGCCGGGCAGACGCGACCCGTGCCACCGTAGCCGGGCCAGGATGACAACCGGATGAGCCTTGAGGCGCCGCATATCTGCGCAATCATCGTCAGCTACTTCCCCGACCGGGAAAAGCTGATGAATTTGCTGGACCGGCTGCACGACCAGGTCGAGCATATCGTCATTGTCGACAACGGCTCATCCGACGACACGGTGGCATGGATCGCCGCGGTCGACACCACGCCCCGCCCCGTTCTGATCCGCCTCGGCGACAACAAGGGCGTCGCCAAGGCGCAAAACGTCGGCATCGCGCATGCACGGAAGACCGGCTGCAATGCGGTCATCCTGTTCGACCACGACAGCATGCCGGAGCCCGGCATGGTGCACATCCTGTTCAATGCGATGGCCCGCCTGTCCGCGGCGGGCGCGCGGGTCGCCGCCGTCGGCCCGCGCTATTCCGACCCTCGCCAGGACAATCCGCCGCCCTTCATCCAAATCGACGGCTTCAAGGTCGTGCGCCAGCGCTGCGACCGGGAAGATGCGGTGGTTAAGGTCGACTACCTGATCTCCTCAGGATGCCTCATGCCGATGCAGGCTCTCGAGCGGGCCGGCCCGATGCGCGACGCGTTGTTCATCGATTATGTCGATATCGAGTGGGGCCTGCGCGCCGGGGCGGCCGGCCTGCAGAGTTACGGGGTGTGCGGCGCGCGCATGCGGCACGAACTCGGCGATGCGCCGATCCGTTTCCGCGGCAGGATGATCCCGCATCACAGCCCGCTGCGCCATTATTATCATTTCCGCAACGCCGTGTGGATGTACCGGCAGCCGGACTACCCCTTCAACTGGAAAATCGCCGACGGCTATCGTCTGCTGCTGAAATACGGTTTCTATTCGCTGTTCGCCAAGCCGCGGCTCCGGCACTGGTGGATGATGACCAAGGGCATCGCGCACGGGCTCGTCGGACGACTGAATCGATAGCGCCCGGTCGGCTGCCGTTGCGATCGGTTGCAGAGCAGACTGCGGAAAACTGAACCGTGCCTTTTGCTCTGACTTCTGTGGAGCATGGGTGTTTCCCGAAAACCGGTTCAGGCTCGGGGCCGGCTTTATGCTCTAAACCCGACAGCTCTCGACCTGCCACGCATCGTGCTGAATGCGTACCGCGCGGCCCATGATTTCGAGCAGCAGCCAGACCCGGTCGTTCTCGGACACCGACAGAACCTCGGCGATGATATCCCGGAACGGGCCGCCGATGACCTGCACCGCATCGCCGGGCACGAACCGCGGTGCCGTCGCATGCCGCAGCATTCCTGCCTCCTCGAAGGCCTGCAGTTGCTCAACGAAGCCCTCCGGCATGAAACCGAGGCGCTCGCCGAACCGCACGACGGTGCGCACACCCCTTGTCGACAGCAACACCCGCCACTGGGCATTGTGTTCGCTGAGCTTCACGAACGCATAGCAGGGGAATAGCGGCCGCCGCACGAAATCGACGTTGCGGGCGTGGCTGCGACGACGCATGACCAGCGGGCAATAGGCCTGGTAGCCCTGGCGCTCGACATTGGCGACGGCGGTCATCTCCTCGTTGGGCTTGGTGTAGAGGGCGATCCAGCCGCGCTGGCCGGCCTCCTTGACGGCATCGGCGCGGCTCATGTCAGAAACTCCGGAACCAGCAATCGCGACCGATCGAGCCCGAACTCGGCGACGACGGCGGCATGGTCCGCCGTCTGGTAACGCGATGCCATGAAGTGGCAGACGATCGCGGCATCGATGGTGTCGGTCGCCGTCTTTGCCTGCAGCGCACGCGCCGAGCCGGCGACCGGTATCGCCCCTCGCTTCGCGACCGGGGGGTCGTTGTCGATGATGCCGACGATGTCGATGTCGCCGAAACCGCCGGCGACCATCAAGGCAAGTTCGGTCAGCTCGGTATGGCCGATGAGGACGATCCTGCGCCAACCGTTGCCGCGGCAATGGTCGAACAGGTCGCCGTACTGCTCGCGGCCGAGTCGAAAAATGCCGAACGATGCCTGCAGATAGCGCGAGGTGAGTTCGGCCTTTTCCGAGAACCCCGCCGGCGTCAGGTAATACAGATAGCGACGCGCGGGAACCTGCCCCAGCTTGATCAGCCCCTTCGACACACAGCGCTTGATGTGCCAGTTGATCATGCCAACCGAAATGCCGATCTCGTCAGCCAATCGCCGTTGCGAAATGGTCGGATTGCGATCGACTTCGGTCAGAATTTTGCGCACCACTTCCTGGTCGGCCATCGGCGCTTCTCTTCAGTCTTGTTCAATCATTGAACAAATAGCATAGGCGGCGCTCGTTGAACACCATGGAAGTTCGATTGCGGCCGTGCATGGGCCGGACCCGGCGCGGAACGCGGCGGGCCTGAACCTGCAAAACACCCGCAAGAGATCGGGCACGAAGAACCGGGGATTTTCCGAAAAGAGTTTTTTCCAGTGTAATTGACGAGCACACCCCGGAACGAACTGGTCAAGATAGGGAAATCCCGTTATCGGGGACAATCCAAATGAGCAGACAGAACCCTATGATCACGGTTTCCATTGTCAGCCACAATCATGGCAGCATGGTCAATGAACTCATCAAGACGCTGCTCCAATGCGATTCAGTTACGAAGATCATCCTGACGAGGAATGTACCCGAAACAATTCCGGCCATCGCCGGTGAGCGTATCGTGCTCATCGAAAACCGGTCGCCAAGGGGTTTCGGGGCCAATCACAATACCGCTTTCAGGCGATCCGACGCTCCCTATTTCTGTGTTCTCAATCCGGATATCGAATTCCCCAATGATCCCTTCCCTGCCCTGATAAACACTCTGGAGGATCAGAACGCAGCTCTTGTCGGCCCGCAGATCCTGTCGCAGGACGGTTATGTCGAGGACAGCATCCGGCACTTCCCGACGCTGCGTTCGCTTGCCCTCAAATTGCTCTTGAAAGACGAGGGCCGCTATGCCGTTGCTCAAGACGCAAAGCTGATCTTTCCGGAATGGATAGCTGGAATGTTTATGCTGTTTCGCTCCGCCGACTACGAAGACGTTCGCGGCTTCGATGAACGCTATTATCTCTATTACGAGGACGTGGACATTTGCGCGCGATTGCAGCAAGCCGGGAAAAAGATCGTTGCCGACCTCTCGGTGAACGTCACCCATAACGCTCGGCGAAAAAGCCGAAAAGATCTGCGTCACATGCGCTGGCATTTCACCAGCATGTTGCGGTATCTCTGGGCCTACAGGACGAGAACGATCTTGCCCGCCAAAAGAGGTGAAGGTCATTGACGACCGCCGCGACGACGGGCACCACTTCACATACTCCGAGAGACGAGCGTTGGGATTGTGTCGGACGGCACTAAACAGCGGAGGGTTCTGGTTACCGGTGCAAACGGCTTCATCGGCACGGGTCTCTGCGCCGCTCTTCGCGCCAACCATCGGTTCCTGACGCGCGCGGCGATCCGGCATCCGGCACCGGCCGGCGAAAACGGGATCGAACATGTGCGCATCGACAGTCTTGCGGCCGACACCGACTGGTGCGCGGCTCTCGCCGGTATCGACTGCGTTGTCCACACGGCTGCGCGCATCCAGGTCCGGGGCGAAACCGAAACTGATCCGCTCACGGTGTTGCGGCAGGCGAATGTGGACGGCACGATGGCCCTGGCCCGCCAGGCGGCCGAAACCGGCGTGCGCCGCTTCGTCTTCCTCAGTTCCATTAAGGTCAATGGCGAGGAGACCGCGCCCGGCAAGCCATTTGCCGCCGACGACGCGCTGGCGCCGATCGATGCCTATGGGCAATCGAAGCGCGAGGCCGAGGACGGCATCCGCGCGATCGCCAAAGAGACCGGAATGGAGGCCGTGATCATCCGCCCGGTTCTGGTCTATGGTCCAGGCGTCGGGGCGAATTTCGAGCGCCTGATGGCCTGGCTGACGAAGGGTCTGCCGCTGCCGCTCGGCGCCGTCGACAATCGGCGAAGCCTCGTCGCCCGGGACAATCTTGTCGATCTGATCGTGACCACGCTGACCCACGACGCCGCCGCCGATCAGACCTTCCTCGTCAGCGATGGCGATGACGTCTCGACGCCGGACCTGCTGCGCCGCATGGCCGCCGCGCTCGGAACCCGGGCACGGCTCCTGCCCGTGCCGGTTTCGATGCTGACCGCCGCCGCCGCCCTCTTCGGTCGCGCCGACATGGCGCGGCGTCTGTGCGGCTCGCTGCAGGTGGATATCGGCAAGACGCGGTCGCTGCTCGGCTGGTCGCCGCCGGTCGGCATGGACGCGGGCCTGCGCGAGACCGCGGCGCATTTCCTGGATCGGTTGGACAGATGACGGTGTGGTGGCTGATCCCGATCTCCGGCATTCTCACCCTGGTCCTGACCGGCGTAGTGCTGCGCTATGCGCGGTCGCTCGGGACAATCGACATTCCCAACGCGCGCAGCTCCCACACGATCGCGATGCCGCGCGGCGGCGGGATTGCGATTGCCGCCGTTGTCTTGTCCTCCCTGCCGATTCTCGCCTGGGCCGGTGCGCTGCCCTGGGCCACAATGTGGGGCATGTTCGGCGCCGGGTTGTGCATGGCCGTGACCGGCTTCGTCGACGATCGCGGCCACGTCGCGGCGCGCTGGCGGCTCGCCGCCCAGTTGCTTGCCGCGTTCTGGGTGCTGTGGTGGATCGGCGTGCCCGCCTTGTCGGTGTTCGGCTGGGAGATCGGCGCCCATTGGGCGCTCTATGTTCCCTTCACGCTTTATCTGATCTGGCTGGTCAATCTCTACAATTTCATCGACGGAATAGACGGTATCGCCAGCATCGGCGCAGCTTTCGCCGGCCTCGGCGGCGCCCTGCTCTACACCCTGTCGGGCGTGGCCGACCAGGCGATCGTTCCGTTGATCGTGGCCGCGGCCGCGGTCGGATTTCTGTCCTGGAACTTTCCGCCGGCGCGCATCTTCATGGGCGATACGGGAAGCGGCTTTCTGGGCATCGTTCTCGGCGCACTGTCGCTGCAGGCGGCGCAGACCGCACCGCAGTTGTTCTGGTCCTGGTTGATCCTGCTCGCGGTCTTCATCGTCGATGCGACCTGGACGCTCCTGCGCCGGCTGGTGAACCGCGAGGCGGTCTACGAGGCCCATTGCAGCCACGCCTATCAGCACGCCGCTTCCCGTTTCGGGCGGCACCTGCCGGTTCTGATCGGCATCGGCGCGATCAACCTCGTCTGGCTGCTTCCGCTGGCGCTGTGGGTCGGTATCGGCGGGCTCGACGGTGCCCTCGGTCTCGGCCTGGCCTCAGCGCCGCTGCTCGTGCTCGCGATCCGATATGGCGCGGGCCGGCGGGACTGGACGCCGTGATGTTTCGAATGGTGGCGGCCTTGCATTTGGCGCCGTTCTGCGGCATTCCGGCTGCGTTTCGCGGTGCCGATGCCTGCGACCGGCCGCTTGCGGTTCCAATGAAGACTTGACAAATTGTTGATATCATTGCGCTCCGAGGCCGGAACGGGTGCCTGCTCAAATCGCATTCGGGCATCGGTGCAAGGTGATGGACCCTGCACGGTTCCATGTCTTGCGGAATTTGGCACCGATGCGGCGGGTTTGATCGGTGGGGAACGGTATGGGCGGCGCGGCATTCGGTGATCGGATCATCGCGGTTATCGGCCTGGGCTATGTCGGCCTGCCGGTCGCGGCATCGTTCAGTCGCGCGGGCGCGCGGGTCATCGGCTTTGATATCGACGAGCGCCGGGTCGAGGAATTGCGCAACGGCCATGACCGGACGCGCGAGGTCGAGGACGACGATCTGCAGAGCGCCTCGCTGCGCTTCACGACAAATCCCGCCGATCTCCGGGACGCCAACTTTTTCATTGTGACGGTGCCGACACCGATCGACGAGGCCAAGCGGCCCGATCTGACCGCGCTGCTGAACGCCTCCGAGACGGTCGGACGCGTCATGGGTCCGGGCAGCATCGTCGTCTATGAATCGACCGTATACCCCGGCGTGACCGAAGAGCTGTGCGTTCCGATACTGGAGCGGGCCTCGAAACTGACCGCCGGCGCCGACTTCACCGTCGGCTACTCGCCGGAACGCATCAATCCCGGCGACCAGCGGCATCGCTTCGAGACGATCGTCAAGGTCGTTGCCGGCCAGGACGCGGCAACGCTCGACGAGGTTGCGGGAGTCTATGGCGCCGTGGTCACGGCGGGCATCCACAAGGCCCCGTCGATCCGCACGGCGGAGGCCGCCAAAGTCATCGAGAACACCCAGCGCGACATCAATATCGCACTGATGAACGAACTCTCCCTGATCTTCTCCGAACTCGGAATCGACACCTCGGACGTTCTCGCCGCGGCCGGCACGAAGTGGAATTTCCTGCCGTTCACGCCGGGCCTGGTCGGCGGCCACTGCGTCGGGGTCGATCCCTATTATCTGACCTATCGTGCCGAACAGGCAGGCTACCATCCCCAGGTCATTCTGGCCGGTCGGCGGATCAATGATTCGATGGGCGCGCATATTGCCCGTGCCGGCCTGAAGCTGATGATCAACACCGGTATCGCCACCCGGCGTGTGGTCATTCTGGGGATGACCTTCAAGGAGAATGTTCCCGATATCCGCAATACCCGCGTGATCGACATGGTGCGGGAATTCGAGTCGTTCGGGCTCGAGGTCGACCTTCACGACCCTTACGCCGATCCGGATGAGGTCGCGCACGAATACGGCCTCACGCCGACGCCGCTCGAGGCGCTTGCGCCGGCCGATCTCGTCGTGCTCGCCGTCGGGCATGAGTCCTATTTGAAGGCGGGGTGGCGATTGATCGAAAAACTGCTCGTCGACGGCAATGGCGTCGTCCTTGACATCAAGGCGAGACTTGACCGGGAAACATGCCCGGACGGTATTCGCCTGTGGCGCCCGTAAATGCGATATCGTCGTCCTGAAGTTAAGGAGATGGGTTCGACATGGCGGATGTGATCACCCCTTTCGTCTTGAGCGGCGGCTCGGGGACCCGATTGTGGCCGCTGTCGCGGCGGGCCTATCCCAAGCAGTTCATCAAGGACATCGCCGGCGAGACCAGCCTCTTGCAGCAGACCTGCCGGCGCCTCGACGATCGGATGTTCACCGCGCCGACCGTGCTCGCCAATGTCGAGCATCGCTTCCTGGTCGCCGAGCAATTGCGCGAACTTAATCTGGCCCCTGAGGCCATCGTCCTGGAGCCGGTCGGGCGCAATACGGCGCCGGCGATCGCGACCGCGGCGCTGATGGCGGCGGAAAGGGACGAAAACGCCCTCATGATCGTGCTCCCCTCCGATCACGTCATCAGCGACGCGGAAGGATTCCGGCAGTCGATCCGGGCGGGAACCGGGGCGGCCAAGGCAGGCCATATTGTCATTTTCGGCGTCCGCCCGACGGCGCCCGAAACCGGTTTCGGCTATATCGAGACCCGGTCCGGCGACACCCCCGTCGCCGAAGTGGCGGCCTTTACCGAAAAACCGACGCGGAAAACGGCGGAAGGGTACGTCGCAAGCGGCCGCCACTACTGGAATGCCGGCATGTTTCTCGGTGCCGCCCGCACCTTTCTTCAGGAATTCGAGACCCATGCCCCGCACATCCTCGATCACTGCCGCGCCGCGCTCGACAGCGCCGTCCCGGATCTCGACTTCCTGAGGCTGGACAAGGCCGCGTTCGAACAGGCCGACGGCATTTCCTTCGACTATGCGGTCATGGAGAAGGTTTCCGGTGTCAAATGCGTGCCGCTGCAGACCGAATGGAGCGATCTCGGTTCGTGGCCGGCGATCTGGGATATTGCCGACAAGGATCCGAACGGCAATGTCACCACCGGCGATGTGCTCCTCTACGAAACCTCCAATTCCTATGTCCACAGCACCGAGGGCACGTGCTTGTCGCTCATCGGTCTCGACGGGTATTTCGCGGTGGCGACCCGGGATGCTGTGCTCGTGGCCCCGAAGGACCGTGCCCAGGACGTCAAGCACATCGTCTCCCGCCTGATGCAGGACGATCAGGAAAAGGTCATCAACCACATGCGGGTCTACCGCCCCTGGGGCTGGTATGAGGGGCTCAGTTCCGGCGTTCGCTTTCAGGTCAAATGCCTGAGCATTAAGCCCGGGGCGCGGCTGTCGCTGCAAAGCCATCATCATCGGGCCGAGCACTGGATCATCGTCTCGGGGTCGGTGAAGGTGACGATCGACGGCGAAACCCGCCTGCTGGCGGAGAACCAGTCGACCTATATTCCGATCGGAAGCACGCACCGCCTCGAAAACCCGGGCAAGATCCAGGCGCTTCTGATCGAAGTCCAATCCGGCGCCTATCTCGGTGAAGACGATATCGTCCGCTATGAGGACAGCTACGGCCGGACGTCCGAGTGAAACCACCCGGCCGGCGCTGACGCGCCGTTCAATCTTCCTGCGGAGGGCAGGGTAAACCTGCGGCAATTCTCCCCTCCCCCTTGCGGGGAGGGGTCGGGGGTGGGGGTCAAAAAGAGAAACAACGACGCTGTCGGATGGCGCAGACGCTTGCGGTTCACCCCCACCCGGCCGGCGCTGGCGCGCCGTCCACCCTCCCCACAAGGGGGAGGGTAAATTCGCGCCAAGCGCCGCGCGTCCCTACAGCCGCTCACACATTGCCGGGATAGTTCGGGCTTTCGCGGGTAATCGTCACGTCGTGGGCGTGGCTTTCGCGCAGGCTCGCCCCGGAGATGCGCACGAAACGCGCCTTTTCCTGGAACTCGGCCATGGTCTTGGCGCCGACATAACCCATAGCCGCGCGCACGCCGCCGGCAAGCTGGTGCAGCACGCCCGAGACCGGCCCCTTATAGGGCACCTGACCCTCGATCCCTTCGGGCACCAGCTTCAGCCGGTCGCGCACTTCGGCCTGGAAGTAGCGGTCGGCGGAGCCGCGGGCCATGGCGCCGACCGAGCCCATGCCGCGATAGGATTTGTACGACCGGCCCTGATGGAGATAGACCTCGCCGGGGCTCTCGTCGGTGCCGGCGAGCAGCGAGCCGACCATGGCACAGTCGGCGCCGGCGGCGAGCGCCTTGGCGAGATCGCCGGAATATTTGATGCCGCCATCGGCGACGACGGGCACGCCCTCATTCTTGGCGACCTCGACGGCGGCCATGATCGCCGACAATTGCGGCACGCCGACGCCGGCGACGATGCGCGTGGTGCAGATCGAGCCCGGACCGATGCCGATCTTGACGGCGTCGGCGCCGGCATCGATCAGCGCCCTGGTGCCGTCGGCGGTCGCCACGTTCCCGGCGATCACCTGCACCGAATTCGACAGCCGCTTGATGCGGCTGACCGATTCGATCACCCGTTCGGAATGGCCGTGGGCGGTGCCGATGACGAGCAGGTCGACGCCGGCGGCGATCAGCCGCTCGGCGCGCTCAAAGCCGGCATCGCCGACCGTGGAGGCGGCGCCGACCCGAAGCCGGCCCTGTTCGTCCTTGGCGGCGTTGGGATGAAGCTGCGCCTTCTCGATGTCCTTCACCGTGACCAGGCCGGTGCAGCGATAATCATCATCGACGACCAGCAGCTTCTCGATGCGGTTCTGGTGCAGAAGCCGCTTCGCCTCGTCCTGATCGACCGTCTCGCTGACCGTGATCAGCCGCTCCTTGGTCATCAGTTCGCGCACCGGCTGGGTCGGATCGGAGGCGAAGCGGACATCGCGGTTGGTGAGTATGCCGACGAGGCGGCCCGGCACCGGGCCGTCCGCCTCGACCACGGGGATGCCCGATATGCCGTGCCGCTTCATCAGATCGAAGGCCTCGGCGAGGGTCGCGTCCGGGCCGATCGTCACCGGGTTGACGACCATGCCCGATTCGAATCGCTTGACCTTCAGCACCTCGTCGGCCTGGGCGTCGGGATCGAGATTGCGGTGGACGATGCCGACGCCGCCGGCCTGGGCCATGGCGATCGCCAGCCGCGCCTCGGTCACCGTGTCCATCGCCGCCGACAGGATCGGCAGCCTGATATCGAGGGTCCGCGTGGCGCGGGTGGAGAGATCGGTCTCGCCCGGCAGCACTTCGGAATGGCCGGGCAGAAGCAACACATCGTCAAAGGTCAGCGCATCGCGACCCGTTGCCGTTTCAATGATTTTGGACAAGGCGCCAACTCCCTTGACTGGCCGGGCGGTTCGCTTTTTCCGAAGGGAAGGGCAATTGCGAATCGCGCACCGGCGATTGGGTTGGCGAGGTCCAATACCATGGGCCAACCGGGTTGGGAAGCGGGGGAATGGGGCAGCGGCCGGAATTCCTCTCCGGCCGCCGATCGCTGTGGATTGCTTTCGCGCGGCAACCGGTCACTTTGCATCATTCTCGCGAAAACCTATCCTCGCTTGACGGAAATCCACATCAAGCGGGGGAAAGCCGATGGCCGTATTCAGGACCTCACTTCTTGGCGCCGCGGCGCTGGCGCTGGCAGCGCTTCTCATGATCGCGCCGCAGGGCACAATCGGGATTGCGAAAGCGGACGATTCCGCGGCGATCGCCGAAAGCGGCCGCGCGCTGTTGATGAAATTCTTCGACAAGGATGCCGACCACGCGGCGCTGACGGCAGCGCTGAAACCGACGCCGGACGACATTCGCGCGGTCTATGCGGCGCCGCTCGCCGACAATCTGGTCGCCATG
Source organism: Rhodobiaceae bacterium (assembly GCA_028278505.1). GTDB lineage: Bacteria > Pseudomonadota > Alphaproteobacteria > Rhizobiales > JAKPQE01 > JANQEG01. The sequence continues at coordinate 19,770 of JANQEG010000034.1, forward strand.
TATGAGGAGCTGTTCGCACCCGACGCGGCAATCGAGCCGAGCCCGGAGCATTCCGAACTGCTTGCCGTCTTCACCACGACCGGAAAGCTGAAGGCGGGCGATCCGGCACTCGACGAGTTTCCGGGCGGCTATCGCAAGCTGCTGCCCCATATCGTCGGCGACGTTCCGATCGGCCGGTTCAAATTCGTCGAAGCGGGCGAGAAACTCGGCCTCGCCTTCGACGGGCTGATCTACGTCAACGACCGCTGGGTGCTGATGCCGAAGCCGTGGCGGGGGTTGAAGTAGGGGCGACACACTCCTCCCCTCCCCCTTGCGGGGAGGGGTCGGGGGTGGGGGTCGAAAGAAAAGATGGCGACGCTACGCGATCGATGCAGGCGCGGCTTACCCCCACCCGGCCGGCGCTGGCGCGCCGTCCACCCTCGCCTTGAAGGGGGAGGGTAAATGCCTTTGCCCCCCTCACTTGGGCCCTCTCCCCAGAGGGGAGAGGGCTTTCTTCTCAATGACTTACGCTTGTCGTCCCTTCTCCCCGCCGGGGAGAGGTCGGCACAAAACGCCAGTCGTCATTGCGAGGCGCCGTCAGGCGCCGCGGCAATCCTGTTCTGAGGGAACCGCCCTGGATTGCTTCCCCCGGCTTTTCCGCCTATGAGATTCACACGTCTTGCCGATTGCGCCACTTTTTCGGCGCGAAAAAAGTGTGCGCGCAGGGAGAGCCGCTTGGCACCTCACTTGGCGACAAGCGGGTGTCCATTGGCCGATCCGCCGTTATTAAAGCCTGTTTTTTCAGGCGAATCTTCAATTCACAACGGCCGATGACATAGCGTATCGAGGGGATAATTGGATTCCCGCTTTCGCGGGAAAGGTGGACAAAGGCAGGGTTATGCTAACCAACCATCGCATCAGTTCGGCGACGTTCGACCAGGGACATTTCCTGAAATTCGACGCGTCAAGCGATCGATGTTGTGGCCGTATCCGGCTTTTGAGATGTGTGAATGTCGTAGGGCTTCCGCCGGGGTCGCAATGACGAAAACCGTTTAACCGACCAGCATTTTACGCCGGCGCAGGACCATCAGCCCCGCCAGCCGACGAGGCTGCCATCCGCCTTCCCGGCCAATTCCACGAGCAGCGGCGCGGGCGTCCAGCCGAAACCGCCGGCCATGCACATCTCGCGGACATCGCGCAACACGTTCTCCAGCCCGACCTGATCGGCGTAGAACATCGGCCCGCCGCGCCAGCGCGGAAAGCCGTAGCCGTTCAGCATGACCTGATCGATGTCGACGGCGCGGGCGGCGATCCCCTCTCCCAGGATCTTCGCGCCTTCATTGACCATGGCCGCGAGGACCCGGTGCTGTATCTGCTCGGCGGTGAAATCGCGCCTTGTGATGCCCTTTTCCGCTGAGGCCGCGTCGACGATTGCGCGCACCTCGTCGTCGGGCTCGCCGCGTTTGGCGCCTTCCCCATAGCGGTACCAGCCGGCGCCGGTCTTGCGGCCAAGGCGGCCGGCCTCGCACAGCCGGTCGGCGATCTCGATATAGCGCTCGCGCGGATCGCGGGTCGCGGCCAGCCGCTTGCGGTTGGCCCAGGCGATGTCGAGGCCGGAGAGATCGGAGACCGCGAAGGGGCCCATCGGAAAGCCGAAAGTGACCATGGCGGCGTCGACCTGTTCTGGATAGGCGCCCTCCTCCAGCATGTATTCGGCCTGGCGGCGGTAGGTGTTGAGAATCCGGTTGCCGATAAAGCCGTCGCAGACGCCGGCAACGACGCCGATCTTGCCGAGCCGTTTGGACAGTTTCATGGCCGTGGCCAGAACCTCCGGCGCGGTCGCCGCCCCCCGGACGACCTCGATGAGCTTCATCACATTGGCCGGGCTGAAAAAGTGCAGGCCGAGAACGGCCTCCGGCCGGCCGGTGGCCGCGGCGATCTCGTCGACATCGAGATATGACGTGTTGGTGGCGAGCAGCGCGCCGGCGGGCGCGACAGCATCGAGCCGTTCGAACACCGCCTTCTTCACGCCCATGTCCTCGAACACGGCCTCGACATAGAGATCGGCATCGGTACACGCCTCAAGCGCCGTGGTGAACGCGATCCGGCCAAGGCGCGCGTCGCGACCGGCATTGTCGATGCGCCCGCGCGCGACCTGACCGTCATAAATGTCGGCAATGCGCGCGCGGCCGCGCTCAAGCGCCGCATCGTCGGTCTCGACGACGGTGACCGAAAGTCCGGCATCGGCAAAGGCTATCGCAATCCCGGAGCCCATCGTGCCGGCGCCGAGCACCACGGCGGTCTCGATATCGCGCGGCTCGACGCCGTCGAGGCCCGGCACCTTGCCGACCTCACGCTCGCCGAAAAACGCATAGCGCAGCGCCGCGGACTGGTCGGAGCCGACGAGCTCGGTGAAGATCTCCCGCTCAAGGCGCATGCCTTCGGAAAACGACATCTCGGCGGCGTTGCGGATCGATTCGACCGCGCGGACCGGGGAAAGCTGGCCGCGCGCCTTGTTGGCGACCTGCGCCGAATGTTTGACGAAATCGGCGACATCGAACTGAGGCAGGTTCCGCTTCGAGGTGATGGGGTGCGGCCCGCCCGCCGCCGCCTTTTGCCGGGCAAAGGCGATCGCGGCTTCCCAGACATCGCCGTCGACGACCGCGTCGGCAATGCCGAGCTTCTCGGCCTCGGCGGCTTTTACCCGGCGGCCGCTGGTGACGAGATCGATCGCGGCGGAAAACCCGGTCAGCCGCGGCAGGCGTTGGGTGCCGCCGGCGCCGGGGATGATGCCGAGCGACACTTCGGGCAGGCCGATCTCGGCATCGGCGCGCATCACCCGATAATGGCAGCCGAGCGCCAGCTCGAAGCCGCCGCCGAGCGCGGTGCCGTGGATCGCCGCCACCACAAGTTTCGGCGAGGCTTCGATGGCGTCGATCACCTCGGTCAGGAGCGGCGGCTGCAGCGGCTTGCCGAATTCGCGGATGTCGGCGCCGGCAATAAAGGTGCGCCCGGCGCAGGCGAGCACGATCGCCGTCACCCCGCCATCGTCGCGGAGTGCGGCGAACGCCTCGGCCAGTCCGGCCCGGACCGCCTGGGAAAGCGCGTTGACCGGCGGATTCTTGACGATGATGACGGCGATGTCGTCATGGCGCTCGGTGCGGACGGGATCGGCGGGCGGCGTCATTGCGGTTTTCCTGTCGGGCGGGATCGATTCGGCCGAACCTTAACCCAGCGCCGTCGGCAATACGATCGTTGACAAGCGCCGATTCCGCCGCCTATTCGAAAGACCGGACCGGCGCGGCAAGAGTGACCGGCAGCAGGTCCAAGGGAGGATGATCATAGCCATGGATGCGCCGTCGGTGAGCATCGCCCGCGAAGGCGCGTGGCACATCGTCACGCTCAATCGTCCCGACAGACTGAACGCCTTCACCGATGATATGCATGAGCGTCTCGCCGCGGCGCTCGCCGATGCGGCGGCCGACCAGGACTGCCGCGCGGTCATCCTGACCGGTGCCGGGCGCGGCTTCTCAACCGGCCAGGATCTGGCGGCGCGGCTGAAGCTGATCGAGGCCGGCCCGCCCGATCTGACGCGGGGGCTTGAGCGGCGCTACAATCCGCTTGTCCGGCTGATCCGCGACCTGCCGATCCCGGTGATTGCCGCCGTCAACGGGGTCGCCGCCGGCGCCGGCGCCAATCTGGCGCTCGCCTGCGATATCGTCATTGCCGCGCGCTCGGCGCGCTTCGTCCAGTCCTTTGCCAATCTCGGGCTCGTGCCCGATTGCGGCGGCACCTTTCACCTGCCGCGCCTGGTCGGCGGCGCCAGGGCGCGGGCGCTGATGTTGCTGGCCGAGCCGCTGCCGGCGGAAACGGCAGCCGAATGGGGCATGATCTGGACGGTCGTCGATGATGCGGACCTGATGGACGCGGCGCGGACGATCGCCAAGTCGCTCGCCGAAAAGCCGGCGCTCGGCCTCAAGCTGATCAAGCGGGCGCTTGCCGCCGCGTCCGGCAACGATCTCAACGCCCAGCTTGACCTCGAACGCGACCTTCAGGGCGAAGCCGGGCGTTCGCCCGACTATGCGGAGGGCGTCCGCGCCTTCCTTGAAAAACGCAAACCGGATTTCCAGGCACGGGATTTCGACGATGGACGTTGACGACGAACATATTGCCCACGCCTGCGCCCACACCATGCTCGCCGACGACACCACCTTCCGCAGCCTCGGCTTCGAGCTGGAGGAGGTCGGCCCGGGGCGGGCGCGGGTCGCCGGCACCGTGACCGAGATGATGGCCAACGGCCACGGCATCTGCCATGGCGGCATGATCTTCACGCTGGCCGACTGCGCCTTTGCCTATGCCTGCAACAGCTACAATCAGCGTGCGGTCGCCCAGGTCTGCGCGATCACATTTTTGGCGCCGGCGCGGATCGGCGACCGGCTGACGGCGAGCGCGCGCGAGCAATACCGGGGCGAGCGCACCGGCGTCTACGACATCACCGTGACCGACCAGCACGGCACAATTGTCGCCGAGTTCCGCGGCAATTCACGAATCGTGCCCGGCGACTGGCTTTCCGACAGCAAGGATAATGATTGATGGCCGAAGCCTTCATCTGCGCCGGTGTGCGCACGCCGATCGGCCGCTATGGCGGCGCGCTTTCGCCGGTGCGGCCGGACGATCTCGCCGCCCATGTCATCAAAAAGACCGTCGACGCGGCGCCCGGCCTGCCGGCCGACGCCATCGACGACGTTTATTTCGGCTGCGCCAACCAGGCCGGCGAGGACAACCGAAATGTCGCGCGGATGGCGGCGCTGCTCGCCGGCCTGCCGGAGACGGTGCCGGGCGCGACCATCAACCGGCTCTGCGGTTCCGGGCTCGATGCGCTCGGCACCGCGGCACGGGCGATCCGCGCCGGCGAAGCCGAGGTGATGATCGCCGGCGGCGTGGAATCCATGTCGCGCGCGCCCTTCGTCATAGGCAAGGCGGAGACGGCGTTTTCCCGCAAGGCCGACATTCACGACACGACGATCGGCTGGCGCTTCGTCAACCGGCTGATGAAGGCGCAATATGGCATCGACTCCATGCCTGAGACGGCGGAGAACGTGGCCGCGGAATTCTCGATCGCCCGCGCCGACCAGGACGCCTTCGCGCTCAGCAGCCAGGAGCGCGCCGCCGGCGCCCAGGCGAGCGGCAGGCTGGCCGAGGAGATCGCGCCGGTCACGATCCCCCAGCGCAAGGGCGACCCGGTCATCGTCGAACACGACGAGCATTTGCGGGCAACGACGCTTGAAAAACTCGCCGCACTGCCGACGCCATTTCGCGATGGCGGTTCGGTGACGGCGGGCAATGCGTCGGGCGTCAATGACGGCGCCGCGGCACTGCTCGTCGCCTCTACGCGCGCGGTCGAGACATACGGGCTTCAGCCGATCGCCCGGATCGCCGGCATGGCGACCGCAGGCGTCGCGCCGCGGATCATGGGGATCGGCCCGGCGCCGGCGACCGAACGGCTGCTTGCCCGCCTTAACCTCACCATCGGCGATGTCGACATCATCGAGCTCAACGAAGCGTTCGCCGCCCAGGCGCTCGCGGTCACCCGCATGCTCGGGCTCGCCGACGACGCCGACCACGTCAATCCCAATGGCGGGGCGATCGCGCTCGGCCACCCGCTCGGCATGTCCGGGGCACGGCTGGCGCTGACGGCGGCGATCGAACTGAAGAACAGGCAGGCGCAGCGGGCGCTCGCGACCATGTGCATCGGCGTCGGCCAGGGCATCGCCGTCATGCTGGAAGCGGCCTGACCGTCCTGTCTGAAATCAGGCGGTGGTGACGGCGAAATCCTTGACGCAGCGCTGCAGGATGGTGTGGATGCGTCCCTGATCGTCATCGTCGACGGCGGCGTCGAGCTCGGTCAGGACGCTGCGCATCTCGTCCAAAGGCACGAAATCGGGCTTGGCGCCGAGAATGCCGTCGACGCCGAGATCGAGCATCGGTTCGCCGGGCGCAAAGAGCACTTCCTGGAGCCGTTCGCCCGGCCGCGGGCCGGTGAAATGGATCGGAATCTCGGTGTGCGGCTCGTAGCCCATCAGCCGGATCATGGTCTCGGCGAGTTCGAGGATCTTGACCTGCTCGCCCATGTTGAGGGCATAGACGGCGACATCGCGGTCCGTCGTCGCGGCGCCGTGCGCCGAGGCGGTGAGCACCAGGTCGACCGCCTCGCGAACGGTCATGAAATAGCGCACCATCTCCGGATGGGTGACGGTCACCGGGCCGCCGCGCTCGATCTGGGCGCGGAAGCGCGGCACGACCGAACCCGACGAGCCGAGCACGTTGCCGAAACGCACCGCGAGGATGCGCGGCGCTTCGCCGCCATTGCGCGACAGATCGGCATCGAGCGCCTGGCAGTAGATTTCGGCGAAACGCTTGGTCGCGCCCAGAACCGATATCGGCTGGATCGCCTTGTCGGTCGAGATCAGCACCACGTCCTCGGCGCCGGCGGCGACCGCCGCATCGGCAACGTTGACGGTGCCAAACACGTTGGTGCGCACGCCCTCGGACCAGTCGCGCTCCAGATAGGGCACGTGCTTGAGCGCCGCGGCGTGGAAGACGATCTCGGGGCTAAATTCGCCGAACAGCCGGTCGATGCGCCGGCGGTCGCGGATGTCGCAGATCCGCGCCTCGTAATTGGTCGAGACGTCCATGAAATCGAGCGACACCATGGTCTCGTGGATCGCCGGTTCGGAATGGTCGATGATCAGCAGTTCCGAGGCCCCATACTTTGCCACCCGCTGGCAGATTTCCGAGCCGATCGAACCGCCGCCGCCGGTGACCGCAACGCGCTTGCCGCTGATGAAGGCAGTGAGCAGCGACTGGTCGATCTCGACCGCCGGGCGCAGCAGCAGGTCGCCGATGCTGACCGGTTGCAGGCGCGGGATTTCACCGCCATGCCCGACATCGGAAATGCGCTGCATGCGGCTCGCTTCGATGTCGAGCCGCTTCGCCGTCGTCACCACGGCTTCGGGATTGTTGGCCCGGTCGAGCGCCGAGGGCGTCAGCACGATGCGGCGGATCTTGGTGCCGCCCTCGGCGAGGGTGGCGACGACCTTTTCCAGTTCGTCCATGGCGCCGTAGACGGGCACGCCGCGGATCGACGATCCGAGATCGGAGAACCGGTTGGACAGCACGCCGGCGGCCCGAAGCGTCGCGCGCGGATCGGATTCGAGCATGCGCACGGCGAGATCGGCGTCGACGCCCTCGCCGAGCACCAGGACCGGAATGCGGCCGCCGCGGCGCTCGACCCGGCGCGCCGTGTGCCAGTCGCGGTAGTGGCGATAGGCCAGCCGCGAACCGCCGAGCGCGAGCACCTGCAGGACCCAGTAGATGGCGACCGTACCTCGGCTGATGATCAGCCGGTCGGCGTAAAGCGGCGCGGTGAAGAAGTCGATAAGGACGATGGCGATGGCGACGACCGTGACCGAACGGACGATGTTGAACAGGTCCTGGGTCGAGGCGAACCGCCAGATCGCCTTGTAGAGGGAGAAATAGCGGTAGACGATGCCGGCGAACGCCATCACCACCGTCGCCAGGATGACCAGCGCCGGCAGGGCCTCGGGCAGAAACACGAAATCGCCGAACCGAAGCCAGAATGCCGCCGCAACCGCGAGCCAGGTGACGACGAGATCGTGGATGATCACGATCAGGCGCCGGTATCGGGTATCTATGGTCACGATCATCCCGCCGATTTGACCGGGCCGTAAGCCACCACTCGGCGACCCGGTCGATGTCGGCCGCCCGACGGGCGACCGCCGGATGCCGATGCGCCCCTCCGGTAGCGGAGAAGCGATGGCAAGGTCAATACTTGTGGACGGTCAACGTAAACACCGGAAGCGGCCGACCGAGCGCTAGCCGCGCAACGCGCCGAACCGGTCGCGGCGCGGCGCAACGACGCGCACCGGCGTCAATTCGGCCTCGACCGCGCGGCCGCGATCGTCGTCCGGCGCGCCGCGGTCGTAAGGAAGACTCATGACGGCGGTGGCCATGGCGACGCCGGCGAGGGTGACGACGAAACCGAAGACGAGCAGTATCACCGGCAGAACCGGGTCCTCGGCGGCGCCGATCAGCGTGCCCATCCCGGCGACATCGAACATGATGAGTGCGGTGACCGCGGTGACCGCCGCGACGCTGCCGGCAGCCAAATTGGCGGCGAGCAGCCGGATCAGCGGCAGCCGCAGGAAGGCGCGCGTTCCGCCGGGAAATCCCTCGCCGCGGGGGGCGTTCTCGTCCATGTTCGACCGCCTCCTGCGGGCTAGTGTGGGTCGTCAGTGGGGCCGGGCTGCGGGTTTGGGGCGGCCGATTGCACATATTCTTATCTACCGCGGCGCGGCTTGTACAGCGGCGGACAGTCGGCGCATGACTGCATTTCGAAGCGCGATCCGTTGTCTTCGGCATCGCAATGCCAAACTCTGCCGACATACCGCGTTGAGCCGGGCAATGGGTCCCCGCTTCCGCGGGGACGGTGGGTGGTGTTGGCGCTTTCGCATCAAACAAGCACATTCCCGGCGAAAGCGGGGAATCATTGGTGTAGACGGCAGTTTCTGGTCCAGTCGACCAATTCGAAACACTCCCCGCTTGGGAGCCATCGCTGTACGGTTGAAACTCCCACACTCCGTTTAGCCGCTATACTCCGTGTCATCACCGGGCTTGTCCCGGTAATCCATGAGGCCTATCAGCTTGAAAACAAAGTCAGTTTGGATTGCCGGGACAAGCCCGGCCATGACGACGCGGTGGGGCAATGTCCCGCCTCAATCCGGACCAATTTTTTCAAATTATATACTTGTCCGTCATATTCCCGATCATCATATAGTGGTTCGATATATCAAACTTCCGGGTTGGAACGCACATGAACGTCCGCACACTCTGCCTCTCGATCCTCTACAGCGGGGATGCGACCGGCTATGAAATCCGCAAGGCCTCGACCGAGGGCAAATACGCCTATTTCGTCGATGCGAGCTTCGGCGCCATCTATCCGGCGCTTGCCCGGCTGGAGACCGACGGAAGGGTGACCTCGCGCGAAGAGGTGCAACCGGGCAAGCCGGCGCGCAAGATCTACTCGATCACCGATGCCGGCCGCCGCGAACTCGTCGACGCGCTCAGGGAGGCGCCGTCGGAGGATATTTTCCGGTCCGAGTTCCTGCTGGTCGCCACCTTCGCGCCGCTGCTCGGCGGCGACCACATCGCCCATATGATCGACGACCGCATCGCCTGGTTCGAGGCGGAGATCGAGAAGCTGGACTCGTTTCTCGACCGCTGCGAAGAGCCGGCGTCGCGCTGGACAATCGAATACGGGCTGAACTGTTGCCGCACCGGTCTCGACTATCTGCGCCGGCGCCGCCATCTGCTCGAGGATGCGGCCAATCCCGGAAAGGTTGCCGACCCCGAAATCGCCGCGGCGGCGGAGTAGTCGTCTGCGACATCCAGACAGGGAAGCAAAGCTAAATGAGAACGTCGTATTTCGTGGCCCTGGCCATATTGGTGGGCGTTGGCGGCTGGATGTCGACCGGAACCATTCTGATCGCCGGCCGCTCCGACAGCGTGGGAACCACGCCCGAAAAGGCGGGCCGCCCGGTCGTCGGCGAACTGCTTCGGATTGCGGGCCTGCCGGCAGACACTGAGGACCCGGCGAACGAAACGCCCGCCGAAACCGCGACAACGGCCGCGCCGGAAGCCGTCGACACAGCGCAGGCGGCCAAGGACGGGCCGTTCCGGGTCCGGGTCAGGACGTTTACCGCCGGCACGCGGCAGTCGATGCTGACCGTCAGCGGCCGCACCGAGGCCGACTACAAGGTGAGCGTGCGGGCCGAGACCGGCGGCATCGTCGCCGAGCGGCTGGTCGGCGAAGGCGACAGCGTCACGGCGGGCACGCCGCTGTGCCGGATCGACCGCGGCGCCCGCGAGGCGCGGCTCGCTCAGGCGAAGGCGTCGCTGAGCCAGGCAGAGTTCGACCTTGCCGGCGCAACCAAGCTGGAAAAGCGCGGTTTTGCCGCCGAAACCCGGGTGCGCGCCCTCAAGGCGGCGGCCGACGCGGCGCGGGCCGCGGTCGAAGACGCCGAGCTCGACCTTGCCCGCACCGAGATCAAGGCGCCGGCCGCCGGCGTCGTGCAGAGCCCGATGGTCGAGGCCGGCGACATGCTGACCATAGGCGGCGTCTGCGCCACCCTGATCGACGTCGATCCGATCCTGGTGATTGCACAGGTGTCGGAACGCGATATCGGCTATCTGTCGACGGGCATGAACGCCAACGCCCGCATGGTGACCGGCGAGGAGCGGAGCGGCACCATCCGCTACATCGCCCCCTCGGCAGATCCGGCGACGCGCACCTTCCGTATCGAGGTCGAGATCGACAATGGCGACCGCGGCATCCGCGACGGGGTGACGGCGCACGCCGAAATCCCGCTGACGCCGATCAAGGCGCACCATCTTTCGCCGTCGATATTGACGCTCGACGATGACGGCCGCGTCGGCCTGCGCGGTATCGACGAAGAGAATCGGGTGGTGTTCTGGCCGGTGAAGATCATCGCCGGCGAGAAGGACGGGGTTTGGGTCACCGGCCTGCCCGATGAGGCGCGGCTGATCACGGTCGGCCAGGAATACGTCAAGGCCGGCGCGATCGTCGATCCGGTCGAGGAAGACACGCAAAGCGCGGAGACGCGGGGATGACATCAGCGCTTGAAACGATCCTGCGCCGGCCGCGGTCGGTGCTGACCATGCTGGTGGTGATGCTCGGCGCCGGCATCGTCGCCTATCTGACCATCCCCAAGGAAGCCAATCCCGACATCGACGTGCCGATATTCTTCGTCTCGGTCGGGCAACAGGGCATTTCGCCGGAGGATTCGGAGCGGCTCCTGGCGCGGCCGATGGAGACCGAACTGCGCGGGCTCGACGGGCTGAAGGAAATCACCGCCATCGCCAGCGAGGGCCATGCCGGCATCGTGCTCGAATTCAACATCGACTTCGACAAGGACCAGGCGCTCGCCGATGTCCGCGACAAGGTCGACCAGGCCAAGGCCAAGCTTCCCGACCAGGCCGACGAGCCGCAGATCTTCGAAACCAATTTCAACCTCATCCCGACGATCATCGTGACGCTTTCGGGCGACGTGCCCGAGCGCACGCTCTACCGCCACGCCCGGCGGCTGAAAGACCGCGTCGAGGCTATACCGAACGTGCTGGAAGCGGAGCTTTCCGGACACCGCGAGGAATTGCTCGAAGTCGTCATCGACGTGATGAAGCTGGAATCCTACGACATCACCCAGCAGGAATTGCTGAACGCGCTGAACCGCAACAACCAGCTCGTGCCGGCCGGCTTTCTCGACACCGGCAAGGGGCGCTTCAATCTAAAAGTTCCAGGCCTGATCGAGACCGCCGCCGACGTCTACTCGCTGCCGATCAAGCAGAACGACGAGGGCGTAGTCACGCTCGGCGACGTCGCCGAAATCAAGCGGACGTTCAAGGACCCGTCCGGCTACACCCGGGTCAATGGCCGGCCGGCGATCGCCGTCGAGATCAAGAAGCGCAGCGGCACCAACGTCGTCGAGACCAATCGGCAGATCCGCGATGCGGTGGCCGAGTACACCGCCGACTGGCCGTCGACGATCCGCATCAACTATCTGCTCGACCAGTCGATCTACATCTTCGAGGTGCTCGGCTCGCTGGAGGCGGCGATCCTGACCGCGATCGTGCTGGTCATGGTCATCGTCGTGGCCTCGCTCGGCACCCGCTCCGGCCTGCTCGTCGGCCTCGCCATCCCGACCTCGTTCATGGTTGGCTTCCTGTTCCTGTCGTTCACCGGGCTGACGCTGAACATGATGGTGATGTTCGGCCTGGTGCTCACCGTCGGCATGCTCGTCGACGGCGCCATCGTCGTCGTCGAATATGCCGATCGCAAGATCGCCGAAGGCATGGCCCGCAAGGAGGCCTATATCCGTGCCGCCAAGCTGATGATGTGGCCGGTGTTCTCGTCGACGGCGACCACGCTTGCCGCGTTCCTGCCGATGCTGATGTGGCCCGGCGTGCCCGGCGAATTCATGAGCTATCTGCCGATCATGGTGATCATCGTGCTGTCGGCGTCGCTGATCACGGCCATGGTCTTTCTGCCGGTCACCGGCGGCATTTTCGGGCGGCGCAAGGCGAGCGGAAAGGAGATGGCGCTGGCTGCGACGCTTTCGGGCGGCGACCATTTCCATCCGGAGAATCTGCGCGGCTTCACCGGCCTCTACATGCGCGTGCTCACCGCCCTGATCAAGAGCCCGGCTTTGGTCGTCACCGCCGCGGTGGTGCTGGCGGTGACCATCGTCTGGCAGTTCTCGATCCACAACAATGGCGTTGAGTTCTTCGTCGACGAGGAACCCGATGTCGCGGTGGTGCTCGTTTCCGGGCGCGGCAATTTCTCGGCCCAGGAGACGCTCGACCTCGTCGGCCAGGTGGAGCGCGAGGTGCTCGCCGTCGACGGCATCAAGAACGTCGTCATGGCCACCAATACGGGCGGCGGCGGCGGCGGCGTCGAACTCGGCGGCGTCCAGGACAAGCCGGACGACACGATCGGCGAATTGCAGCTCGAACTCTCCAACTATTGCTGCCGGCGCCAGGCGAAGGAGATCTTCGCCGAAATCCGCGAACGCACCGCCAAGCTGGCCGGCATCCATGTGGAAATCCGCAAGATCGAGGGCGGCCCGCCGACCGGCAAGGACATCCGCCTGGAAATCCGCTCCTACGACTATGATGCGGCGGTGGCGGCGGTGGCGCCGATCCGCAACTTCTTCGACACCGGCGTCGACGGCCTCCGCGACATCGAGGATACGCGGCCGCTGCCAGGGATCGAGTGGCAGCTTTCGATCGACCGCGAAGAGGCCGGCCGCTACAACGCCGCGATCGTCTCGGTCGGCTCGATGGTGCAGCTCGTCACCAATGGCGTGCTGATCGGCAAGTATCGTCCCGACGATTCCGAGGACGAGGTCGACATCCGGGTCCGCCTGCCGCGCGACGAGCGCAATCTCGACCGGCTCGACCAACTAAGACTCAGGACGCCGAACGGGCTGGTGCCGATCGCCAATTTCGTCTCGCGAACGGCCGAGCCGAAGGTCTCGTCGATCATCCGCAAGGACGGCCTCTACAACATGACCGTCAAGGCGAACGTGGTCGAGGGCGTGCTTCCGGACACCAAGGTCAAGGAGATCGACGCCTGGCTGAAAACGCAAGCCTGGGAAGGCGATCTCAAATTCCGCTTCCGCGGCGCCGACGAGGAGCAGAAGGAATCCGGCGAATTCCTGCAAAAGGCGATGCTCGGCTCGCTGTTTTTGATGTTCATCATCCTGGTGACCCAGTTCAACTCGTTCTACCAGACGATACTTACGCTCTCGACGGTGGTGATGTCGGTGTTCGGCGTGCTGATCGGCATGATGGTGACCGGACAGGCGTTCTCCATCATCATGACGGGCACCGGGGTGGTCGCGCTTGCCGGCATTGTCGTCAACAACGCGATCGTGCTGATCGACACCTATGACCGGTTCCTGGGCGAGGGCACGGAGAAGCTGGAGGCGGTGTTGAAGGCGGCGGCGCAGCGCTTGCGGCCGATCCTCTTGACCACGACGACGACGATCGTCGGCCTCATTCCGATGGCCACCCAGATCAACCTGAACTTCTTCGACCGGGTGATCCAGGTCGGCTCGATCACCTCGATCTGGTGGGTGCAGCTTTCGACGGCGGTGATCGCCGGGCTGGCGTTCTCGACCATGCTGACGCTGATCCTGGTGCCGACCATGCTGGCGGCGCCGGAGATCTGGCGGCGGAAACTGGTGGGCTGGGGCGCAATCTCCGGCGAGCTGCCGGAATCGATCGCCTTTGCGCCGATCCCCGAGCCGGGCGAAGCGGTGGCGGCGCCGGAGATGCCGGAAACGGTCGAAATCGTCAAGGTGGCTTCAGAGGATGCCGAGGAAGCGACGCCGGAAACGGCGCCCGCGGCCGAGGCCGCGGAAGGCGTGCCCGACGCGGCTTCGAAAGCGGCCGATGGCGAGGAGAAGCCGGCGTCGTCGAAAGTCGTCAATCTGCGCGAGGCGGCGGAGTAGAGTCTTGCCCCCTCACCCAACCCTCTCCCCAGAGGGGAGAGGGCTAATTCGCGGCTGCCTCGGAACGCGGATCTCCCCTCTCCCTTCCAGGGAGAGGTCGGTCCCTGGGATCGGGTAGGCGTGAGGCGCCGACAATACAGCCACGCACCGCCCCCGTGAAAACGGGGGCCCATTGCCCGTCTCCACGCGGAATGTCGCGGGCGGTATTCCGCTGTCGTCCGGTCGAAACTGTCGAGGACATTCCGTTTCGCTATCGCCAATGGACGCCCGCTTTCGCGGGCGAGGTGGAAAAGGATGGTCGGCAGTTTGCCGGAAGTCCGAGGTTTTTCCCGTGCCCCTCACCGCCCCGGCGGGTCCTCCTCATCGGTTTCGACATCGTCGCCATCATCCTCGGCGTCCGCCGACGCTTGTCCGGATGGCTGGTCGCGCAAGGCGTAGCGGCGATAGCCGATGATGCTGAACGGCAGGGTCGCGAGATAGGCGAACGTCGACAGCGTCAGCACCAGCCAGGGATAGCTCAACAGCAGCGCGACGAAGAGCACGACCACGACGAACACCGGCAGCACCATGTCGCGCGGAATCCGCTGGCCGGTTTTCTTGCCCGAATAGGTCGGGATGCGGCTGACCATGAGGAAGGCGATAAACAGGCAATAGACCAGCACGACATATTCCAGCCCGGCAAAGCGCGGCATGTCCAAGAGGACCAGATAGAGCGGCAACAGCACTGTGAGGGCGCCGGCGGGCGCGGGCATGCCGACGAAGAAATTGGCCTGCCAGTCGGGCTTCTTGCCGGCATCGAGCGCAACATTGAAGCGGGCGAGGCGCAGCGCCGCGCAGATGGCGAAGACGAGCCCGGCGATCCAGCCGAGCGAGCGGGTCTCGTCCAAGATCCACGTGTAGAGGAGAATGGCCGGGGCGACGCCGAAATTGACGAAGTCGGCGAGCGAATCGAGCTCCGCGCCGAACCGCGATGCCGACTTCAACAGCCGGGCGACGCGGCCGTCGATGCCGTCGAGGACGGCGGCGAGGACGATGGCGCCGACGGCGAATTCGAGCCGGCCCTCGATCGCCATGCGGATCGAGGTGAGCCCGGCGCAGAGCGCCAGCAGCGTCACCAGATTGGGCAGGATCATCCGGAGCGGCACCTGGCGGAAGCGCGGCCGGCGCCGCCGTTCGGCACCGTCGGGATCGAAGGGCGGAAAGACCATCGCGCGCACCTCAGCCGACGCGTACCGTATCGGGGCGGCGCGCCGCGGGATTGCGGTCGGCGATCACCGTTTCGCCGGCGATCGCGCGCTGGCCGAGCGCGATCTGCGGCACCGCCCCCTCGGGCAGATAAACATCGAGGCGCGAGCCGAAGCGGATCATGCCGAAGCGGGCGCCGGCCTCGATCGCCTCGCCCTCGCGCGCCCAGCAGACGATGCGCCGGGCGACGAGCCCGGCGATCTGGACGACGCCGAGGCGGCCGCCGTCGGCCTCGATGACGACGCCGTTGCGCTCATTGTGCTCGCTCGCCTTGTCGAGCTCGGCATTGAGGAATTTGCCCGGCCGGTAGGCGACAGTCACGATGCGGCCGGCGACCGGCGCCCGGTTCACGTGGCAATTGAAGACGTTCATGAAGATCGAGATGCGGGTGAGCGGCCGATCGCCGAGGCCGAGTTCGGGCGGCGGCACGGCGGCGCCGATCAGCGAGACGCGGCCGTCGGCGGGGCTGACGACGAGGCTGCCGTCGACCGGCGTCACCCGCTGCGGATCGCGGAAGAAGGCGGCACACCAAATCGTGAGACCGAGGCCGATCCAGAACAGCGGCGCCCACAGCCAGCCGAGGATCACCGACATAACGAAGAAGCCGGCGATGAACGGCCACCCCTCGCGGTGGACCGGCGCAAGACTGCCGCGGATGGTGTCGAGAATATCCATGCGGGCGTTTTAGTCGATTTTTCCGGGTCCGGGGGAAAT
>JANQEG010000051.1 GCA_028278505.1 Rhodobiaceae bacterium
GCGAGCCGCAGGCACGGCACGCTCTATGTCGGCTCGACTTCCGATATTCGGAAACGGCTGGAACAACATCACTCCGGTGCGGTCAAATCGTTTACGCGCAGATACGCCGTGATCCGCCTCGTTCACTTTGAATTCCACGACAGCCTTGACCATGCCCGTGAACGGGAGCGCCGGATCAAGAAATGGCGGCGGGCATGGAAGATCCAGTTGATCGAAGAGCATAATCCGGACTGGCGCGATCTCGCCGCTGATCTTCCGTTTTGGGCGGAGCTGTCCGGGATCAATTACAACCGGCATACCGTCTTGATGGGGGCAATGGGTCCCCGTTTTCACGGGGACGGTGTATGTTTTTGGCTCGGAGTAAATCAGCCACACCTTCCCCGACATCGCCGATGCTGCTGCGCTTCGTCTCAAGGGCATTCGGTTCACACCGCGCGCTCGCGCGTGCTAATGTCCCAACATGTCTTTCGTAAGGAGGGTTGCGTCATGGGTTTCGAGGGCAGCAAGGCCGGCATGCCGGTGGCGGCGGGGGGCACCAGCCTTGCCGAGATTCTGAACGGCCGGCGGCCGCGGCGGACCCGGCGCATCGACTGGGTGCGGCGGCTCGTGCGCGAGACGACGCTGACGGTCGACGACCTGATCTGGCCGATCTTCGTCGTCGAGGGCGAGAACCACCGCGAGCCGGTCGCCTCGATGCCCGGCGTCGAGCGGCTCTCCGTCGACCAGGCGGTCAGGGCGGCGGAAAGCGCCGCGGAACTCGGCATCCCGGTCGTTGCGATCTTTCCCTATACCGACCCGTCGCTGAAAACGCCGGCCTGCGAGGAGGCGTGGAACCCGGAAAATCTCGTCTGCCGCGCCACCCGCGCCATCAAGCAGGCGGTGCCGGAGGTCGGCGTGCTGCTCGACGTGGCGCTCGATCCCTATAACGCGCTCGGCCAGGACGGCATCGTCCGCGGCGAGGAGATCGTCAACGACGAGACCGTCGATTGCCTGGTCCGCCAGGCGCTGGTGCAGGCCGAGGCCGGCTGCGACATCCTCGGGCCGTCCGACATGATGGACGGGCGCATCGGCGCCATCCGCGATGCGCTCGAAGTCTCCGGCCACACCAACACGATGATCATGTCCTATGCGGCCAAATACGCCTCCGCCTTTTACGGCCCGTTCCGCGACGCGGTCGGCTCGGGCGGGGCGCTGAAGGGCGACAAGAAGACCTATCAGATGGACCCGGCCAACACCGACGAGGCGCTGCGCGAGGCCGAACTCGACATCGCCGAGGGCGCGGACATGATCATGGTCAAGCCCGGCCTGCCCTATCTCGATATCGTCTGGCGGCTGAAGCAGAGTTTTGCCATGCCGACATACGCCTATCAGGTGTCCGGCGAATACGCGATGATCCACGCGGCGGCGCGGAATGGCTGGCTCGACCTCGACAAGTGCATGATGGAGAGCCTGGCCGCGTTCAAGCGCGCCGGCGCCGACGGTATCCTGACCTATTTCGCACCGATGGTCGCGGAGCGGCTGAAGGCGGGCGGTTGAGCCGCCGGCGTTTGCGCTCTGTTTTGCAGCCCTTCTCGGCGTCATCACTCAACCCCTCCTTCGTCACCACCCGGTTTATCCGGGTGGTCCATTGGCTTTTCGGCTCGGCCAAAGCATTTGTGAAGAAATTCAGCCGCTTCTGGATCCCGATAGGCCATTGGATTGCCCGCATAAAGCGGGCAAAGACGACGAGGAGGGATAGACGGTTTCCCAAATCTCCCTTAACCGGACCGCGATGGCTTCTTTCAGGTAGTCCGTTGCCCCCCCAAAGCCTGAATCCGGCCAAGGTGGCGTCGAGCCAGGTCGCCCGCTATCCTGAAGACCGGATCCAGGAACGCGGGACAAATGGCTGAAAGGCGCGTCTATAAACACATTGCCCGGTTCTACGACCTGATCGACCTGCCGTTCGAATATGGCCGTTATCAGCCGATCAGGCGGATGCTGTTCGAAGGGATATCCGGCGCAATCCTCGATGCCGGCGTCGGCACCGGGCGCAACATGGCGTTCTATCCGGCGGGCGGCCGCGCCATCGGCATCGACCTCAGCCCGCACATGCTCGCCAAGGCCGAGAAGCGCAGGGCGGAACTCGGCGTCGACGTCGATCTGCGCCGGATGAACGTGACCAAGACCGACTTTCCCGACGACCATTTCGACTTCGTCATCGCCACCTTCCTGTTCTGCGTGCTTGACGACGATCTGCAGTCGCCGGCGCTCAGCGAGCTGCGCCGAATCTGCCGGCCGGACGGCGAAATCCGGCTGCTCGAATACACCTATTCCGAGGATCCCCGGCGCCGCTTCATCATGCGGCTGTGGGCGCCGTGGGTGCGGCTCGCCTATGGCGCCGCCTTCGACCGCCATGTCGAACGCTATGTCGAGGGTGCCGGGCTTCGGCTGATCGAAGAAAGGTTCGTCTACGAGGATATCATCAAGCTGCTGGTGTTGCGGCGCGACCGCTGAAACCTGAATCGAATGAATCGGTAAGCGGAAAGTGTTCAGATAGGGATTCGGCAAGTTGAGACAATGATTCAAGTGGCTGAGACGCCGATTCAGGCGGCGCGTTCAGGGAAACCGCGCGCGCCTATTCGGCCCGGACCCAGCCGGCGGGGCCGAGATGTTCCTGCGGCCGGAACCGGGCCTTATAGTCCATCTTGCGCGAGCCGTTGACCCAATAGCCGAGATAGACGTGGGGCAGGCCGCGCCAGCGGGCGCGGCGGATATGATCGAGGATGATGTAGGTGCCGAGGCTGCGCCCGGTCAGTTCCGGATCGAAGAAGGAATAGACCATGGACAGGCCGTCGCTGAGGATGTCGGTGACGGCAACGGCGATCAGATCGCCCTCGCCGCGCCCGGTGAACGCGGTGTCGGGGCCGCGGCGGCGGTATTCGACGAGCATGGTGTCGACATAGGTGTCCTCGACCATCATCGCATAGTCGAGCACGGTCATGTCGGCCATGCCGCCATCGGCGTGGCGCGCGTCGAGATAATGGCGGAACAGCGAATATTGCTCGGTCGAGGGCGCCGGGTCGGTCTCGGCCCCGGCGAGGTCGGCATTGGCCCTGGCGATGCGGCGGAACGACCGGTTCTCCTCGAATTCGTCGACCAGGATGCGCACCGATACGCAGGCGCGGCAGTTCTCGCAGGCCGGCCTGTAGGCGATGTTCTGGCTGCGCCGGAAACCGCCCTGGGTCAGCACGTCGTTGAGGTCGCTGGCGCGCTTGCCGACGAGATGGGTGAACACCTTGCGCTCCATCCGGCCGGCCAGATAGGGACAGGGCGACGGCGCGGTCAGGTAGAATTGCGGGGCGTCGGTGATCTGTTCGGTCATCGGGCGTCAATCGACGGTGCGCGTTGATGTCGGCGTTACCGCGCATCATAGCACGACGCCCAAGCTGGCAAACCCGAAGTTGCGGCAATCCACCGGGTGAGGCGAAAGGCCGGATCGGCCGTTCAGGCGATGTCGGCGCGGCGCTCAGGCAGCGCGTTGATCGCGATCGTCCCCATCAGCATGTCGTGAACGCAGCGCTTGCGGGCATTGAACAGCGAAACCAGCAGGATCAGCGGCGTTGCGATCGACACCGAGAAATAGAAGACGAGCACGTGCATGGCGGCGATCAGGTGATACATGCGGGCGCCGTGCCACAGACGCATCTCGATGCCGGCGGCGCGCATACCGACGGTCGCCGATTGCGGCCCGCCGAGGGTGATTGCGGTGTAGACGACGGCGATCACCGGAAACAGC
Source organism: Rhodobiaceae bacterium (assembly GCA_028278505.1). Lineage (GTDB taxonomy): Bacteria > Pseudomonadota > Alphaproteobacteria > Rhizobiales > JAKPQE01 > JANQEG01. Next base: position 3,776 of record JANQEG010000051.1, read on the forward strand.
CCGCCATAGAGCAGCCAGGCGAGACCGAAAGTGACGATGCCGAGGAGAAAGACGACGACTCCGGCGGCAAATGTCAGCAGCAGGACGATCACAAGGTCGACCAGGAACGCCATGATGCGCTTGCTGCGCACGCCCGCGAACAACTCCGGCTGGGTCACCGGATCGTAGGCGAATTCGGGCACGCCGCGTTCCCCGTAGCGCGGGTAGTCGGTATTGGTCATCGGCAAAAATCCTCGTCCCATGTTCGAATTTTACATGGGGACGGCGGCGGCCGTTCGCAAGTTTGGGGGGGTGGTTCGCTCCCCTCCCCCTTGCGGGGAGGGGTCGGGGGTAAGGGTCAAAAAGAAACCGGCACCGCCAGTCCATAAGGCCACGTTTCACCCTCACCCGACTTCGACCAGCGGTTCAGCTTCGCTTCACCGGGTCTTCGTTGCCCTCTCCCTCAAGGGAGAGGGTAAGCGGAGCGGCTTTCACGCGCTAAAAGCCCTCTCCCCCGCCGGGGGAGAGGGTTGGGTGAGGGGGCCGCTTCAACTCAACTCCTCGGCGGGCGTATCGATCCTGGTGACGTCGAGCCGGCTGGCGCGCAGGCCCGCGATGATCTCGGCGGCGTGGGCGGCGTCGCGGGTCTCGATCGTGATGTCGACCGAGGCGCCCTTGGCCGGCACATCCAGAAACAGCCGGTGGTGCGACACCTCCAGGATGTTGCCGCCGAGCCGGCCGATCGCGGTGGCGATCTCACCCAAAACGCCGGGCCGGTCGGGAATGGTGATGCGGATGGCGACGATGCGCTCGGCGCGGGCGAGCTGGCGCACCATGATCGAGGCGAGAATGCGCGGGTCGATATTGCCGCCGGCAAGGACGAGGCCGGTCCTGCGGCCGCGGAAGCGGTCGGGCGCGGCAATCAGCGCGGCAAGCCCGGCGGCGCCCGCCCCCTCGGCCATGGTCTTTTGCAGCGTCAGATAGGCATCGACGGCGCGCTCGATGTCGGCCTCCTTGACGAGGATGATGTCGTCGACGTGTTGCCGGACGATCTCAAGCGTCAATTCGCCGACCGCCTTGACGGCGATGCCTTCTGCGAGCGTGGCGCCGCCGAACTCCGCCGGCTCGCCGCGAAGCGCGGCCCACATGCCCGGATAGAGCACGGTCTCGACGCCGATGATCTCGATCTCCGGCTTCAGCGCCTTGGCGGCGATGGCGATGCCGGAGATGAGCCCGCCGCCGCCGACCGGCACGACGATTGCTTCGAGATCCGGATCGTCGGCGAGCATTTCGAGCGCGATCGTGCCCTGGCCGCGGATGACGTCGAAATCATCGAAGGGATGCACCCAGGTCAGCCCCTCGCGCTCGGCGATCTCTTCGGCCGCATCATGGGCCTCGCTCAAAAGTTCGCCGTGCAGCACGACGCGGGCACCATAGCCGCGGGTCGCCGCCACCTTCACGAACGGCGTCTGCTCGGGCATGACGATGGTCGCGGGCACGCCGAGCCGGCGGGCATGGAAGGCGACCGCCTGGGCGTGATTGCCGGCCGACATGGCGATGACGCCGCGTTCCCGGGCCGCTTCGCCAAGGCCGGTCAGCTTGACCACCGCCCCGCGCTCCTTGAACGCGTTGGTGACCTGCATGTTCTCGTATTTGACGCCTACATTAGCGCCGGTCAGCTCGTCGAGCTTAGGCGCCGGCAGGAACGGCGTGCGCAGCACCGCGCCCTCGATGATCCGCGCCGCATCGCGGATGTCGTCGAGGTCCGGATGTCGGCGTTCGCCCATGGCAGGCTCTAAAGGCCCCGTTCGCCGAAGCTGTTGGAGCGCGGGAAGCCGGTCGGCGGCAGCCGGCCGGCCTGGGCGCGGTCGCCGAGCCATTCCTTCAGATCGGCCTCGCTCCGTGTGAAGGTGCGCCCCGAGGTGTCGGTCCAGGTCAGGCCGTCGGCAAGCCTAAAGACCTTGGCGTCGGCGACGCCGCCGTCGCGATAGCGCTGCAGCCGCACGCCCTTGCCGCGCGACATTTCCGGCAGTTGCGCCAGCGGGAAGGCGAGCAGCTTGCGGTTCTCGCCGATGATGGCGACGGTGTCGCCTTCCGCCGGCACGCAGAGCCGCGCCTCGTGGGCGCCGGAGACGTTGAGCACCTGCTTGCCTTTGCGGGTATTGGCGGCGACATCGGCCTCCGGCACGACGAAGCCGCGGCCGTCGGTCGCCACCACCAGCAGCCGGCGTTCGGGATCGTGGACGAAGACGTCAACGACGTCGTGCCCCTCCTCCATGTCGACCATCAGCCGGATGGGCTCGCCATGGCCGCGTCCGCCCGGCAGCTTGTCGCCGCTCAGCGTGTAGAAGCGGCCGCCGGTGGAGAACACCAGGAGCTTGTCGTGGGTGTCGGCGCGGATGGCGATCTTCAGCCGGTCGTCGGCCTTGAACGACAGCCCGGACAGATCGGCGACATGGCCGCGCATGGTCCTGATCCAGCCCTTTTCGGAGACGACGACGGTGATCGGCTCCTTCTCGACCATGGCCTGCTGGATGTCGTCGACATGGTGATCGGGGGCATCGGCGAAGCCGGTGCGGCGGCGGCCCAGTTCGGTTTCCGGGCCAAAGGCCTTCTTCACTTGCCTGATCTGCCAGGCGACGACGCCCCACTGCTTCTCTTCTGAGTCAAGCAGCGCCTCGATATCGCTCTTTTCTTTGGTCAATTCCTCGTGCTCGCGGCGGATTTCGATCTCTTCGAGCTTGCGCAGCGATCTGAGCCGCATGTTGAGGATCGCCTCGGCCTGAACGTCGGTGAGCGCGAAGCGGCGCATCATTTCCTGCTTCGGCTCGTCGTCCTCGCGGATGATCCGGATCACCTCGTCGAGATTGAGATAGGCGATCAGATAGCCGTCGAGGATTTCCAGCCGATGGATGATCTTGGCGAGCCGGTGGCGCGAGCGCCGGATAAGCACCTCGCGGCGATGGGCCAGCCATTCCGAAAGCACTTCGCCCAGGCCCATGACGCGCGGAACGGTGCCGCCGGACAGCACATTCATGTTGAGCGAAATCCGCGCTTCCAGATCGGTCAGCTTGAAGAGCGATTCCATCAGCAGCGCCGGATCGACCGACCGGCTTTTCGGCTCCAGCACGATGCGCACGTCCTCGGCCGATTCGTCGCGGATATCAGCCAAGAGCGGCAGCTTCTTGGCAGTAAGCAGTTCGGCGATCTTCTCGATGAGCCGTGATTTCTGCACCTGATAGGGAATCTCGGTGACGACCACATGATAGGTGCCGCGGCCCTGGTCCTCGGTTTCCCAGCGGGCGCGCAGGCGGAAGGCGCCGCGACCGCTTGAGTAGGCGGCAACGATCGTCTCGCGGTCGTCGACGAGCACCCCGCCGGTCGGGAAATCCGGGCCCGGCACCAGTTCGACGAGCTTGTCGATGCGGGCGTTCGGATGCTTGATGAGGTGCAGCGCCGCATCGCAGAGTTCGGCCGCATTGTGGGGCGGGATCGAGGTCGCCATGCCGACGGCAATGCCCGCGGCGCCATTGGCGAGCAGATTGGGGAAATTGGCCGGCAGTACGACCGGCTCGGCATCCTCGCCGTCATAGGTGTCGCGGAAATCGACCGCGTCCTCGTCTATGCCATCGAGAAGCAGCCGCGCGACCTCGGTCAACCGCGCCTCGGTGTAGCGCATGGCGGCTGCGTTATCGCCGTCGACATTGCCGAAATTGCCCTGGCCGTCGACGAGCGGATAGCGCTGCGCGAATTCCTGGGCCAGGCGGACGAGCGCGTCATAGACGGCCTGGTCGCCATGGGGGTGGAACTTGCCGATGACGTCGCCGACGACGCGGGCGCATTTCTTGAAGCCGGAGCCCGGGTCGAGCTTCAACTGGCGCATCGCGTAGAGCAGGCGCCGGTGGACCGGCTTCAACCCGTCGCGCAGATCGGGCAGCGCCCGGTGCATGATCGTCGACAGGGCATAGGCGAGATAGCGCTCTTCGAGCGCCGCGCGCAGGTTGACGGTCTCGACACCATCGCCCGCGGGCGGCCCGCCGCCGTCGCTATCGGGGGGAATCAGCGCTTTTCCCATGGGATTCGGTGTAATGGCGGATGCGGGATGGGGCAAGGGGGAATGGGGATTACTCGCTGTCCTCGCTATCCTCGCCCTCCTTGCTACTCCACCAATCGCCCTGCCTTGGCGGATGATCTTTAAATTCGCCAAGATCACGACGTCGGCGGATTTCGGCAATCATATCCTTGATTGCGAATTGGATATCCTGAGGTTCTTGGGAAACAATCTCGACGATCGCTTGTTCGGCTTCGAGATAAAGTCCTGCAATCTTGTTCATGAGTATCGATTCCTCGGACGCCGATGACGCAGCGCCACCTAGAACGAAAGATCCGAAATTCGTGCCGAAGAGAATCGCCGCCGCATAGACCAGATTACGCGCCGTCAAGACGCTACGTGTTTCAGCCTTCTGACCCTGGAATTCGCCGCGACCGGCTGCGTTAAGAAGTCGATAAAGCAGCTCGCGATCAGATTCGGTCAATACTGCGCTATCGCCAGCGCCAATTGTGATCGTTCTGGCCGCGTCGAGCATTTCGGCCCGGCGTTCGAATTCTCCGGTCGAGTTGTCCAGTACCAGCGCTGTTGGGAACGCTCGGACAAAGGGGGCAGCGCTGCGAACGAGTTGCTGCAACGAACGCGAGGTTTTTTCGGGCAAAGGCGGTATATTGCTCAGCCGGTTTGGTTCGCGACGCGATTGGTCTAACTCTAGGAATGAGCCGAGATTAACGAGTTCGTCCCAAACTATGCTGATCCGTGCAGCTACCTCGTCCGTCGGCCCCGCTATTGCTGCGCTGAAGGCACCTGCAGCTTCAAGAATTTCTTCAAATCCGAAGACTGTTTCGGACGTAGCAACATTCTCGAGGAACTGGCCGGCTCGCTTCTTTGCCTGCTCGTGAAGTTGACGAATGATCGGATCGGCTGCAGCAGCAGAGTCTTGGTCACTCGCATCGCGGACGATCTGCAACGTGGTGCCGGATGAGGTGAAGACGTGGCCTTTAGTGTCTTGTTTTAGTTTTCCTGTCTGTTTCTTTTTGTGTTCCGCAATCAGTTCCTTGATCCGCGCATTGACGACGGCAGGCCCTTGCTCCCAAAGCTCTTCGGGCAACGTGACGCGGGCGATTTCGAGGTCCTCGTCGGCCGGGTCGCCGCGTAGTCGCGCCTCGTACCAGTCTATCCAGACGTCCCAGTCTTCTTTGGCCGCGAAGAGGATAAGTTCGAGATCGACCAAAAACGGGTGAGTCCATTCAATCGTTCCAATTGGCCAGATCCGTTCATTTGCCAAATTTCCCAACACTATTCCGTTAAGAACGGCGCTAGAATCCATCGAAACTGGGCACCATGCTGAATCAATTATCGCCGCATCTGCTTTGTTTTTGGCTACTCGTCTGTGTTCCTCCGCTTTTTCCGCAGCTACCCCGGCATTCTTAATAGCCTTAAAGCCGGAGCTTGGATTCACGAGCGATGCTCCATAGGCACGTATAAACGCGAACGTCGCATCTGAATCGGCCTTGGCGGCGCGGATAGTTTGGGCCTTTGCGGCAGCGTTCGCGTATTCGGTCGCGGGATCGCCTATTCTGCTGGCTACGACAACGTGGGCTACAGTTTCAGCGGCAGCGGGAACCACTTCAGAGTGCGCCTCGGATTTCGCAGCAGCGGCGGCGGCACTGGCAGCGGTGGCGGCGGCATTGGCGGCAGTGTTGACAGCGAAGGAAGCGGAAGCGGATCTGGCGAGGGCGACGGAACCGGCGGCGGCAGCGCGAAGCTCTGAGCTACGGGCTGGAAATCTAGCGGCAGCCCAGGACGCCGCCAGAGCCCGGAAAACCGGCAGCACCAAGGCCGCAAGCGCCTTGTGTCGGTCTGCACCGGGCTGCTTCAACCGCAGGTCCGTCGCCAGCAACGGCAGCACGCGGAGCGCCGCCCGCGCCGCGATGACGACCGAGACCTCTTTCGGCTGCGTTTTTAGCCAGGCTTCCAAGTCTTCGTGATTGGTGAAGTTCAGCGGCGCGTCGTCCGCGCTGCCGTCCGGTCCCTGCTCTTGCCTGTCGCCGTCATCCACCATGGCGCGAGGATGGCGAAGCATTCGTCAATCCGCAAGGGGCGGTTGGTCGCGCAAAACCATAGGCGTTTATGTGATTGCCGTCGCCAATGGTTCCCCGCTTCCGCGGGGAAGGTGCGGGATTGTGCGCGGACGCCGGAACCATCCACTGCTCTCGCGAAAACGGGCCGAGGGCGCGTCAATCCGCAAGGGGCGGCATTCACACGCCTCGTCATTGCCGGGCTTGTCCCGGCAATCCAGGCGGCAGGGAATAGCGCGAGCGGCCTGGATACGCGGGACAAGCCCGCGTATGACGCCGTGTCGGGAGGCTTCGAAACCGCCGCGGCCCGCAGACCGGCCCGAGAAGGCCACTGGATGCCTGGTCAAACCCGGCGCGACGATGGAGCGCGTTGCAGAAAGCGCCCTACCCCGCCCCGAGTTCTTTTAAAAACGCTTCGCGGGGCTGGGGCGGCTTTGCCGCACGCGGCTCCCACACGTTGCGGGCAAGGAAAAAGCCGGTCAGCCGGAAGCCGGCGGCGATTTCGGGCGGGCCCGGCGTCCGCTCCTCGCGGCCGATCAGGAAGGCCGGCAGCGGCAGCATTTTCGCCTGATAGGGCGCGCCGGCCGCGCGGCTCACGGCCCGGCCCGATTTCGGCGACACGTAGACGAGATCGTCGGCCGTGCCGGTCGCCGCACAAGCCGAGAGGTCGAGGCCGAAGCCGAGTTCGTCGAGCAGCATCATCTCAAAGAGCACCATCAGCCGGCCGGCATTTTCCGGCTCGTCGAGCCCGTCGAGCACGATGAGTGCGGCGTCGTAGAGGCGCCGGTGCGGATCGCGCTCCGGCAGCAGCCGCAAATGGGCGGCGAGCAATTGCAGGCCGGACAGCGCCAGGCGGTCGTGCATGAGGTCGGCGGCGCGCAGGGTCACCGGCTCGACCGCGTAATGGCCGAGGTGTTCGTCGAGGCGGGCGCGCCAGACCAGGTCGACGCCGTTGCCGGCCTGCAGCTCGGCCCGGCGCCGGCGCGAGCGGCCGCCGCGCACAAGGCCGAGATGGCGGCCATGCTCGCGGGTCATCGCCTCCAGGATGACGTCGGCCTCGCCGTGCCGGCGGCTGCCGAGAATGATGCCCTCATCGCTCCACTGCATGGAGTCGTTATAGCCCATGCCGGGTCGGCGATGCGGGAGAAATTCGGCGCGGCAAACGGACATCCGTCTTAATGATGCGTGTCGCCCTCCCCCTTCAAGGATTCCTCTGCGAAAAGGAAAATCCGATTGTTAGGGCTGACCGCAAATGAAGTTGCCTGCCGCCAAGGCCACAATGGACCCCCACCTGCGTGGGGGTGACGTCGAGGATGTGGATTGGCAGCGGATCCACCGCGCATTCGTCATTCCCGCGAAGGCGGGAATCCAATAAGGCCTTGCCGCATTCTTATCCGTCTGCTGTTGTGGCTCTGCTCCCCTCCCCCTTGCGGCAGGGCTATTGCATATGCGGAGTCCTCGGACATCACCCTCTCCCTTGAGGGAGAGGGATACGGAGACCCGGTGAGGCGAAGCCGAACCGCTGGTCGAAGTCGGGTGAGGGTGATCGGGGCTAGTTGTTTATCCCCCCTCACCCAACCCTCTCCCCAAGGGGAGAGGGCTTTGGAGGCCGCGCGCAGCCGGCCG
>JANQEG010000062.1 GCA_028278505.1 Rhodobiaceae bacterium
GGTCCACACTCTTTCCAGGGCATTCGGGCCTCCCCAAATGCCGAAGGTGTAAACCATGTGTCCCGAATAAACTGTCAGCCATCTCTCAGGAAGGACATCTCGCGGCTGTTCCTCGCTTCGCTCGGGCCTGCGATGGCGCGCCCTGACCGGGCGGCGCGCGGTCGCGCTTGCGAACCCTGCGGGTTCGAGGTTTCTCTCTCAAGGCGCGCCACTTTTTCGCGGGTCCGTTCCGGAGACATGGGTAACACCCTCGTGCCGGCCGCCGCCCGCTCCCTTAACAATCTATGAACCTTGTTGGCCGAGGCTCATCGGCACGGGCGCCGGCGCGCAGTGCCGTCCGGCGCAATTCCATAAATGAGCCCCTCCATGACCGCTCCCGACGAATTCGACGACCGCACGTTCGCTTCTGCAAAAGAGGATCTGGAGCGCTGGGAGCGGGCGCCGGAGACCCCGCAGACCCTTTCGCCGGCCTACCGGCTCGCTTTCGACGACCGCGATCTGCTGCTTCGCGACGAACTGCGCGGCGTCCGCCTGCAGCTCGAAATGACAAAACCCGAACTGGTGCTCGGCGAGCGTCAGATTCACTCGACCGTCGTCATCTTCGGGGGCTCGCGCATCCCCGAGCCCGGGGTCACGCCGAAAGACGTCTCGGCGGCGGTCGCAAAGCGGCTGGTCGCCAAGGCAAAACACTACGACGAGGCACGGAAATTCGCGCGCCTCGCCTCGACCGAGGCGATGAAGCAATACGGCCACGAATTCGTCGTCGTCTCCGGCGGCGGACCCGGCATCATGGAGGCGGCCAATCGCGGCGCCCACGACGTCGGCGCGCCCTCGATCGGGCTCAATATCGTGCTGCCGCACGAGCAGGGGCCCAACGCCTACATCACCCCGGAACTCTGTTTCCAGTTCCACTATTTCGCCATCCGCAAGATGCATTTTCTGATGCGGGCGCGCGCGCTCGCCTTCTTCCCCGGCGGCTTCGGCACGCTCGACGAGCTTTTCGAAGTGCTGTGCCTGATCCAGACCGGCAAGATCGATCCGGTCCCGGTGCTGCTTTTCGGCAAGGCGTTCTGGGACCGGCTGATCGATTTCAACGTGCTGGTCGAGGAAGGCACGATCTCGCCGGAGGATTTGGAGCTCTTGACGTTCGTCGAGACCGCGGAAGACGGCTGGGCGGAAATTGTCCGGGCCTATCGGGATCGGTGAGACCGGCCGCAGCGTTTTCGGGATTTGAGCGATCGGATTATCAAATCACTGTTAGCCGCGCTCCTTGAACGACGTAAATTCCTCAGATCAAAGGGAAATTAGCATACGTCATTGCGACCCCGGCGAAGGCCGGGGGAAGCAATCCAAAGCGGCTTGCTCTGATCTGATTGCCGCGTCGCCTTCGGCTCCTCGCAATGACGACGGTCACTGATACCGACTATTAAAGCGGTGGGTCAGTAATTACTGCATTTGGTATCAGACGGACGCACTCGACCTACCGCCGCGCGACTTTCTCCAAAAATCTCGCCAGATCGTCGGTGACGTATTCAACATGGAGGTCGGCGTCGCCGGCGAGCTCCCAGTCCTCGCGGAACACTTCGCGGGTGCCGCGCGGCACCACGAGCACGGTGCGCATGCCAAGCTCATGCGGAACCTCAAGATTGCGCGGCAAATCCTCGAACATCGCCGATTTGGCCGGATCGATACCGAAACGGTCGATGAATTTGCGATAGGTCGCATTGAACGGCTTCGGCAGGTGCTCGGCCGCGACGATGTCGAAGATGTCATCGAAATGATCGACGATACCGAGCCGCCGGGCGACCGCTTCGGCGTGGCTGACCGAGCCGTTGGTGAAAATGTATTTTTCGCCGGGAAGCGCCGATATTGCCGTGCCGAGCGCCGGGTCCGGCTGCACCGGCGAATGATCGATGTCGTGGACATATTCCAGGAACGCGTCCGGCGAAATCTCGTGCTCGATCATCAGCCCGCGCAGCGTCGTGCCGTAGCGCCGGTAATAGTCCTTCTGGATGCGGTGCGCCTCGTCGGGCTGAACGTCGAGCAGCCGCCCGACATAGGCGCGCATGCGTTCGTCGACCTGTTTGAAGAGATTGACGTGCTCGGGATAGAGCGTGTTGTCGAGATCGAAGATCCAGGCGCTGACCTCAGCGAAACCGGCCGCTGCGCTCATCGCCGCCTCAATGGGTGATCAGCGTGCCGGCGCCGTGCTCGGTATAGAGCTCGAGCAGCACGGCGTGGGGAATGCGGCCGTCGATGATGACGACGCCCTCGACCCCCTGGCGCAGCGCCGCAATGCAGGTTTCGACCTTCGGGATCATGCCGCCGGAAATCGTGCCGTTGTCGATCAGCGCCTTGGCCTCCTTGATCTTCAATTGCCGGATCAGTTCGCCGTTTTTATCGAGTACACCGTGGACGTCGGTGAGAAACAGCAGGCGCCTGGCGCCGAGCGCCCCGGCGATCGCTCCGGCGAACGTGTCGGCATTGACGTTATATGTATTGCCCTCGGCGTCCGGCGCCACCGGCGCGATCACCGGCAGCAGATCGGAATGGGCGACAAGGTCGAGCACGGTGCGGTTGACATAGTCGGGCTCGCCGACGAAGCCGAGGTCGACGACCTTCTCGATGTTGGAATCCGGATCGACCACGGTCCGGGTCAGTTTCTTCACCCGCACCATGTTGCCGTCCTTGCCGCAAAGCCCCATGGCGCGGCCGCCCTCATTGTTGATGGCGGTGACGATCTGCTTGTTGATGAGGCCGGCGAGCACCATTTCGACGATCTCCACGGTCGCCTTGTCGGTCACCCGCAGGCCGTTGCGGAACTCGCTTTCGATCCCGAGCCGGCCGAGCATCGATCCGATCTGCGGCCCGCCGCCATGGATGACGACGGGATTGACGCCGGACTGCTTCAACAGCGTGATGTCGCGGGCGAAGGATTTGTAAAGACCGTCATCGACCATGGCGTTGCCGCCGAATTTGACGACCACGGTCTGGCTGTCATAGCGCTGCATATAGGGCAGCGCCTTGGCCAGGATTCGCGCCTCGGCGATATAGTCGTCCGGTGCTTCGGTGCCGTTTTCGGCCATGGGTGACGCCCTGTGTGGTGATCCCGGTCGGGATCGGTCGCGCCTGCTATAGCCGGTTTCCGGAAGACGGACAATTCGCCGGCGGCGGGGCCCTTATCGTCGTCATTGCGAGGAGCGAAGCGACGACGCAATCCAGAGAGCGGCAAGCTCAGTATTGGATTGCCGCGCGGGCTTAAGCCCGCTCGCAATGACGATGCCGATGTCATCGGCCTTCAAAGCCGCCGCTTGGCAAAAAACCGCACCCCGCGCCCTACCCGACCGTCACCAGGCTCGGCGTATAGTCGTCGGGCGGCACGAAGCCGAGCAGCGTCAGGCAGGTTGCCGCCAGATTGGCGATCCCGGGATCTTCGACGCCGGCCAGGCGGGCATTGGACGTGTTGGCCGGATCGTAGACGATCGCCGGCACCGGATTGAGCGAATGGGCGGTCTTGGGCAGATAATTGCCGTTGCCGTCCCGTTTCAGTTCGCCGGTCTTCTTGTCGACCTCATACATGTCGTCGGAATTGCCGTGGTCGGCCGAAATGACGACGATGCCGCCGGCCTTTTTCACCGCCTCCACGATCCGTCCGACGCCCTCATCCACCGCCTCGATCGCCAGCTTCACGGCATCGGTCACGCCGGTGTGGCCGACCATGTCGCCGTTCGGGTAGTTCAGCCGGATGAATTCGTGCTCGCCGCGCTCAATCGCCTCGACCACCGCGTCGGTGATCTCGTCGGCCTTCATGCGCGGCGCCTCCTCGAACGGGCAGATGTCGGACGGGATCTCGGCCCAGGTCTCGGTCGCGAACTTGCCGGAATTGTTGCCGTTGAAGAAATAGGTGACGTGGCCGAATTTCTGGGTCTCGGAAATGGCGAACTGTTCTACGCCGGCCTTCGACAGATATTCGCTCATGGTGCGATCGATTGCCGGCGGAGAAACCAGATATTTTTCAGGCACTTGGAGATCGCCGTCATACTGCATCATGCCGGCATAGAAGACATCCGGTCTCGGCCCGCGATCGAATTTGGCGAGCTCCTCGGCCTCGAACGCCTTGGTGATTTCCAGGGCGCGGTCGCCGCGGAAGTTGAAGAAGACGACGCTGTCGCCGTCGACAATTGGACCTATTGGGGCGCCGCCGCGTTCGATAACGAAAGCGGGCAGGTTCTGGTCGAGAATCCCCGGATTCTCGTCGCGGAACGTCGCGATCGCCTGGCGCATGGTCGCAAAGCGCCGGCCCTCGCCAAGGACATGGGTCTGCCAGCCGCGTTCGACCATGGCCCAGTCGGCATTGTAGCGGTCCATGGTGATGTGCATGCGCCCGCCGCCCGAGGCGACGCAATAGTCGACCGAGCCATCCGCGTTGATGCCGTCGAGAAATTTTTCGAAGCGATCCACATAGTCGAGCGCGGAGGTCGGCGGCACGTCGCGGCCGTCGATAAGGGGATGGATGCGGACCCTGGCGACGCCCTCCGATTTTGCACGCGCCAGCATCGCCTCCAGATGATTGAGGTTGGAGTGGACGTTGCCGTCAGAAAAGAGGCCGATGAAATGCAGGCACGACTGGTTGTTTTGGACATTCGCCACCAGCTCTTTCCACACCGCGCCTTCGAACATGGAACCGGAGGCGATCGCACCGTCGATTAGCGTCGCCCCTTGTGCGAACACCCGCCCGCAGCCGATGGCGTTGTGGCCGACCTCGGAGTTGCCCATGTCGGAATCGTCGGGCAGCCCGACCGCTTTGCCGTGGGCCTTGATCTCGGTGTAGACGGCATTGGCGCGCAGCCAGTCCAGATTGGGCGTATCGGCGATCCTGACGAAATCGCTTTCGGGATATTTGCCGATGCCGACGCCGTCCATGATCACCAGCACCACCGGACCTTGCGGCCCCGTGAAGGCGGGATTTTTTTCAAGCTCGTCCAAAGCGGTTCATCGCTCCCGGTCGTAAAAAGAGGGCTCGAAACAAGGCCGATCGATCATATCACCCGGCAGGGCTCAGACGGCTGCTGAAATATGCGTCAATGATCGTCGAACAAGCGCCATCGGCTCATGCCTCGGTCAGGCCGAGCACGTCGGCCATCCCATAAAGGCCGGGCCTGCGGCCGCGCGCCCAAAGCGCGGCTTTCACCGCGCCGCGCGCAAAAATCGAACGGTCCTGGGCCTTGTGGGTCAGCTCGATGCGCTCGCCCTCGCCGGCAAAGACCACGCTGTGCTCGCCGACGACCGAACCGCCGCGCAGCGTCGCAAAGCCGATATCGCCGACCGGCCGCGCGCCGGTATGGCCGACGCGGCTCATTATCGCGCGATCATTAAGCGCGATGTCGCGGGCTTCCGCTGCTGCTTGGCCGAGCAAGAGTGCCGTTCCCGATGGCGCGTCGACCTTGTGGCGGTGATGCATTTCGACGATTTCGATGTCGAAATCCTCCGCCAGCGCCCGCGCCGCCTGGCCGACGAGCGCTGCAAGCAGATTGACGCCGAGGCTCATATTGCCGGACTTGATCACCGGCGAATGGCGGCCGCAGGCGCCGATCTTCTCCTCGTCCTCGGCGCTGAAGCCGGTGGTGCCGATCACATGCACGATGCGCGCCTGGGCGGCGAGTTCGGCAAAGCGCAGGGTCGCCGCCGGGGTGGTGAAGTTCAAAACGCCGTCGGCGGCGGCAAAAAGCGGCAGCGGATCAGAGGTCACCTCGATGCCGAGCGGGTTGAGCCCGGCGGCAAGGCCGATATCGATGCCGAGCTCGGGCGCGTCGTCACGTTCGACCGCGCCGACCAGCGTCACCCCCGGCATTTCGGCAACGCTGCGTACCAGCGCCAGGCCCATGCGCCCGAGCGCGCCGACCACGACAAGCCGCATGTCCGACATGAGGAATCCCCTCTAAAGGAGTTTTCGGGAATATGCTCTACCGCCGCCTTGCGATATAGCAGCCGAACGGGGCGCTGAAAAGAAAATGCCCACACACCACGACGCTTCTGGGACCATGGTGATTACCGCTTGATTTGCGGCCAAACACAGAGTGCGCCGGCAACCGCCCCGCCCCCTCACCCGGCCCTTCGGGCCGACCTCTCCCCAGAGGGGAGAGGTGATGTTCTTCAATGCGTTGCAGCTATCGTGCCCTCTCCCCGGCGGGGAGAGGGACAGGGTGAGGGGTTGAGATCGCCGTCTTGATCGGAACGTCCGATATGGTGATGACGCCTGTGTCGGGTGGTGTGGAAAATGCCACCCGAGCACCGGCCGCACGCGTCAGCGCCGCGAGACTGCTTCAGCGATCTCCGCGATAATCGCTTCGGCCGCCGCTTTCGGATCGGCGGCAGCAACAACCGGCCGGCCGACGACGAGATGGTCGGCGCCGGCGGCAATCGCGTCTGCCGGGGTGGCGACACGCTTCTGGTCGCCACTCGCCCCGCCGGCCGGGCGTACGCCGGGGGTGACGAGAATGAGGTCGTTGCCGACATTGTCGCGTACGGCGCCGACTTCGATCGGCGAGCAGACCAGACCGTCCATGCCGATCTCGGCCGCCTGCGCCGCGCGCTTCGCGACGAGCGCCTCGACGCCGAGGCCATAGCCCGCGGCCTCAAGATCGGCCTCGTCATAGGAAGTCAGCACGGTGACGCCGAGCAGTTTCAGCGCCGCATCGCCGCGGCCCTCGACCGCCGCCTTCATGGTCTGCGGATAGGCGTGCACGGTGACGAAGGTCACGCCCAGTTCGGCTATGTTGGTGATGGCGTGGGCGACCGTATTGCCGATGTCGTGCAGCTTGACGTCGAGAAAGACCTTCTTGCCCGCCCCGACAAGGCGCCCGGCGAGCGCAAGGCCGCCGGAAAAGACGAGCTGGTAGCCGATCTTGTAAAAGCTCGCCGCATCGCCGAGCGTGGCCACGAGGCGATCGGCATCGGCGACGCTCGGCACGTCGAGCGCCACGATCAGCCGGTCGCGAAGGGTTTCGAGATCGTCGGTCATCACCGGCTCCGATCGGCGAAATTCTCCACCGCCTCGACCAGTCGCCCGGCGATGCTACGCATCAGCCCGCGCAGCCGCACATCGGCAAGTTCGCCGTGATCGTCGAAGGCTTTTGCCGCGTGCGGTACCGAGATCTGTTCCGCCAGCACCAGCGCGCCGAGGCCGACAGCGAGCACCTGGCGCAGGGCGATCAGCCCGCGCATGCCGCCGTACCGGCCGGGCGAGGCCGATCCGATCGCAAACACCGGCCGCTTGAACACCGCCGCCGACGGTTCATCGCCGAGCCTGGCGCGGGAAATCCA
Source organism: Rhodobiaceae bacterium (assembly GCA_028278505.1). GTDB lineage: Bacteria > Pseudomonadota > Alphaproteobacteria > Rhizobiales > JAKPQE01 > JANQEG01. The sequence goes on from JANQEG010000062.1 coordinate 7,324, forward strand.
GTCGAGCGCGTTCTTCAGCAGCGGCGTGATCGAGGCGTTATATTCCGGGCTGGCGATGAAGACGCCGTCATGGGCGGCGATGAGACGGGCCAGCAGAAGCGCGTTTTCCGGCACGCCGCGCTCGGCCTCCAGATCGGCATCGTAGATCGGCAGCGGAGTGTCGACGAGCGATATCCGCTTCACCGCGGCCCCGGCAACGGCGAACTCTTTTGCTGCGACCGCCGCAAGGCGGCTGTTATAGGAGCCGCTGCGATTGGAGCCGGCAAGGACGAGTATCGGTCGCATTCGGGGCCTTGTGAGCGTCGCCGGCCGGTCATCGGCCTTTGAGCTATGCCCGGCGATAACACCATACCCGGGCCGGTGGCAAGTTGCGCCACACCCGCTTGCTGCCGGTCACCGACCAGCGGCCGCGCCGGCCGGGGACCGGCGGCGTCAGCGCGTAGCAGAACTGGATGAAGGGCGCGCCGTCGGGCATCAGATCGAGGCTCTGGTCGATCAGCGCGGTGCGCTGCGGCATCGGCTGCGTCAACAGCGGCAGGCTCGAGACGACCGAGGCAACCGGCTCATCGACGCCGTTGCCGCGCAGCGTCCGCTGCAAATCGTAGGCATCGCCCTCGATCACCGTGATGCCGGGAAACCGCGTCTGCAGCAGCGCGCAGAAGGCGCCGTCATACTCGATGGCGACGATCCGCTCCGGCGCGATCCCGTGATCGATCAGCGCCGCGGTCACCGCGCCGGTTCCGGGACCGAGCTCGATAACGATGCCGGCCCGGTCGATGTCGACGAATTCGGCCATGATCTGGCCGAGCACCGGGCTCGACGGGCTGACGGCGCCGACGGTCAGCGGATTGTCGGTCCAGCTTCGCAGGAACCGCAATTCATCCTCAAACTGGCCGAGCAGCGTGTTCGGGATCTGCGCGATGCGACCGCCCCGGCGTTCCGGGTTTTCCCGAAGCAGGCGCCGGAACGCGTCGACTTCCTGATCGAAACGCGCGGTAAAGGCATCGACCTGCGCCGAAAAGGCATCGAGCCGGGTGGTGATCGCCTGCGGCAATTGCTGCGGGCGGCGGCCGTTCACCAGCACCCAGCGGTCGACGAAATTGCGCTTGAGGCCGCGCATCTCGTCATGAATCCGCGCCGACAAGAGATCGGCGCGATCGCTCAGCTCGTCGATCTGTTCGAGGATCGACCGGCGCAGCCGTTTCGGATCGAGCGCGCGCCCCGCCCGTTTCCGCTCCGGGAATTCCGGCGGGCGGTCACCCGCGGTCAAGGCGTCGGGATGTGCGAACGCATCGGCGAGCGCCGCCATTTCGTCGACGAAACGCCCGAGCCGGCGGCGCAGCGTCCGCACATTGGCGCGCTCATTGGCCCGGCCGGTCTTGGATCCGCCGTTGGCCGGGCGGCCGGCATGGCGCCGCCGCCGCATTCGGTCGCGAATCTCCTCAATCACCATGAAATTCCCCTGGTCGCGAATCCGCCCGTCTGCCTGGTCGTTCTTGTCCGCCGATCATGTCCCGGATATCGGGCGGGAATAAGCCGGCGCCGCTTCGCAGTCATCCCGAATCCCCGAACCCGTCAAAAAAATCCTTAACACGGGCAAAAAAACCGGTCGATTCGGGATGGGTCTTCTCCGAGGAGACCTTTTCGAACTCCTCCAGCAGTTCGCGCTGTCGGCGCGACAGGCTGCGCGGCGTCTCGACCACGACCTGGATGTACATGTCGCCATATTGATGGGTGCGCAGGATCGGCATGCCCTTGCCGCGCAGGCGGAACTGCTTGCCGGTCTGGGTCCCTTCCGGCACCTTGACCCGGGTCTTGCCGTCGTCGAGCGTCGGCACTTCGATCTCGCCGCCGAGCGCCGCCTTGGTCATCGACAGCGGCACCCGGCAGAAGATGTCGGCGCCGTCGCGCTGGAAGAATTCGTGCGGCTTGATCGCCAGAAAGATATAGAGGTCGCCGGCCGGCGCCCCCTGCATGCCCGCCTCGCCCTCGCCGGCGAGCCGGATGCGGGTCGCGTCCTCGACGCCGGCGGGGATGTTCACCGACAGGGTGCGCTCCTGGGTGACGCGGCCGCTGCCGTGGCATTTCTCGCACGGGGTCTCGATCGTCTCGCCGCGGCCGCCGCAGCTCGGACAGGTCCGCTCAATGGTGAAAAAGCCCTGGCTCGCCCGCACCTTGCCGGCGCCACCGCAGCCCTTGCAGACAGTCGGCGAGGTCCCGGCCCGGGCCCCCGAACCCGAGCACGACTCGCAGATCACCGAGGTCGGCACCCGGATCTGCGCGGTCTTGCCGTAATAGGCATCGGCCAGCGCAATTTCCATGTTGTAGCGCAGATCGGCGCCGCGCTGGCGTCCGCCGCGCCGTCCGCGCCGCCCGCCCATGAAATCGCCGAACAGATCGTCGAACATGTCGGACATGGACGAGGCGAAATCGGGCCGGAACCCGCCGCCGCCGAAGCCGCCGCTCTGGTCGAACGCGGCATGGCCGAAATGATTGTAGGCGGCGCGCTTTTCGGGGTCCTTCAGCGCGTCATAGGCCTCGTTGATTTCCTTGAATTTGTGCTCGGCCTGGGTATCGCCCGGATTGCGGTCCGGGTGGTATTTCATGGCGAGTTTGCGAAAGGCGCTCTTGATGTCGGTATCGGCGGCGTCGCGCGAGACGCCGAGGACTTCGTAATAGTCGCGCTTGGCCATGTTCACTCACCCCGCCGCGACACCGCTGCCGCGGCAGGCTCTTGTCGATTGCGGCCGCTTCCGGCCTGCAGCGCGCCGACGATCCCATCACTGGCGATGAAACGCATGCCGCTGCTGCTCCCTGGGCGCCCCGAAAAACCGGACCCCGGCGGCCGGCCGGGGTCCTTACAAAGCTTTCATAACGATCAGGCCGACTTCTTGTCGTCGTCGTCCTTGACCTCTTCGAAATCGGCATCGACGACATCCTCACCGCCGCCGCTGTCGGCGCTCGGCTCGGCTTCCGCGCCGTCTTCGGCGGCACCGGCCTGGTACATCGCCTCGCCGAGCTTCATGGAGGCCTGGGCCAGCGCGTCGGTCTTGGCCTTGATCGCCTCGACGTCGTCGCCTTCGAGCGCCGTCCGCAGATCGGCGACCGCCGCCTCGATGATCGACTTGTCGGCCTCGGAAACCTTGTCGCCGTAATCGGCAAGCGATTTCTCCGCCGAATGGACGAGCGCCTCGCCCTGATTGCGGGCCTCGGCCAGTTCGCGCCGCTTCTTGTCTTCCTCGGCGTGGGATTCGGCGTCCTTGACCATCTGCTCGATGTCGGATTCGCTCAAACCTCCCGACGCCTGGATGCGGATCTGCTGCTCCTTGCCGGTGCCCTTGTCCTTGGCCGAGACGTTGACGATGCCGTTGGCGTCGATGTCGAAGGTGACCTCGACCTGCGGCACGCCGCGCGGCGCCGGGGGAATGCCGACCAGATCGAACTGGCCGAGCAGCTTGTTGTCGGCGGCCATTTCGCGCTCGCCCTGGAACACGCGGATGGTCACCGCCTGCTGATTGTCTTCCGCGGTCGAGAACACCTGGCCCTTCTTGGTCGGGATCGTGGTGTTGCGGTCGATCAGCCGGGTGAACACGCCGCCCAGCGTCTCAATGCCGAGCGACAGCGGCGTCACGTCGAGCAAGAGCACGTCCTTGACGTCGCCCTGCAGCACGCCGGCCTGGATCGCCGCGCCCATCGCCACCACTTCGTCCGGATTGACGCCCTTGTGCGGCTCGCGGCCGAAGAAGTTCTTCACCGTTTCGATCACCTTGGGCATGCGCGTCATGCCGCCGACAAGCACGACCTCGTCGATTGCCCCGGCGGACAAGCCCGCATCCTTCAGCGCCGATTTGCACGGGCCCACCGTCTTCTGCACCAGATCGTCGACCAGCGCCTCGAACTTGGCGCGGGTGATCTTCATGGTCAGGTGCTTCGGGCCGGACTGGTCGGCGGTGATGAACGGTAGATTGACCTCGGTCTGGGTCGCCGACGACAGCTCGATCTTGGCCTTTTCGGCGGCCTCCTTGAGCCGCTGCAGCGCCAGCTTGTCGTTACGCAGGTCGATGCCCTGCTCCTTCTTGAACTCGTCGGCGAAATAGTTGACGAGGCGCATGTCGAAATCCTCGCCGCCGAGGAAGGTGTCGCCATTGGTCGACTTCACCTCGAAGACGCCGTCGCCGATTTCCAGAATGGAAATATCGAACGTGCCGCCGCCAAGGTCGAACACGGCGATCGTCTTGCCCTCCTGCTTGTCGAGGCCGTAGGCGAGCGCGGCTGCGGTCGGCTCGTTGATGATGCGCATCACCTCGAGCCCGGCGATCTTGCCGGCGTCCTTGGTCGCCTGGCGCTGGGCGTCGTTGAAATAGGCCGGAACCGTGATCACCGCCTGGGTCACGTCCTGGCCGAGATAGGCTTCCGCCGTCTCCTTCATCTTCTGCAGGATGAAGGCGGAGATCTGCGACGGCGAGTATTTCTCGCTGCGCGCCTCGACCCAGGCGTCGCCATTGTCGGCCTTGATGATCTTGTAGGGAACCAGCCCCTTGTCCTTCTCCGTCATCGGGTCCGCATAGGTGCGGCCGATCAGGCGCTTGATCGCAAAGAAGGTGTTTTCCGGATTGGTCACCGCCTGGCGCTTGGCCGGCTGGCCGGTCAGCCGCTCGCCGTCCTCGGTGAAGGCGACCATGGACGGGGTGGTGCGCGCGCCCTCGCTGTTCTCGATCACCTTGGGCGTCTTGCCGTCCATTACGGCGACGCACGAATTCGTCGTGCCAAGGTCGATCCCGATCACTTTCGACATTAAACTTCTCCTCGACTGGCAGGCCGTCCGGACCCTTGGCAAAAGGCGTCTCGGAAGTACCGGGCAAAGCCGGCCGGCCCCCTCATGCATGGACTGACCGGCGCGCACGCGGCGCACCGATCGAGATTCCGGACGTATATAAGAAGGTCTTTTTTTCACCGCAACCGGTTGGCGGCAGCGAATCTCGTGGTTTTCAAAGAGAATTGCCTTTGCAAAAGGTGATAACCGGGATTTGTTTATGAAACTTTGGTGACGCCGCCGTCGAACCGCTATGGTCCGGCGCAAACACAACGGGCCAGGAGTGCAGGCAGGTGGATTTGGGGTTTTCCGAAACGGCCGTGCGGCTTGCCGCCTTTATCGGCGTGTTCGCGGTGATGGCGTCGTTAGAAATGCGGGCGCCCCGCCGCCCCCGCCGCTTCGGCCGTGAACGCCGCTGGCCGACCAATCTCGGCATCGTCGTCCTCGACAGCCTGTTCGTGCGCCTCGTGTTTCCGATCGTCGCCGTCGGCGCGGCAATCGATGCCGAGGCCCGCAATGTCGGCCTGTTTGCGCTGACCGAACTGCCGCGCTGGCTGGAGGGGTTGATCGCGGTCGTCGTCCTCGATCTGGCGATCTACGCCCAGCACGTGGTGTTCCACAAGGTTCCGGTGCTGTGGCGGCTGCACCTGGTCCACCACGCCGATCCGGATTTCGACGTCTCGACGGCGCTGCGCTTTCACCCGATCGAAATCGGGCTTTCCATGGTCTTCAAGATCGTCCTCGTCTACGCGCTCGGCGCGCCGGTGCTCGCCGTCTTCATCTTCGAAGTGGTGCTGAACGCCATGGCGATGTTCAATCACGCCAATGTCTTCCTGCCGCTGAAGCTCGACGGCGTGCTGCGCCGCTTGGTGGTGACGCCGGACATGCACCGCGTCCACCATTCGACGATCCCGGTCGAGACCGATTCCAATTACGGCTTCAATTTGTCGCTCTGGGACCGGCTGTTCGGCACCTATCGGGCGGCGCCGCGCGGCGGCCACGCCGAGATGGCGATCGGGCTCCTCGATTATCCGGGCACCGCGCCGACCCGGCTCGACTGGGCGCTGCTCGTGCCGTTCCGGCTGAAGACCGGACGCGCCCCGGCACCACAAAGGGTTGGCGGCCCGCCGAAGCGACGATAGGACCTTATTCCTCGCCGAAGCGGCCGGAGACCAGCGCATCGAGCGAATCGAGCGCATCCGCCGCCTGCGGGCCGCTGGCGCTGACCTCGATCGAGCAGCCGCACATGGCGGCCAGCATCAGCAGCCCCATGATCGAATTTCCGCCGACGGTGATGTTGTCCTTGGTCACCGCGATGTCGGCGTCGAAGGTCTCGACGCATTGCACGAATTTGCGGGCGGCGCGGGCGTGCAGGCCGCGCTTGTTGGTGATCTGCAGTTCCCGGGAAAGCGCGTCGCCGGGGGGTTGCCCGAACGCCTTCATTTACCGGTCAGGACCTGGCTGGCCACAGTGATGTATTTGCGCCCGGCATCGCGCGCCTCGACCACGGCGCCGGCGATATCCTTCTCGCCGCGCAGGCTCGCCAGCTTGATCAGCATGGGGAGATTGACGCCGGCGACCACCTCGACCCGGCCCGCATCCATCACCGATATGGCGAGGTTTGACGGGGTGCCGCCGAACATGTCGGTGAGAACGACGACGCCGTCGCCATGGTCGACGGTCTCGACTGCGGCGACGATATCCTCGCGCCGCTGCTCCATATCGTCCTCCGGGCCGATCGACACGGTTTCGATCGCCTCCTGCGGCCCCACCACGTGTTCGAGCGCCGCGAGGAATTCGGCGGCAAGGCTACCATGGCTGACGAGCACCAGGCCGATCATCATCTTGTCCGTTGTCGTCGTCGCGGCCGTCGGCCGATGTCACCGGCCGCTGGGGCCTATACTTTCGAGGTCGCCATCCCGGTGCAAGCGCAAATCATCCCGCAAGCCCCGGCCATCGTCATGCTGCAGCGCAAAAAGGGCGATGTCAACGCGGTGCAGCTTTTCCGGGTCACCGACGCCAACCGTCACCCGCGGCAGCACGATCCCGGCGATCGCCGCCGTCGCCGCTTCGTCCCCGGCGAGCGCGTCGACGAGGTCGATCACCAGGCCGATTCGGGCGAGCCCCTCATGCGGGCAGGATACGATGCCGCAGCCGCGCACCTCGATCAGCCCGGCAATGGTCTCCGGGGTCCGGGCGATCAGCGCGCCGCCAGCCGCGGTGACGAACACCTGGTCGTCGGCGGCGAGGCGGACGAGCCGCCCGTCTCGGTCTCCTCGCCGGATCAGCGCCAGCGCCAGCGACGACTTGCCGCTGCCGGCCGCACCGCGGATCAGCACCGCCTTACGCCCGACGAGCACGGCGGTTGCGTGGATATTCTGCCAATCCAGCGTCATTCGGCCGGCAGCCGGATGCGGAACCGGGCGCCGGCTATGCGCGGCGGCGCCCCCGCTTCTTCGGGATCGGGTTCGACGCGGTTTTCCGCAGTGATGCGGCCGCCATGGGCCTCGATGATCTGCTTGGAGATCGACAGGCCGAGACCGGAATTGTTGCCGAAGCCCTCCCGGTCCGGGCGATCGGTGTAGAACCGGTCGAAGATCCGTTCGATCCGCTCGGCGCGGATGCCCGGCCCGTCATCGTCGACGAGGATCTCGATCTCATTGCCGACATGGCGGGCCGAGATGCGGACGACGCTGCCGGGCGGCGAAAACGACCGGCCGTTGTCGATGAGGTTGGTGATGACCTGGGCGATGCGGCTGTCATGTCCGGTGATCATGTAGCGCTTGCGCGACCCGGAGGCCGGCGCGATTTCGAGCTCGACGCTGCGGTCGCCGCCGCGCGACACGTCATTGGCGATCATCGCCACGCCGGTCAGCAGCTTGGCGATGTCGACGGGCTTGGCGTCTTCGCGGGCCAGTTCCGCATCGAGCCGCGAGGCGTCGGAAATGTCGCTGATCAGCCGGTCGAGCCGGCGCACGTCGTGCTGGATGATATCGATCAGCCGGCGATGGGCGCTTTCCGACTTCGCCAGCGGCAGCGTTTCGACGGCGCTGCGCAGCGAGGTCAGCGGGTTCTTCAGTTCATGGGCGACGTCGGCGGCGAAGCTCTCGATCGCCTCGATGCGCCGGTAGAGCGCGCTGGTCATGTCGCGGAGCGCCTGCGACAGATGCCCGATCTCGTCCGGCCGCTGGCCGAAATCCGGGATTTCCGCCCGCGCCCGGACCGAGCGGCGGACCCGTTCGGCGGCGGCAGCAAGGCGCCGCACCGGGCCGGCAATCGTGCTGGCCAAAAGGATCGACAAGACGAGCGTGACCGCGACCGCGACCATGAACACGCGCAAAATGTCGGCGCGTTCTTCGGCGATGATCGCATCGATGTCGCCGCCCTGGGTCGATAAGAGCAGCGCGCCGACGATCGCCCGGAACCGCTGGATCGGCACGGCGACGCTGACGATCAGCTCGCCCTTGTCGTTGACCCGGACGATCGATTTGGCCTCGCCGTCGAGCGCCTCGACCACTTCGGGGTAGCCACGGCCGTTGGCGCCGCCGAGCTCCCGGTAGAGCGGCATGTCGCTGCGCCGCAGCCAGAGCTGCAGCATCTGCCAGCCGCGCTCCCAGATCGTCGGTCCCGGCGCGTCCGGCGGCGGCAGGTCGAAACGCAGGATCTGGCCGCGCGAATAGAGATGGCGGGAATCGACGATCAGCACGCCCTCGCGGTCATAGAGCCGGGCGCGGGTCTTGGTCGGCGAGATCAGCCGCCGCAGGATACGCGCCACCCGTTCCGGATTGATCGGGAAATCCAGCGATTGCAGCTGCTCCTCGAACGGCGCGATGCTCTCGCCGGCCTCCATTTCCAGGAGCCGGCCCGGATCGATGGTGATCACGTCGGTTTCCACCGTCGCCGAGGCGGCGATCGCGCCGGCGATGATTTCGCCCTGGGTCATCAGGCTTTCGACCCGGGCATCGATCAGCCCGGCGCGGAACTGGTTGAGATAGAGGATGCCGGACAAAAGCACGACCAGCGCGGCGAGGTTGAGGACGATGATCCGCCGGGTCAGGCTGGAAAAGATGTAGACGGCAAAGAAGCGGCGGACCCGCCCGGTGAAGCGCCATATCGCGCGAGAGACCGAACGCCGGCGCGTCGGCGCCTCCGATCGGCTGGCATTCTCCGGGCGGGTTTCGGCGACCATTGGCTTCGTTCAGTCAGCCCTCATTGTCCGGTGATCTCACGGGCGCTGCCGCGGCGTTATACCAACCGTCGTGGGATTTGACCCCTCTGACCGGGATGATTTTCCGTCGTGGCACGAAGCGTCCAAGCGCAGTGATGCCCGCAAACCAGATATATCCGGTTTGCTCTTCTCATATGAACGAGCAACGGCGATATATCGCCGTTGCGGGCATCATAAGCGAGGCGCGACAAAACCACGACGGAAAAGCACCCGGCCGCCTGAAACCGGATGTTTCCGGTTTCAGCCCTTTCAATGCCCAAGTCGGGAACACCCGACTTGGGTGGTGGGCCAAACCTGTCCCCGACCCCGGATCGGGGATCGCTCCATCGGGTGCGTTAGGCGATGGACCAAAGAAGGACGTCATCGCGAGGCCACGAAGTGGCCGTGGCGGTCCAGTCTGCAGATGAAGGAGGGTTCGGCCCTGGATTGCTTCCCCCGGCTTCCGCCGGGGTCGCAATGACGGGGATGGTCTTGGCGGTGGTGTCGTGTGGCCTATTCTTCGGCGCGACCGTGTCCGCACAACGCCTCGGCGATTTCGCGCCATTCGTCGTCGGTTGAACTTTTTGCGTGCGGCCGGCCGGCGCGGCGGTACCAGTAGCCGGCGTTCCATTCGTCGCCCTCGATGCGGTGGAGGAGGGCGTGCACCCAGGCGGCGTCGTGGCCGTCATCGTCCTGGGCGATACGGTGCGCCCGGTCCCAGTCGTTGCGGGCGAGATACCAGAGCGCTTCCAATGCCGGCGACAGCCCGGCCGGGGGTGCTGCGTCGTCAAGGCTCGACAGGAAGCGTTCCCTATCCGGCGTCATATTATATATATCTCATATACAGTTAGGGTTTCGGACACTGCCGCTATCGACGTTTGGCGGTTTTGACGCACTGCAAAAACCGCGCTAGAACCGGATTGCCTTTCCGGCGCGCGGCGATAGCTTACCTTATGTCGCTGCAGTACAGCAAAGGGCTCCAATGCCATGTCCAAGGTCGACCCGAAAGCCGATCGGCCGCTTTCCCCCCACCTGCAGATTTATAAGCCGGCGCTGACCATGGTGATGTCGGCGTTTCATCGCATCACCGGCGCGGCGCTCTATTTCGGCACCATTCTGCTCGCCTGGTGGCTGATGGCGGCTGCCGCCGGCCCGGACTATTTCGAGTTCACGCAGGAACTTTTCGGCTCGTTCATCGGCCGGCTGGTGCTGCTCGGCTACACCTGGGCGCTGATGCACCACCTGCTCGGCGGCATTCGCCATTTCATCTGGGATACGGGCATCGGCTTCGAGCCGGCGACGCGAATTTGGCTCGCCCGCGCCACCATCGCCGGATCGGTGTCGCTGACCCTTGTCATCTGGCTGATCGGCTACGCGTTCAGGGTGTGAGGAGGCGCTTGCGATGACGATGAAGACTCCGCTTCGCGAGGTTCGCGGCCTCGGCACGGCCAAGGACGGCACCGAGCATTTCTGGACCCAGCGGATCACCGCATTCGCGCTGGTGCCGCTGACGCTGCTGTTCATCTTCCTCATTGTCCAGCTGACGCTTGCGCCGCGGGCCGATGTGATCCGGACGCTCGGCGCGCCGCTGCCGGCGATCCTGATCCTCTCTTATGTGCTCGTCGGCGCCTATCACATGAAACTCGGCATGCAGGTCATCATCGAGGACTACGTCCACTCGGGCGCGGCAAAGGTGCTCTTGCTTGCCGCCAATATCTTCTTCTCCGGCTTCATCGGCATGGCCTCGGTCTTCGCCGTCCTGAAGCTCGCCTTTGGAGCATGATGTGATGAGTCCGATCACCGGCAATGGCGCTCCCAACTACCAGCGCGGCGCCTTCGAGATCGTCGAGCACACCTTCGACGTCGTGATCGTCGGCGCCGGCGGTGCCGGGCTCAGGGCGACGCTCGGCGCCGCCGAGGCCGGGCTCAAGACCGCCTGCATCACCAAGGTGTTTCCGACCCGCTCGCACACGGTCGCAGCCCAGGGCGGGATCGCCGCCTCGCTCGGCAATATGGGACCGGACGACTGGCGCTGGCATATGTACGACACGGTCAAGGGCTCCGACTGGCTCGGCGACCAGGACGCGATCGAATATCTGTGCCGCGAGGCGCCGGCCGCGGTCTACGAGCTCGACCATTACGGGGTGCCGTTCTCGCGCACCGGCGACGGGCGCATCTATCAACGTCCGTTCGGCGGCCATATGCAGAATTTCGGCGACGGCCCGCCGGTGCAGCGCACCTGCGCCGCCGCCGACCGCACCGGCCACGCCATACTGCACACGCTCTACGGTCAGTCGCTCAACCATTCGGCCGAGTTCTTCATCGAATATTTCGCCATCGACCTGATCATGGACGACGGCGCCTGCCGCGGCGTCATCGCCATGTGCATGGAAGACGGTTTGATCCACCGCTTCCGCGCCCACAAGACGGTGCTGGCGACCGGCGGTTACGGCCGCGCCTATTTCTCCTGTACCTCGGCCCACACCTGCACCGGCGACGGCAACGCCATGGTGCTGCGCGCCGGCCTGCCGCTGCAGGATATGGAGTTCGTCCAGTTCCACCCGACCGGGATCTACGGCGCCGGGGTGCTGATCACCGAAGGCGCCCGCGGCGAGGGCGGATACATCACCAATTCCGAAGGCGAGCGCTTCATGGAGCGCTATGCGCCGTCGGCCAAGGACCTGGCCTCGCGCGACGTCGTTTCCCGCTCCATGACGATCGAGATCCGCGAAGGCCGCGGCGTCGGCAAGAACGGCGATCACATCTATCTGCATCTGGAGCATCTCGACCCGATGGTGCTCGCCGAGCGCCTGCCCGGCATCACCGAATCGGCGAAGGTCTTCGCCGGCGTCGACCTCACCCGGGAGCCGATACCGGTGCTGCCGACGGTGCACTACAATATGGGCGGCATCCCGACCAATTATCACGGTGAAGTGGTGACGATCGGGGAGGGCGACCCGGACGCGATCGTGCCCGGGCTGATGGCGGTCGGCGAGGCGGCGTGCGCCTCGGTGCACGGGGCCAACCGGCTCGGGTCGAATTCGCTGATCGACCTTGTCGTGTTCGGCCGCGCCGCCGGCCTGCGCTGCGCCGACACCATCAAGCCCGGCGAGAAGCACCGGGATCTGCCCAAAAATGCCGGCGATGAAGCGCTCGACCGGGTCGACCGCCTGCGCAACGCCAATGGCGGCACGCCGACGGCGCAATTGCGGCTCGCCATGCAAAGAGCGATGCAGTCGAACTGCGCCGTGTTCCGCACCGGCGAAGTGATGGCCGAAGGCAAGGCGCTGATCGAAGAGGTCTGGGCGGCGCGCGACGACATCAAGGTCGTCGACAAATCGCTCGTTTGGAACACCGACCTGATCGAGACGCTCGAATTCGACAATCTCATCACCCAGTCGGCGGTCACCGTGGAGGGGGCGCTCAACCGCACCGAAAGCCGCGGCGCGCACGCCCGCGAGGATTTCAAGGAGCGCGACGACAGGAACTGGATGAAGCACACACTCGCCTGGATCGATGACGTTCGCCGCGAGGTCCGGCTCGATTACCGGCCGGTGCATTCCTATACGATGTCCAACGACATCGCCTATATCGAGCCGAAAGCGCGGGTGTATTGAGGATCTGAACGCATGGTCCAATTCAGTCTTCCGAAGAATTCACGCCTGGTCGAGGGCAAGACCTGGCCGAAACCGGACGGGGCGACGAACTTACGCGAATTCCGGGTCTATCGCTGGAATCCGGATGACGGCAAGAATCCGCGCCTCGACACCTATTTCGTCGATCTCGACGATTGCGGGCCGATGGTTCTCGACGGGCTTTTATGGATCAAGAACACCATCGATCCGACGCTGACCCTGCGCCGCTCCTGCCGCGAAGGGGTGTGCGGCTCGTGTTCGATGAACATTGACGGCCTCAACACCCTCGCCTGCACCAAGGGCATGGAGGACATCAAAGGGCCGATCAAGATCTACCCGCTGCCGCACATGCCGGTGGTCAAGGATCTCGTCCCCGACCTCACCAATTTCTATGCCCAGCACCGCTCGATCGAGCCGTGGCTGCAGACGACGACGCCGACGCCGCAGAAGGAATGGCGCCAGAGCTACGAAGACCGCGCCAAGCTGGACGGCCTTTACGAATGCATATTGTGTGCCTCGTGCTCGGCCTCGTGCCCGAGCTATTGGTGGAATGCGGACCGCTATCTCGGCCCGGCCGTGCTGTTGCAGGCCTATCGCTGGCTCGTCGACAGCCGCGACGAGGCGACCGGCGACCGGCTCGATGCGCTCGAGGACCCGTTCCGGCTCTATCGCTGCCACACGATCATGAACTGCGCCAATACCTGTCCGAAAAACCTCAATCCGGCCAAGGCGATCGTCGAAATCAAGAAGATGTTGGTGGAGCGCCGGATTTAGGACGTGTTCGGAAAGGTGTGAACCGGGATGGGAACCGGCTTTTTGGATAAGAACACGCACCATACCGAGCGGAATTGACCGCGACTCATGATCGGGCACACGAAGGGTCATTGTCGTTTGTCATTGCGAACGGAGCGAAGCAATCCAGGGCGGCAAACTCGACACAGGATTGCCGCGCCGGCTGACGCCGGCTCGCAATGACGGTGGCGAGATCGTCAGCAATGGCATCGGTCCGGTTTGGGTTTTTGGATGGTTTCCACACCTCCGCGTCGTCATTGCCCGCTTCATGCGGGCAATCCAATGGCCGTCCGGCACTCAGAAGCGTCTGAATATCTCCACGACCGTATTGGCAAGCCGACGGGCCAAAGGACCGCCCGGACAAACCGGGCGGTGACGAGGGAGGGGCTGGGTGGTGACGTCCAGACGAGAGGCTGGCTACTTGTCCAAGGCCCCTTTCAATCGAAAAAATGCCATCACTACAATAGGCTATGGCGACCTGGACCTACAGGACGGCATTAGGGCAAGCCCGGCAATGACAGTGGAGAATTTTCCCCCAGCCGGAAACTTCTCACCTTTCCCGCGCAAGCGAGTCCATTTTGGCATTGGTGGCAGGCGACTTTATTCGCGACTAGGCTTTTTGGATTCCCGCTTTCGCGGGAAGGACGACCGCCTTCGCGGGAATGACGAACGGAGGAGGGGCAGCGCACCCTCGAAAACCGCTTAATCGCACAGCACGGACATGAAGGCCGCCAGACGACGGCAGGACGCGGTTTCTGGATCGCAATGTCGCAGACGCCCTTAATTCCGGCATAATTATCGTTTCCTTGTCCCGAAATCCGAACTAGTTTCGATCGCAATTCCGCCGCAGCAATCGGCCGCCGGGCCACGAGACGACGAAATGCGGCGCCGTGGCCCGATGCCCCTTTCGCGCAATGGAGGACCGATGAGCGAGACGACGACCGAATTCACCGACTTGCCGGACATGAAGATCTCCGTCCGCCAGGTGTTCGGAATCGACAGCGACATCGAATGCCCGGCCTATTCGGAGCCCGACGAGCACGTGCCCGATCTCGATCCGGACTATCTGTTCGACCACGACACCACGCTGGCCATCCTCGCCGGCTTCTCCAAGAACCGCCGGGTGCTGATCCAGGGCTATCACGGCACCGGCAAGTCGACCCATATCGAGCAGGTCGCCGCGCGCCTCAACTGGCCGTGCGTGCGCATCAATCTCGACAGCCACATCTCCCGCATCGACCTGATCGGCAAGGACGCGATCGTCATCCGCGACGGCCAGCAGGTCACCGAGTTCCGCGACGGCATCCTGCCCTGGGCGCTGAAGACCAACACAGCGCTCGTCTTCGACGAATACGACGCCGGCCGGCCCGACGTCATGTTCGTCATCCAGCGCGTGCTCGAAGTGTCCGGCCGGCTGACGCTGCTCGACCAGAACAAGGTGATCCGGCCGCATCCGGGGTTCCGGCTTTTTGCCACCACCAATACGATCGGCCTCGGCGACACCTCCGGCCTCTATCACGGCACCCAGCAGATCAATCAGGGCCAGATGGACCGCTGGTCGATCGTCACCACCCTCAACTATCTGCCGCACGATGCCGAAGTGGAGATCATCCTCGCCAAGGCCAAGCACTACCGCGGCGACGAGGGCCGCGATATCGTCAACAAGATGGTGCGGGTCGCCGATTTGACCCGCAACGCCTTCATCAACGGCGATCTGTCGACGGTGATGAGCCCGCGCACGGTGATCACCTGGGCCGAGAACGCCGACATCTTCGACGATGTCGGTTTCGCCTTCCGCGTCACCTTCTTGAACAAGTGCGACGAGTTGGAGCGGCCGCTGGTGGCCGAGTTCTATCAGCGCAGCTTCAACAAGGACCTGCCGGAATCGGCGGTCAACGTCGCCCTGTCGTGATCTGCCGCGCCGCTGATGACGCCCTCGAACCGCCCCTCGGAAACCAGGCGCGCCGCGCCGACCGAACCGTTCAAGCGGGCGGTGGCGACGACCATGCGGGCGATCGCCAGCCACGCGGAGCTTGAGGTCACCTTTGCCGCCGACCGGCCGAGCCTGACCGGCGAACGGGCGCGGATGCCCGAGCCGCCGCGCAAGCTGACGGCAAAGGATGCCGCGATCACCCGCGGCATCGGCGATTCCATGGCGCTCCGGCTCGCCTGCCACGACAACCGGCTGCACCGGCTGTTTCTGCCCGAGGGCGGCAATGCCCGCGCCGTCTTCGATGCCGCCGAGCAGGCGCGGGTCGAATCGATCGGCGCCCGCCGCATGTTCGGGGTCGCCGGCAATATCGGCGCCATGCTCGAAGACCGCTACGCCCGCGGCAATTACAGCGAGATCACCGACCGCGCCGACGCGCCGCTGGAGGACGCGGTGGCGATGATGGTGCGCGAGCGCCTGTGCGGGCTCAAGCCGCCGCAAAGCGCGGAGAAGATCGTCGAATTGTGGCGCGGCTGGATCGAGGAGCGGGCCGGCGCCGATCTCGATCACCTGACGCAAGTGATCGACGACCAGCGCGATTTCGCCAACGCCATGCGCGATTTGATCTCGTCGCTGGAGATGGCCGACGAACTCGGCGGCGACCCGGAGGAGGACGAAGCCGAGGAGGGCGAGGGCGAGGGCACCAGCGAGGCGAGCGACGAGGCCGAGAGCGAAGGCGCGGAGACCGCTGAGGATGCCGACGCCGACGAGGGCGAGGCGGCGGCCGATGATTTCGACACCGTCGAGGTCGAGGCGAGCGAAAATCCAGCCGACCAGCTTGGCGACGAGGGCGATGCCCTCGACCTTCCTGATGACGGCAAGCCGTGGCGGCCCGACTTCGCCGGCCACAACCAGCCGCCGCAATTCGACTACCGGGTGTTCACCACAAGGTTCGACGAGACCGTCAAGGCCGAAGAGCTGTGCGACATGGCCGAACTCGACCGGCTGCGCGCCCTGCTCGACCGGCAGCTCGAAAGCCTGTCCGGCGTCGTCGCCCGGCTCGCCAACCGGCTGCAGCGGCGGCTGCTCGCGCAGCAGAACCGGGCCTGGGATTTCGACCTCGACGAAGGCCTGCTCGACACCGCCCGGCTGACCCGGGTGGTCATCGACCCGATGCACCCGCTCTCCTTCAAGATGGAGCGCGACACCGATTTCCGCGACACCGTGGTCACCCTGCTGCTCGACAATTCCGGCTCCATGCGCGGCCGGCCGATCACGGTCGCCGCCACCTGCGCCGACATCCTCGCCCGCACGCTCGAGCGCTGCGGCGTCAAGGTCGAGATCCTCGGCTTCACCACCCGCGCCTGGAAGGGCGGCCAGGCGCGCGAGGCCTGGCTGCAGGCCGAGAAGCCGGCCGGCCCCGGCCGCCTCAACGATCTCAGGCACATCGTCTACAAATCCGCCGACACGCCCTGGCGCCGCGCCCGGCGTAATCTCGGCCTGATGATGCGCGAGGGGCTGCTGAAGGAGAACATCGATGGCGAGGCGCTGGCCTGGGCCCATCAGCGCCTGCTCGCCCGCGCCGAACAGCGCCGCATCCTGATGATGATCTCCGACGGCGCGCCGGTCGACGACTCGACGCTGTCGGTCAATCCGGGCAATTACCTGGAACGCCATCTGCGCCAGGTCATCGAGGAGATCGAGACACGCTCGCCGGTGCAGCTTCTGGCGATCGGCATCGGCCACGACGTCACCCGCTACTACCGGCGCGCGGTGACCATCGTCGATGCCGAGGAACTGGCCGGGGCGATCACCGACGAGCTCGCCGAGCTGTTCGAGGAGGACAACCTCAATGGCGGCCGCGGCCCGGCCGCGGATATCCGCAGAAATCGGGCGCGGGCGGGCTGATGGGACGGGCCGCGCCCCTCATCGCGGCCGTTATCGCGGCCGGCCTTGCCACCAGCGCCGACGCCGACGAGAAAATCCCGCTCGACCCGGTCCCGGTCGAACTCGACACCTATCCGATCACCACGTTTAAGATCGGCGCGCCGCAGGCAACCCGTTTCGGCGCGCTCGAATGGCGCGGCGGCATCGAGATCGAATCCGATCTCGACCATTTCGGCGGGCTTTCCGCGCTGGTCTTTCTCGACGATGACGGCCGCTTCGCCACCGTTTCCGACACCGGCGTCTGGGTGGTCTCAAAGATCATCGAGGACGAAGCCGGCCGCCTCAGCGGTCTCGGCGCAACGACGCTGCAATCGCTGCCGGGGCCCGACGGCAGGCCGCTGCTCGGCAAGGAATTGTCGGACGCCGAATCGCTGGCGCTGCGCAATGAGGCGGGCCGCGTCGTCGCCTATGTCGGGTTCGAACGCCGCAACCGCGTGCTCGCCTTCCCGCTCGACGCCGCGGCCCGGCCGGAGCGGCCGCGCACTGTCCGCCTGCCCTTTGCCACCGGCCGGCTGCGCTATTCGAAGGGCCTGGAGACGCTCGCGTTTGCGCCGCCGCAAAGCCCGCATGCGGGCGCGCTAATCGCGATCGCCGAGCGCAGCCTCGATAAGCGCGGCAATGTTCTCGGCTGGATCATCGGCGGGCCGCAGCCGGGGCGGTTTTCGGTTCGCCGCCGCGACGAGTTCGACATCACCGACGGCACCTTCCTCGACAATGGCGACCTGTTGCTGCTGGAGCGCCGGTTCCGCCCCTCCGACGGGGTGGCGATGCGGATCAGGCGGATTGCCGGCGATGCGCTGAAGCCCGGCCGGACGATCGACGGCGAGCATTTGATCGACACCGACATGGCCTATGCGATCGACAATATGGAAGGCCTGGCCGTGCGCCGGAACGGCGGCGGCGAAATCGAGATCACACTCATTTCCGACGACAATTTCTCCATTTTGCAGCGGACGCTGATGCTGCGCTTCGTGCTGGTCGAAGCGCCGGCAAAAGCCGTGGAAGGATCGTCGGAATGGCAGCTACGATGAAACCGCGGCGGCGGCCGGCCGGAAAAGCTGCATGAGCGCCCGGTAGGGAAGGAGCGCGAACCCGGCAAGCCCGATCTTGACCAGGAAGTCTGAGACCGCCCAGCCGACCCAGACCGGCGCCGTGAGCGTCGTGAATCCGAGCGGATAATCGACCACCGGCAGCCCCGGATCGCCGGCAAAGGCGAGCGAAAAGAACAGCGCGGTGTCGAGCGCCGAGGCGATCAGCGACGAGATCAGCGGCGCCTGCCACCATGTCGCCCGGCGCAGGCGGTCGAAGACGCCGACATCGACGAACTGGGCGATCAGGAACGCGGTGCCGGAGGCGAGCGCGATGCGGACGCTGGACAGCCATAAAGAGAGCGCGATCCCGACGGCGAAGCCGATGAGCACCACGAGCCGCGCCCGGTTCGCGCCGAAACGGCGGTTGGTCAAATCGGTGACCAGGAAGGCGAACGGATAGGAAAAGGCGCCCCAGGTCAGGTAATCCTCAAGCCCGAGGGGCGTGAACGGGTGCTGGACGAGGAAATTCGACGCCGCGACGACGGCGCCCATCGCCGCGATCGCGACAACGATACGGAAATCAACTCGGTGTGTCGAAAACGTCCCGGCCACGGCGAGAGGGCCGCGCCGTTACCCGGCGGCCGCGGCCTTGACGACGCGGCGGCGCAGATCGCGCATGCGCGGCGAAAGCTCGTTGTCGCGCGCCTTGATCAGGAAGGCGTCGAGGCCGCCGCGATGTTCGACGGAACGCAGCGCGTGGGCGCTGATGCGCATCCGGACCGAACGGCCGAGCGCCTCGCTCATCAGCGTCACATTGCACAGATTGGGCAGAAAGCGCCGCCGCGACTTGTTGTTGGCGTGGCTGACATTGTTTCCCGACAAGACCGCCTTACCGGTCAGTTCGCAGCGGCGTGCCATGGCGAATTCCTCGTTGCCTGCCGGCCGCGCGCGGGGCCGGATCGATACCGTCACATTCCTGCTGGAAAGCCGCACTGGTAATAGTCAGGCCGGCCGCTGTCGTCAAGTGTGAGACAAGACAAGCTTGGCATGAATTAAGCTTTTCGTTGAATGAAACGAAAGGTCGATTTTTGACCTCCAGTTTGTGCAGTGAAGCATTGGAGATTTAGATCGCAATGAAACCGACCGAATCGCTATAGTGTCGTGAGAGTGCTTACACGTAACGCGCAAGTGATTAATCACGGTATGTCTTTAGAACACTCCCAGTTGATAAATTTGCTATCTGGCCGAAACGACCCTCTATGGATCGCAAGCTTGCCGGAGCTGGCAAGGCGGCACCTTAATTGCTCCAGCGGCGCTATATATTTATCACGTAGCTCAGCATCTCATATTCTTACAAAGCACACTGACATAGACACATTCTCACTTCTGCTTCTTCCTATAGCAATAGAACTCGGGACGCTATATACAGATAGTCGCCGAAAGAAAATGTTGTACAGTATATATAAGGAAGAAAAACGCAATTACTTCATTGCAATGAAAACAGCCCAAAATGGTCATGAACTTTGGGTTTCATCTATGTATAAAATTCGAGATTCTGACCTTCGCAAGAAAATGCGCTATCTTGTCACAATTTGAGGGGGAACAGCCTGGGCGTGGCCGTTCCCCCGATTCCAAGGGTGGTAGGGCCTGCTGGAACCCTACAATGCGCTCCCATCGCCCAGATGGTGCTACGGCAAGCAGATTTTCACCGTGTCACACCCTTAGCACCCCGAAGGTCGTTCGAAAGCACGGGGCGAATCAATGTAACATATTGAGATTCACAACGGAATCATGGAGGGCGCACAAAAAATCAACAGCCGGTAAACAGCCAACAGTGCTCGTTCTGCATCAATTCCAATACCTTCGCCCATCAACAAAAAAAAGTGGACAACAGGGCCATATCTCCGCCGTCCGCCTGCCTGTTCCCGAATGATTTAGCGGGTCTGCTACTCGGGCAAGGCCATTGTTCGAAACGCCTCCACCACCTGATCATAGACTTTGCGCTTGAACGGGATGATCAGTTCGGGCACCCGCTCCAGACGTTCCCAGCGCCAGGCGGAGAATTCGGCCTTGTGGCCGCCGCCCGGATGGGCAACGTCGATTTCGTCGTCTTCGCCCTCGAAGCGAAAGGCGAACCATTTTTGCTTCTGGCCGCGATATTTGCCCTTCCAGGCCCTGCCGACGACCTCGCGCGGAATATCGTAGCTGAGCCAGTCGGGCGCCTCGCCGATCACCCGGACCGAGCGGATCGAGGTCTCCTCGTAGAGCTCCCGTATCGCCGCAGTCAGCGGATCCTCGCCCTTGTCGATGCCGCCCTGGGGCATCTGCCAGGCATGATTATCGTCGGTGTGCTCCTCATCGGCGAAACGGCGGCCGATGAAGACATGGCCGGTGGCGTTGAACACGGCCGCGCCGACGCAAGGGCGGTAGGGAAGCTTTTCGATGTCGACCATTATCGCCCCTTCAGGCCGTCTAGAGCGCTTTTCGTTCGAACTGAATCACTCAAAGCGCTCTATCTGTTTTTTTGTCGCGTATTCTTATCCGAAAACCGGTTCCCACCCCGGTTCAGGTCCGGGGCAGGCTTTTTCGGGAATACGCTCTAATTCCCGCGGCCGGTGAGCGTGCTCGCAGGCGTCAGGATGAAGCCGCGGCTTTCGGCCGTTTTCGCCCATTCGGCGATGCGTTCGACGACGACCGGCAGGGCGGCGGCGACGCCGACGGCGCGTCCGCGGGAGACGGCCATGGTTTCCAATTGCAGCAGACGGGCGTCGATTTCGTCCTTCGCCGGCGTGGTGTCGAGGGCGAGATCGCCGCTGACGAAGGAGAGGCCGACGGACTCGGCGATCGTCATCGACAGGCTGCGCGGCGAGGCGCCGTCATCGATGAAGTAGAGGCCTCTTTCGGTCAGTTCCCGGGCCAGCGGTTCGAGCGCCTGGCGCGAGGCGGTGAACCGTGCGCCCATATGGTTCATGACCCCGGCATAGCCGGACATCCGCGCCATCAGCCAGTGCAGGCGCTCGCTGTTTTCCTCAGCCGAAAGCGTCGTCAACAGCGTGTGCGGGCCGGGATCGTTGTTGGGATAGTCGAACGGCTCAAGCGGCACCTGCAGCACCGTCTCGTGGCCCTCCTGGCGGGCCCGCGAAACCCAGCGTCCGAGGCTGTTGCCATAGGGAGCGAACGCAAGGGTCACTTCCGGCGGCAGCAGCCGGATCGCTTCTTGCGTCCCGGTCTGGCTCAGCCCCAGGCCCGACACGATGATGGCGATGCGCGGGGTGCGCGAATCGGCCTCCGGCGCAGGACCGCCATAGACATCCATGGGGCGGCGGCCATCGGCGGCTATGCGCGGCAGCGGACCGTAGCGCGACGCCTCGGTCATCCCCGTTTCCGGGCCGACCGGGATGACCCGGCCGGCGCCGGCGGTCGGGTCGCGGATGACGATGTCGCCATCCGTCGGCGGCGGCGCCGGCGTGCCGGGATTGAGCGCAATGATCTTCGGGCCGCCGGTGGTGGCCGGCTTGTCGGCGGACTGGTCCGGTGCCGCCGGTTGCGGATCGTCGCTTGCGCCAGCAGCGTCTTCTGCCGACGGCGCCACGGCGACGACGGCGACGGGCTCGCCGCCGTGCGGATCGTCGACGACAATGATCCACGCCACCGCCAGCAGGCCGATGATCAGCAGGAAGCCGCCGAGGGCCGGCACGATGGGTATCCGGCTCAGACGCCGGCCTTGCTCGGGCGCATCTGCACCGAGCGGAGCTGAAAAATCGTCTTCGGCCACGATCGCCCGCCGCTATCGATCACCGGAGACGGCCGGGGGTCCGGTCCGTCGGATCAGTTGGGAACCGCCTGATTCGAACCCGGCGGAAACGCGTTGTTGACCTGGATACCGCGCAGCAAATCATAGGCGTAGTTGAGCTGCGCATCGTCCTTGGGATCGGGCGGCACATAGGCCGACGAGGCCGAAACCTCGTCCTTTTCGTCGTCCTTGTCCTCGCCCTTGCCTTCAGCCTTCAAATGCCCGCGCAGCGCCGCTTCGCCGCGGCTCTTGTCCTTGCCCTTCAAATCGTCGGGGACATCCTGGATGACGACGATATCGGGCTCGATGCCCTTGGCCTGGATGGAGCGGCCGGCGGGCGTGTAATAGCGTGCCGTGGTCAGCCGGATTGCGCCGTTGGGCCCGAGCGGGATGATCGTCTGCACCGACCCCTTGCCGAAGCTGCGGCTGCCGAGAACGGTCGCCCGCTGGTGGTCCTGCAGGGCGCCGGCGACGATTTCGGAGGCCGAGGCCGAGCCGCCATTGACCAGCACGATCACCGGCTTGCCCTTGGCGATGTCGCCGGGCCGGGCGTTGTAGCGCTGGCCCTCCGCCTTCTTGCGGCCGCGGGTGGAGACGATCTCGCCGCGGTCGAGGAAGGCATCGGATACGGCAATGGCCTGGTCGAGCAGTCCGCCCGGATTGTTGCGCAGATCGACAACGAAGCCCTTCATCTCGTCGGCCGGGATTTCCTTGGTCAGCTTGTGGACCGCGGATTTGAGGCCTTCATAGGTCTGCTCGTTGAACTGGGTGATGCGGATATAGCCGATATCCTCCTCGCGCCGTTCGCGCACCGAGCGGATGCGGATGACGTCGCGGATGATCTTGATTTCGAGCGGCTCGTCGGCGCCTTTGCGCACCACCGTCAGCGTGATCGCCGAATTCACCGGTCCGCGCATCCTGTCGACGGCCTGGGACAGGGTGAGGCCCTGGATCTGCTCGCCGTCGAGATGGGTGATGAGGTCGCCGGCCAGGACGCCTGCGCGCGCCGCCGGCGTGTCATCGATCGGCGAGACCACCTTGACGACGCCGTCCTCCATCGTCACTTCGATGCCGAGCCCGCCGAATTCGCCGCGGGTCTGCACCTGCATATCGCGGAAATTCTTCGGATTGAGGTAGCTCGAATGGGGATCGAGGCCGCTCAGCATGCCGTTGATCGCCGATTCGATCAGATCGGCCTCGTTCGGCTTGTCGATGTAGTCGCTGCGCACCCGCTCGAACACATCGCCGAACAAATTGAGCTGCCGATAGGTCTCGGTATCTGCGGCAACCGCCGCGCCGCCATAGAACACCTGGCTCTGAGACGCGAGCGCAGCCGCTGCCGCGCCGGCAATGGCGCCGATCAGGAGGAGTGGAATTTTTCTCGTCATCCGCGGACTTTCTCCTCAGTCGAACTTGCCCACCAGGGCGACGGATCGATCGATGTCCCGTCTTTCTTGAATTCTACATAAAGCACCGGCTGTCGCGATAGTATATTCAGCGCGCCCGCCTGTGCCAGTTTTCGATCTCCCATCGCGGCAACGGGCTCTCCGGCAAGAACGAACTGGCCCAATTGGACGTCGATTCGATCCATGCCCGCCAGCACGATATGATATCCGCTGCCGGCATTCAGGATCAATAGCTGCCCGTAGGAGCGGAACGGACCGGCATAAACGACCCAGCCGTCGCTCGGCGCAACGACGCGGGCACCGGCCCGGGTCGCAATTGAAACCCCCTTGGTCTCGCCGCCGATCCCGTCATCGGCGCCGAACTCCCGCAACATTACGCCCCGCGCCGGCATAGACAACAGCCCTTTGGCGTTGGCAAAGGGGATCGCCGGCGAAAACCGGCCGGTGTCCTGCAGCGCCGCCACCGAGGCTTGCGTGCTGCCTTCGGTCGCAGCCGCCGCGGCCGCCTCATCCGCCTTCCTGGCCGCCTCGGCGGCTTCTCTCGCCGCATCGATCTCGGTTTCGAGCCGGGCGATCAAATCTTTGAGATTGCCGCTCTTCTCCGCCAGAAGCGCTGCCTTGCGGCGTTCTTCGTCGAGCGAGGCGGTGGTGTCCTCCGCGCCTTTGCGCTTTTCGACGATCAGCCGTTCCAGCCGCACCCGCTCTTCCGCCAGCGCGCCGATTTCGGCCCGCTGCCGGTCGCGCTCCTCGGTCATCTGGCGTTCAAGCGAGACGAGTTCGGCGAGATCGGCGGCGAGCGCTTCCGCTTCGGCGCGCATTTCCGGCAGCACCGCGTTCAGGAGGATGGCGCTGCGCACCGCGGCAAGGGCATCGTCCGGCCGGGTGACGAGCGCCGGCGGCGGCTTGCGGCCGATGCGCTGGAGCGCGGCAAGCAGTTCGGCGAGCACGCCGCGCCGGGCGGCGAGCGAGGCGCGGATCCGCGCTTCGTTCTCGCTCAGCGTATCCAGCCGCCTTTCGGTCGCGCTCGCCTGCTCCTCCAGCATCTGGGTCCGCAGCGCCGTCGTGATCAGCGCCGCATTGATGCGGGCGCGGTCGTTTTCAAGCGCCTCGATTTCCGCCTCCAGCGCCGCCAGCCGGTCGGCCGAGCGGGCGATATCGTCGACGATCGCCTCAAGTTCGGCCTCGCGCGCCGCCTTGACCGCGGATATCGCATCGGCGTCGGGCGCCGCCTCGCCGGCCGGCGGGGTGATCGGCGGCGGCACCGATGGCTGCTCGGCCTGAGCGGTCAGGACCGCGGCAAGAGCGAGGATCAGCGGGACCGTTGTCTTTACGGCGTATCGGAGCACGGGCGGAACCTGCCGGGAAATTCGCGCGAATCGGATAGCGGAGCCTATGTCGGCTGCGCTTAACGAAGCGTCAACCATTCGATCGGCGGATTTTTTGCCTAGGATTTCGGCGATTGTAAGGAATTCAAACGCTTCTGAACCCGGGTGGACAAAGGCAAGGTCGCGCGATCTAACCATCGCATCACCAATGGAACCGATCCGCATTCCGCCGACCGCCCCGCGGTAATCCGATTGCCGTCGGCGTTTTCGTGTTGCGTCATTGCTGCAGCTTGGCCATAACCGCCGGCAGTGCGCACCGGTCGCGACCGTTTAAGGGGCGGGGGCCCCGCGCCATTCGGAGGGAAAACCATGTTCGAACAGCTGAGCCCGGCCGCGCCGGACAAGATCCTGGCCCTGATGGCGGAATTCCGCCAGGACGAGCGCAGCGACAAGGTCGACCTCGGCGTCGGCATCTATCGCGACGCCGACGGCCGCACGCCTGTGCTGTCGGCCGTCCGCAAAGCCGAGCAGCGTCTCTATGACGCTCAGGACACCAAGGCCTATGTCGGCATTGCCGGCGATGTCGGTTTCAATGCGGCGATGATCGATCTGGCGCTCGGCGACGCGCTGCCGCGCGAGCGGGTGCGCGGCGCCCAGACGCCGGGCGGCTGCGGCGCATTGCGGATCATCGCCGAACTGCTGAACCGCGCCCGCGCCGGCGCCAATGTCTGGCTTTCCGATCCGACCTGGCCCAACCATAAGCCGATCCTCGCCGCGGCCGGGCTCGCCACCCGCGATTATCCCTATTTCGATGCGGCGACCGGCAAGGTGAAGTTCGACGAGATGATCGCGGCGCTGTCGGCGGCACCGGCCGGCGACATCGTGCTCTTGCACGGCTGCTGCCACAACCCGACCGGCGCCAATCTGACCCTTGACGAGTGGCGGGCGCTCGGCGAGGTGCTCGTCGCGCGCGGCCTCTTTCCCTTCATCGACATGGCCTATCAGGGCTTCGGCGACGGCCTTATTGCCGATGCCGCCGGTGTTCGCCTGCTCGCCGGCATGGTGCCGGAGATGGCGGTGGCGGCGTCGTGCTCGAAGAATTTCGGCGTCTATCGCGACCGCGTCGGCTGCGCCATGCTGATCGGCGAGGATGCCGCCAGGGCCGATCTCGCTTTCGGCCAGATCCAGAGCGTGACCCGCGGCGCCTATTCGATGCCGCCCGATCACGGCGGCGCGGCGGTCCGCATCGTGCTCGAGGATGCTGCACTCAGGGCGGACTGGCAGGCCGAGCTTGAGGGCATGCGCACCCGCATGCTGCGCCTGCGCGAGGCGTTCGCCAAGGCGTTGCGCCAACAGACCAATAGCGACCGCTTCGACTTCCTCGCCGAGCATCGCGGCATGTTCTCGCTGTTGGGCTTGAACGACGCCGAAGTGGCGCGGCTGAAGGCCGAGCACGGCATCTACGCCGTCGGGGGCAGCCGCATCAACGTCGCCGGCCTGCCCGAGGATGACCTCGACCGCATCGCCGCGGCGATCGTCGCGGTAACAAGCGCAGCGTCCTGACACCGCGCCTCAGATATACTGGCCGCAATCGACCGGCAGCACCTGGCCGGTGATCATGCGGCCGGCGTCCGACGCCAGGAACACGACTGCATTGGCGATGTCCTTAGGTTCGGCCAGATGCGGCAGCACCGCCTCGGCGAGCGCCTTGTCGCGGAATTCCGCCGGCAGCGCCAGCGCCATCTCGGTCAGCACCATGCCCGGCGCGACCGCGTTGACGCGCACGCCCTTGCGGCCGAGTTCGCGCGCCGCGGTCTTGGTCAGGCCGATCAGCCCGGCCTTGGAGGCGGCGTAATTGGCCTGGCCGAACTTGCCGCGCAGCCCGTTGATCGAGGTGATGTTGATAATGGCGCCGCCGCCGGCCGCGATCATGCCCGGCGCCACCGCGCGGATCATGGTGAAGGCGCCGGTGAGGTTGACATTGAGCACGTCGGCCCAGTCCTCATCGGACATTTTCAACAACGAGCGGTCGCGGGTGATCCCGGCATTGTTGACGAGGATCGTCACCGGCTCGGCGATCGCCGCGACCGCCTCGGCGACGGCGTCTGCTTCGGTAATGTTGACCTCGGCGAACGACCGGCAGCAGGCGGGCGCGGTGTCCGGCGCCTGCGCATCGAGCCCATGAACGGCGGCGCCGGCCGCGTTCAGCCGTTCGGCCACCGCCAGGCCGATGCCGCGGGCAGCGCCGGTGACGATCGCGGCGCGGCCGTCAAGACCAAAGGCATCGATGCGCACGGCTCTTGCTCCCCGGTAAAATCAGTATTAAAGTACCGATTTAGGTATTTAGGCGCATGCGGTCCGGTCTGTCAATCTGGCCCGGCCGGCAAAGCGGCGCAATTCACGATCATGGCCTGCCGGTCCGGCAGGCGGAGACGGGGACCGAAAGCCATGACGAGCGCGAGCCGGGAGAGCACCGGAGAACTGACCGTGGGACCGCTGACGGCGGAGGATCTGGAACCGGTCGTCGACATCGACCGCAAGGTCACCGGATCGGCGCGGCGCGCCTTTTTCGAGAAACGGCTGGCCAATGCGCTCGCCGAGCCGAAGGGCTTCATCTACATCGCCGCCCGCAGCGATGACCGTCTCGTCGGCTATGCGCTGGCGCGGCTGCTCGTCGGCGAGTTCGGCCGCGACGAGAAGATCGTCATTCTCGACGCCATGGCCGTCGATCCCGATCTGCGCCATGGCGGCGTCGGCACCGCCCTGCTCGAGGCGGTCGATGAGGTGGCGCGACACAAGGGCGTGCGCGAAATGCAGACACAGGCGCGCTGGACCAATTCCTCGCTGCTGCGCTTCTTCAACGCCGCCGGTTTCGAGATCGCGCCGCGCATCGTGCTGTCGCGGCCGACCGATGCGCCGCTCGATCTGCCGCAGGTCGAAGATGACGATCTTGAGGCGGAACCGACCGAGCTCGACTTCTCCTCGCCCGCGGCGGACGATTTCGATGCGCTCGCCCGCGACCGCGTGCCCGTCCGCTCGATGGCGGCGAGCGACCTCGATGCCATCGTCACCATTGATTCTCGTGTGACCGGCGGCGAACGCCGCGACTATCTGCACGGAAAACTGACCGAAGCGCTGACCGAATCGAGCGTGCGCGTCTCGCTGATCGCCGAGATCGACGGCTATCCGGCCGGCTTCATCATGGCCCGGGTCGATTTCGGCGAATTCGGCCGCACCGCGCCGAGCGCGGTGATGGACACGCTCGGCGTCGATCCCGAACAGCAGCATCAGGGCGTCGGCATCGCGCTGATGTCGCAACTGCTCGTCAACCTGTCGTCGCTGCGCGTCGAGACCGTGCGCACCGAGGTCGACTGGAACAATTTCGAACTGCTCGCCTATTTCAGCCGCATCGGCTTTTCGCCGGCCCAGCACATCCCGCTACGGCGCAGCGTCTGAGCCTTCGGCCACGCCTTTCTCGGCGCGGCGGCCGAGCCAGCGCATCAGCCGTTCGGCGGCGATCTCCAGGCCCTCGCGCTGGCGGCCGAAGCAGATGCGCATGAAACCGGCGCCGGCGGCGCCGAAGGTCGGCCCCGGGGCCAGGCCGATATTGGCCTCGTCGACGAGCTTGAGGCCGAGCCTGGCGGTGTCGGGCTCGCCGTCGATCCCGAAAAACAGGTAGAAGGCGCCCTCCGGCCAGGCGAAGCGCGCGGCGCCGCTCTTTTCCAGGACGCTGCAGAAGATCTCGCGGCCGGCGCGGGCGCGGGCGAGCTGTTCGGCCATGAACGGTTCGCCGTCGTCGAGCGCGGCGATCGCGCCGCGCTGCGTAAACACCGGCACGCCCGAGGTCGAATTCTGGATGAGGTTCTCGATTGTGTTGCCGATTTCCGGCGGCGCCCCCATCCAGCCGACCCGCCATCCGGTCATCGCCCAGTTCTTCGAGAACGTGTTGACGTAAAGGATGCGGTCGTCATCGGCGGCGATGTCGAAGAAGGACGGCGCCCGTGCGCCCTTGTAGTAGAACCGGGCATAGACCTCATCGGCGATGATCCATAAGCCCCGCTCGCGGGCAAAGCGCAGGATTTCCGAAAGCTCGTCGGTCGTCGCCGTCCAGCCGGTCGGATTGCACGGCGTGTTGACGAAGATCGCCTTTGTCCGCGGCCCGCAGGCGGCGAAAACGTCGTCGAGGTCAAGCCGCCAGCCGTCATTGCCGAGCCGCATCCCGATCTCGACCGGCCGCGCCCCGCTGACGGTGAGCGCGGCCATGATGTTCGGCCAGGCCGGCGTCGGCACGACGACCTCGTCGCCGCTGCCCGCAACCAGTTGCACGGCGATCTGGATCGCCTGCATGCCGGACCCGGTGACGAAGAACTGGTCCGGCGAAAACGGCCGGTCGTAGAGGCGCCGATGATAGCGGACCAGCGCCTGGCGCAGTTCGGGAATGCCGCCCTGATGGGTGTAGAAGGTCTCGCCGGCGCGCAAGGACGCGATCGCCGGTTCGCAGATGAAGTCCGGTGTCGGCAGATCGCCCTCGCCGGCCCACAGCGCGATCAGGCCGTCGCGGCCGCGGCCGTATTCCATCACTTCGACGATGCCGGAATTCGGCACTTCGCGGGCTTCGCGGCGCAGCGCGCCGATGAGGGTGTCAGGCATCATGTTCGAAAACCCCTCAAACTGCTTTGTCCGTTGGGGAAAAGACGCTAGCGGGAAAACAGCAGATCCCGGACCATATCGCTTGCGTGCGACAGTTTCGACAGCGCTTCGCGCAGCCGTTCCGCCTGCATCCGGTCGAGCTGCTTGATCCGTATCGAATTGCCGAGCGGATGCCCCTCATGCAGATCTTCCACCTGCTGGCGCAGGATCAGTTCGAGCAGGAAGCCGTGGGTCTCCAGCATATGTGTGAGGTCGTTTTCACCGCCGATGCCGAGCGCGCGCACGCCCTCCAGCCGGTCCTTCGTCGCCCGGTGCACGATGTTGTGGCGGATCGCCAGCACTCGGGCGCTCTGGACGATGGGAAAGAGCCCGCCCCTCTTCAAGTCGATGCGTCCGCTCTCCGATCTGAAGCCGCCGAAGAAGCTCACCGGCGCCTGATATTCGTCGCCGAGCGCCGCCAGGAGCTTGGCGAAATCCGGCGCCCGATGGCCCATGGCGTAGGATTCCGTCAACAGCTTCTGGCCCAGCTTGATGTCGCCATGGACGACGCGCAAATCGAAGAAGATGTCGACGTTGAGGAGGTCCTTCGGGTTGGAGCGGCGGATCCAGCTTTCGACCCGCTCGAGCCAGGTCGCGAGGCTGCCCCGCCATTGCGGGTTCTTCGCCATGACGCCGCCCTTGCACAACGGCAGGTGCACCGCATCGAGGATTTCGGCAATGTGCTCGCCGAGTTCGGCGAACCATTGATCCTCCGGACCGTCCGCGTCGCCGGTCTCGAAGATGATCGCATTGTCCTGATCGGCGGCGAGCAGGCTTTCGCCGCGGCCGGCAGAGCCGAGGATCAGAAGCGCGTAGGGCACCGGCGGGCCGCCGCGACCGGCCTTGAGCATGCGCTCTTCGGCAATAATCGCCGCCTTGCGGGTGAGCGCGCCGATCTCGCGGCTGATCACCTGGGCGATGTCGCGGGAATCGACATTCTCCACGACCAGGCTTTCGGCCACCATCGGCAGCTTGGCCCAGGCGGCGCCGAGCGCGCTGACATTGCCGGCCTCGTCGATCTCGTCGCCGAGCGAGATCGCCTCCTGGGCGCGCAGGCGCAACAGATCGCGCGCCGACAGGGCGCCGACGACGTCGCCGCTGTCGTCGACGACGCCGAGATGGCGGATCTTCATCCGCGACATGCGGCCGACCGCGCGATAGATGAAGGCGTCCGCCCATATCGTCGCCAGCGGCTTCGACATGAATTCGCCGAGCGGCCGCTCAAGCGCCGCCGCGCCACCCGCCGCGATCGCCCGCAAGACGTCGCGCTCGGTGACGATACCGGTCTCGACCGCCCGCAAGGTCCCGTCCTCGTCCTGCGGCTCTGCGGTCACGAACGCCGAGCTGATGCGCCGTTCGACGACGTATTTCATCGCCTCAAGCAGCGGCGTCGTCGCCGGCAGCACGACCGGCGGCGCGCTCATGACATCCTGCACCCGGTGGCGGTAGGGATAGCTGTCGATGCGCGCCAGCGTGCGCTCCGCGTCGGCGCGGCTCGCCGGCGCCACCGCCTCCAGCCAGCCGGCCCGATGGTGCGCGTCGAGCACCGCCGAAAGCTGCCGGCAGGCCTGTTCGGCGGCCGCGATCGTGCGGATTTCATCGCTGCGCAGATGCGGAATGAGGGCGTGGTAGAGCTTTGCCGTTGCCGTCGCATCGCCGAGCGCGGTGTGGCGGTCGGTGAGGTCGACGCCGAGCCACGATCCCATCATTTCCATGGAGAAATCGGGAAGCTGCGGATTGGCGATCTGCGCCAGCAGGCGGGTGTCGAGCGTGCGCGGCGCTTCCCAGACGATATTGGCGAGCCGGCATTCGCGGCGCAGGATCGCCAGATCGAAGCCGATCGAATGGCCGATGACGATGGCATTGCCGATGAAGGCGCTGAGCTTTCTCCACACTTCGGGGAATTTCGGCGCGCCGGCGACCATGGCGTCGTCGATATTGTGGATCTCCGTCGATGCCGGCGGGATCGGCTCGCCCGGATCGACCAGCAGGTCGAGGCTCTCTTCGGTCCGCAGTTCGCCGTGGCGGATGCGCACCGCACCGACCTGCAGCAGCCGCGCCTTGCTGGTGTCGAGGCCGCTCGTCTCGGTATCGAGAACGACGGCGTCGATCGCAACGAGCGGCGTGGCGCTTCTGGCGGTGTGGTTCATGTCTTCCCCTGCCCGGAGCCGTTGCGGCGTCTCTCGTTCTCTTTCTCGCGTGGCAACAGTGCCGTCAACTCCGGCCGACATGCGGCACGGCGACCGGGGGCGGTCCTTCGATAATGGTGTCGGCGATCGCGGGACAATCGGTGCGGGCGATGAACTCCTCATAGAGGCGGCAGAGATTGGAACTCAGATGGGCCTTGATCAGCGTATAGTCGTGGACGCGCAGCGATTCATGGATCGGCAGATTGTCAAAGAACATCTGCACGGTGTCGACCGGAATGTCCTTGATCGATTTCGGCGGCGCCAGCTGCGCCCGCGCCAAATGCTCGGCGATCTCGGTATGTGAAATCGCCCAGAAATCGTCGGCAAAACCTGACGGCACCGGATAGCGGCTCATCACCCCCCGCGAGGCGGCGAGCAGGCCGTTGGCGAGCGCGGCGGTGCGGTCGGCCGCGTCGGGCCGCAGCGTCGCCTCCACCATCTGCACGATGTAGCCGAGGCCGATCGGGAAGTTGCGCCAGCGGCACTCGTCAAGGGCGGCGATGAAGGCGGGTTCCTTGAACAGCTTGCTCGACAGCACGCCGGAGCGGGCTCGGGCATATTCATAGACCGTCTTCTGCACCAGGAAGGCCGTGCGCGAATCGAGGAAATCCTCGACGTCGGCGAAGGTGGCGATCGGCGGTGGCCGGCGGAAGTAGTCGAGTAGTCCCATTTTACGCCCTGCAACGATTCCGATCGGGGCCTGCCAATCAGCGTCTGGGCCCCCTTTCTGGACATTCGCTATCTTATATGATCCGATTTCGCCGGCGCGTCATCAAGAGATGACAAAGCGTTTTACGGAATTCATGGATCCGCGATGCTGCAGGGTTGGGCCGTCGTCGCCGCCGCGCTTGTCTATATCGGCATTCTGTTTGCCGTCGCAAGCTATGGCGACCGCAAATCCGCGCCGGCGATCAGCAAGCGCGGGCGGCCCAATATCTACGCCCTGTCGCTGGCCGTCTACTGCACTTCGTGGACGTTTTTCGGCTCGGTCGGCATGGCCACCAAGGCCGGCCTCGATTTCATCGCCATCTATATCGGACCGGCGCTGCTGATCGGTTTCGGCTATCCGCTGATGCGCCGGCTGGTCAGCCTCGCCAAGACCGAGAAGATCACCTCGATCGCCGACTTCCTGTCGTCGCGCTACGGCAAGAACCAATGGGTGGCGGGGGTCGCCTCGGTGATCGCCGTGGTCGGCGTCATTCCCTATATCGCCCTGCAGTTGAAGGCGGTGTCCGCCTCGGTGACGACGATATTGTCCGAACCGCATTTCGGTGCGGCCGCGAGCGGGCCGGTGCCGGTGTTCGGCGATATCGCGCTGCTCATTGCGATCATGATGGCGATGTTCGCGATCCTGTTCGGCACCCGCCATATCGACGCCACCGAACACCAGGAAGGGTTGATGCTGGCGATTGCGATGGAATCGGTGGTCAAGCTGATCGCCTTCCTGATCGTCGGCATCTACGTGACGTTCTGGATGTTCGACGGCCCCGGCCATCTCGCCTCAGCGGCGGCGGCGGCGCCGGCGGCGGCCGGCATGTTCGCCCACGAGCCGAGCGGCGGCACCTGGATCACCATGACCCTGCTGTCGTTCTTCGCCGCCGTGCTCTTGCCGCGCCAGTTCCACGTCACCATCGTGGAAAACAACAGCGACAATGAACTGCGCCGCGCGGCATGGCTGTTTCCCACCTATCTGGTGGTGATCAATCTGTTCGTCGTGCCGATCGCCCTGGCCGGCCTGATCACCTTCGGCACCAGCGTCGACGGCGACAATTTCGTGCTCAGCCTGCCGATCGCCGCGGGCAATCCCTTCGTCTCCTACTGCGCCTTCTTCGGCGGCCTGTCGGCGGCGACCGCAATGGTGATCGTCGCAACCGTCGCGCTCTCCATCATGATCTCGAATGAATTCGTCATGCCGGTGCTGCTGCGCCGCCAGCGCTTCGACGGTGTCGCGCCGCGCGACATGGGCCGGCTGCTGCTCAACATCCGGCGCAGCGCGATCTTCGTCATCCTGCTTCTGGCCTACGCCTATTACCGGGCCGCCGCCAACACCGCGGCGCTGGCCGCGATCGGGCTGTTGTCGTTTGCCGCGATCGCCCAGTTCGCGCCGGCCTTTTTCGGCGGCCTGATGTGGCGGCGCGCCACGGCGCGCGGCGCCATTGCCGGAATGATCGCCGGTTTCGCGGTGTGGGCCTATACGCTGCTTCTGCCTAATTTCGTCGCCGCCGGACTGGTGCCGGCCGGCATTCTCGAAAACGGCCCGTTCGGCATCGGCATGCTCCGCCCCGAGGCGCTGTTCAGCCTCGATTTCGATCCGCTGACCCATGGCGTGTTCTGGAGCCTTTCGGCCAATCTCGCCGCCTTCATCGGCTTCTCGCTGGCGCGCGCGCCGCAGCCGACCGAGCGGCTGCAGGCCAATATCTTCGTGCCGACCGAGTTCTCGCCGACCCCCTCGCTGCGTCTGTTCCGCACCTCGGTCACGGTCGGCGATCTGACCTCGACGGTGTCGCGCTATCTCGGCGAGGAACGGACCGAGCGCGCGTTTGCCGCCTTCGCCAGGAGCCGCGATCTGCCGCTTGAACCGCATCGCGAGGCCGATCCGCACCTGATCCGCCACAGCGAGCAATTGCTGGCCAGCGCCATCGGCGCCGCCTCGTCGCGGCTGGTTCTCTCTTTGTTGGTCAAGCGCCGCGATGCCGCCACCAAGGGCGCGCTGAAGCTGCTCGACGACGCCTCCGCGGCGATCCAGTACAATCGCGACCTGCTGCAGACCGCGCTCGATCAGGTGCGCCAGGGCATCGCCGTCTTCGACCGCGAATTGCGGCTGATCTGCTGGAACCGCCAGTTCCGCGAATTGCTGCAACTGCCCGTCGATTTCGGCCAGGTCGGCACGCCGCTCAACACCATCCTGCATTACAATGCCGATCGCGGCGCGCTCGGTCCGGGCGATCCGGACGCCCTCGTCGCCGAGCGCATCGACCGCTTCGTCACCCGCATGGAGACGGTCCAGGAAAAGCTGCATTCCAACGGCAGCGTGCTCGAAGTGCGCACCGCGCCGATGCCGGACGGCGGCATCGTCATGACCTATGCCGACATCACCGAGCAGGTGGCGGCGGCGGACGCGCTGGAGCGGTCGCGCGCGACGCTCGAGCAGCGGGTGCGCCAGCGCACCGAGGAACTGACCCGCCTCAACAGCGAGCTCGGCCGGGCCAAGGCCGCCGCCGAAGCTGCCAATATCGGCAAGACCCGCTTCGTTGCCGCGGCCGGGCACGACATCCTGCAGCCGCTCAACGCCGCGCGCCTCTACACCACGTCGCTGGTCGAGCGCCACGCCGGGAACGAGGACCGCGAACTGATCGACAATGTCGATGCGTCGCTCGAAGCCGTCGAGGAGATCATCGGCGCCGTGCTCGACATTTCCAGGCTCGACGCCGGGGCGTTGAAGCCGGAGGTCACGGTGTTCTGCCTCGACGATGTGCTGCGCCAGTTGCGGATCGAATTCGCGCCGCTGGCCGGCGACAAGAATATAGACTTCACCGTCGTTCCCACCACCGTCAGCGTCAGATCCGACCGGCGGCTGCTGCGCCGGGTCCTACAGAACCTGGTCTCCAACGCCATAAAATACACGCCGCCGTCCGGCCGCGTGCTGGTCGGCTGCCGGCGCAAGCGCGGCAGCGCCCTGATCAATGTCTACGACAACGGCGTCGGCATTCCCTTCAACCAGCAGGACCTGATTTTCGAGGAGTTCCGGCGCCTCAAGGCCGGCGCCGAGGCGGCGCGCGGCCTCGGTCTCGGCCTGTCGATCGTCGAGCGGATCGCGCGCGTGCTCGACCATCGGCTGACGCTCGTCTCGTCGCCCGGGCACGGAACCAATTTCGCCGTCGAAATCGAAACCGCCGCCGCCGTCGCCGAGCGGCCCAGCGAGGCGCCGCCGCGGGCCCTGCCGGCGATCCGGCTGACCGGGCTGACGGTGCTGTGCATCGACAATGAGCGCAAGATCCTGGAGGGGATGGCGGCGCTGCTCGGCGGCTGGGGCTGTGCGGTGGTGAGCGCCGGCGGCTTACGCGAGGCCACCCGGGAACTGGAGCGGACCGGCATCGTTCCCGATGTCGCCCTGGTCGACTATCACCTCGACGACGACACCGGCATCAACGTCGTGCGGCGCCTGCGGCAGCGCTATGGCGAGGAACTGCCGGCCGTGCTGATCACCGCCGACCGCTCACCTGCGGTGCGCGGCGAGGCCCGTGCCAACACCATCACCGTGCTCAACAAGCCGCTGAAACCGGCGGCGCTCCGGGCGGTGCTGGCGCAATGGCGCGTGCAGCGATCCGCGGCGGAGTGAGCCGCGTTCCCAAGAAACTTAGTTCTTGGTCATCGAGGCCGGCGCGTTCTGGCCTTCCATCACCTTCTGGCGGAAAAGCGCGGCGAAATCGATCGGATCGATCAGCAGCGGCGGAAACCCGCCGTTTCGGGTCGCCTCGGCGATGATCTGGCGGGCGAACGGAAACAGCATTCGCGGTCCCTCGATCATGACCACCGGCTGCAGATGCTCGTCCGGGATGTTCTGCACCCGGATGATGCCGCCATAATGCACCTCGACATTGAACAGCACCTCCTTGCCGATGGTGCCGCGGGATTCGATCTTCAGGTCGATTTCGTAGTCGGTCTCGGACTTCTTGTGGGCATCGACGTTGACTCCGATCTCGATCTTCGGCGGCTCGTTGCGCGGCTGCAGCGTGCTCGGGGCGCCGGGATTCTCGAAGGACAGATCCTTCAGATACTGCGCCAGAATATTGAGCTGCGGCGGCAGTTCGCCGGCGGCTTCAGCACCTTGGTTTTCGTCGGCCATATCGTCTGTTTCGCGCCGTTAAGGCGCGCCCTTGCTGATGAGAACGGGAGTAACGTAAGTCCCGGCGCTGCTAACACGTTGCCGCACGGGTGGCAAGGCTTGGCGGCGGTTAGTGGCCACCGAGGAAGCGGCGATAGCTGGCGCCGAGCAGGGCCGGCGTCATCAGCATCGGAATCTGGTAGCAGCCGATGAACACCATCATCGGATCGGTGAGCACCGGCGGCAGGGCGGTGAGGAAGAGCGCGATATTGCGGTTGCCGGCGACCAGCCCGATGGCGCCGGCCGCCGGCCGGTCGTCGATGCCGCCGGCCCCGATCAGCAGCGCCGCGATGCGCCGGCCGGCAAGCTGTAGCCCGAAATTGGCGATTGTGGCCAAAAGCAGCACCCCGATCAGCGCGATCGGATCGCCGAACAGCAGCGGCTGGATGGCGTCCATCAGCGCCAGCACGAAGACGGCGAGCACGATCGCCGACAGCCCGTCGATGACCTGCAGCCCGGGCAGGTCGATCTGCCGAATGAGGAGACGGCGCAGCGCCAGGCCGGAGCCGGCGGCAATGGCGATCAGTCCCGCCAGCCGCGCCGCCGCCTCGGCGACCGAGGCGCCCTCCAGGCCGGCAAAGACCAGATAAAGCGGCAGCAGCGATGTTAGCGGCAAGAGCAGGGTGCCCCAGATGAGGAGCCGCAATGCGGTAAAGCCGTCGAGGCCGCACATTACCGCGATTGCCGGGCTCGAGGCGATCGGCGCCGCCGCCGCCATAATCACCAGCACGTTGGCGAGCGTTCCGGTGAAGCCGGCCGCTGAAAAGGTAAGGGCCGCGGCGACCGGCAGCGCCAATTGCAGCACCAGGATGACGAGGATGTCGCGATGCGCGTCGCCAATCGCCGAATTCAGCCGCTCCGGGGGAATGCGTAAGGCGGAGAGGAACAGGAGAATGCCGATCAGCAGCGGCAGCAGCGGGCGCAGGGTCGCGGCCGCTGCCGGAAACGCGATGCCGGCGGCAAGTCCAAGCGCCAGGAGCCAGCGCGCCTGAGCGGCGCAGAGCCGAAGCAGGCCGCCGGCGCCGGCCATCAGGAAAGCGCCCTGATCAGAAGCGTGATTGCGGCGAATGCGGAAAGCCCGAGTATGACCGGCCGGTAGCGGCGGTCGACGATGGCGGTAAAACGCGGCGCCAGCCGCGACGTTACCAGCATGACGGGGAGAAAGAGCGCGATCGCGATCAGATCGCTTTGGCCGACCCGGCCGATCAGCGCCAGCGCGGCGAGCGAAAGGGCGGCGGCGATCGCGAAGAAGGCGTTCAGCGTCGCCCGCGCCCGCGCCGGTTCGACGCGCTGGTAGATCAATCCCATCGGCGGCGCGCCGACGCTTGAGATCGTGCCCATCAGCCCGGACACCGTGCCCATGGCGACCAGCGTGCCGCGGCTGAGCGGGATCAGCACGCCGACCAGGCTCATGGCGACCGCGACCAGGATGGCGACCGAAAACAGTAGCATGAAGGTTTCCCGCTCCGGCATCAGCGCCAGCAGGCCGACGGCGCCGAAGGTGCCGGCGATGCGGCCGCCGAGCGCCCAGCCGATCTCCGGCGCCACGACCTCGCGGCGATGGCTCCAGGCGGCGATGATCGCCGTCAGCGCGCCGAGCGCGATCACCGGCACCGGCACCAGGCGAATGTCGATCATCGCCAGTATCGGCGCGGTTGCGAGGCCGAAGCCCATGCCCGTGGTCGACTGGACGATGACGCCGCAGGCGACCACCAGCGCCGCCAGGGCGAGCAGCAGCGGCGGAATATCTAGCATGTCCGGCTAACCGCCGGCGGCGGCGGCCGCCGACCGCATGTTCTCCGGCAGCCAGGTGGCGATTTCCGGAAAGCCGATCAGCACGAACACCATCAGCACCATGATCATGAACATCGGCAGCGCCGCATAGGCGATGTAGTTCATCTGGTGCTGGGTCATGCCCTGCAGGACGAACAGATTGAAGCCGATCGGCGGCGTGATCTGGGCCATCTCGACGACGACGACGATGAAGATTCCGAACCAGATGACGTCGATGCCGGCCTGTCGGATCATCGGCTCGACGACGGCCATGGTCAGCACCACCGAGGAGATGCCGTCGAGGAAGCAGCCGATGATGATGTAGAAGACGAGCAGCGCCAGGAGCAGTTCGAAGCGCGACAGTTCGAGCGTGGCGATCCACTCGGCGAGCGCGCGCGGCAGGCCGGTGAAGCCCATCGACAGCGACAGGAAGGCGGCGCCGGCCAGGATCAGCGCGATCATCGCCGAGGTCCGGGTCGCCCCCATCAGCGCCTGCAACCAGTTGCTGCCTATGGTGGCAAATGATTCACCGGTCAGCCGGCCCTGCACGCCGGACAGGATGAAGGCGCCGACGACGCCGATCGAGGCGGCCTCCGTCGCCGTCGCCGCACCGGTATACATGGTTCCGATGACAATCAGGACGAGACAGATCACCGGGATCAGAAACCGCGAGTTCCACAGCTTGTCGAAGAAACTCATCCTCGGTTCCGGCGTCGGATGGTAGCCCTTGGAGATCTGCGACCAGATCGCCACATAGCCCATGAACATGCCGGCGAGGATCAGGCCCGGCAGGATGCCGGCGATGAACAGCTTGGATATGGATTCGTTGATGGTGACGCCGTAGACGATCAGCGTCAGCGAGGGCGGGATCATCAGACCCAGCGTCGCCGCCCCGGCGAGCGTGCCGATCACCAGCCTTTCGGGATAGTCGCGCCGACGCAATTCCGGGATCGACATCTTGCCGACCGTGGTGAGCGTCGCCGCCGAGGAGCCGGAGACGGCGGCGAACACCGTGCAGCCGACGATATTGGTGTGCAACAGCCCGCCCGGCAGCCGCGCCAGCCACGGCGACAGACCCTTGAACATGTCCTCCGACAGCCGCGTCCGATAGAGGATCTCGCCCATCCAGATGAACAGCGGCAGCGCCGTCAGCGACCAGGACGACGACGACGTCCAGATCGTCGTGATCATGGCGTCGCCGGCCGGCCGGCTGGTGAACAGTTCCATGCCGACAAAGGCGACGCCGAGCAGCGCCAGCCCGACCCAGACGCCGGAGCCGAGCAGCAGGAACAGGACGAAGAGGAAAATTCCGATCAGTTGAAGCTCACCCATGACGCGCCCCTAGTCGCTGTGCTCGCCAACGGTCTCGGCCTCGATATTGTGGCGACCTTGAACGATGAGCCTGATCAGATTGTCGATGAAGGCGATCGCCAGCATGATCGTGCCGACGGCCATCACCGATTGCGGAATCCACAAAGGTGTCGCGTCCTGGCCCTGGCTGACATCCTTCAGCTTGTGCGACCAGTAGACCGCCTTGACCGCGTACCAGGCGAAATAGCACGACAGAGCGGAGGCGATCGTGAAACACCACAATTCGGCCCAGCGCCGGTATTTCCCGAGCGCGTGCAGCACCAGGCTGACGCGGATATGGGCGCCGTGGTTGAGCGCGTAGGCAAACGCGAAGAACGATGCCGCGGCCATGCAGTATCCGGCGTAAGCCGTGGCGCCGGGAAACACCGCGCCGGTCCACCGCGCCACCATTTGCGAGACGATGAGCGCCAGGATCGCGATCAGAAACAGCGCCGCGATAACGCCGCCGGCGAAGTAGAGTGCATCGAGAATGCGTCGGAGTGTCCGTCCAAGTGCCGCCACGGCCATTCCCCCCGGTCGAGGGCGCGATTGTGCGCCTGTTATTTCAATGTACCGGCAGCGGGAGGGACCCCCGCTGCCGCGAACCGTTTAAGGGGCGTTTCAGCCAATGCCCCGTCCGGCGTCACATCGCCTTGAATGCGTCGACGATCGCCTTGCCGGACGCGCCGGCGGCGTCGAGCCATTCATTGGTCATGGTGTCGCCGATCGCCTTCAAATCGTTGGTGAGCTGGTCGCCGGCGCGCTGCACCGTCATGCCGTTGTCGGCGAGCCCCTTCAGCGTGAACTTGGTGTATTCGACGGCGCGCCAGGTGCCAGCATATTCGGCCAGTTCGCCGCAGCCGCGGATGACGTTCCTGTTGGCGTCGTTGAGGCCGTTCCAGGCGTCCTTGTTGACCATGATGTAGTTGCGCGGCAGCCAGGCATCGACCTCATAGAAATGGGTGAGGCTCTCCCAGACCTTGCGGTCATAGCCGGTCGAGCCGGACGAGATCATCGACTCGGCGACGCCGGTGGCAAAGGCTTGCGAAATCTCCGCCGCCTCGATCTGCACCGGCAGCATGCCGGTCAGTTCGGCAAGCCGCGCCGTCGCCGTATTGTAGGCGCGGAACTTGATGCCCTTCATGTCGGCGACCGAATTGACTTCCCTTTTGAAATAGAGGCCCTGGGGCGGCCACGGCACCGAATAGACCAGCACCAGATTCTGCTCGTCGAGCACCTTCTCCAGTTCCGGCTTGGCCGCCTTCCACAGCTTGGCGGCGTCTTCGAACGAGGTCGCCAGGAACGGGATCGAGTCGATGCCGAACAGGGCGTTCTCGTTCTGGTGCGCCGACAGCAGCCGCTCGCCGATCGGCGCCTGGCCGGTCTGCACCGCGCGCTTGATGTCGGCGCCGTTGAACAGCGATCCGGACGGGTGGGTCACGATCTCGATTTCACCGCCGGTGCCGGTGGTCACGCATTTGGCGAATTCGGCGCCGGTGGCGGAGTGGAAATTGGTCGCCGAATAGGCCATCGGCATGTCCCATTTCTCCGCCGCGGCCGGCGCGGCCGCGAGCCCGAGCAGGGCGGCGCCGGCCAGCAAGGTTTTGACGTGCTGCATTTCATCCTCCATGTGTGCGACCCGGATCGGGTCAGTCGTTGAATACCGCCCTCATGAAAAACGTTCCGGGCGGTATGGTGCAAGATCAATATTTGCGGTGCGTCCTGAAATCATGTCGGTGATGAGCCGTCCCGTTCGCGGACCGGCGGTGAGGCCGATGTGATGATGGCCGAAGGCGAGGTAGGCGCCGCTGACGCCCGGCACCGGGCCGATCAACGGGATCGAATCGCTCGGCGCCGGCCGGTGGCCGAGCCAGTGCCGGGTCTCGGCCCAGCTCACGCCGGGCAGCGCCTTCCTCGCGTGGCTGAGGAGCAGATCGACCGGCTTGGCGGCGGGCGGCGCCTCGAGGCCGCCGAACTCGACGATGCCGGCAAGCCGGATGCGGCCCTCCAACGGGGTGACGACGAACTTGCCGGCGGCGATCATCGCCGGCGCCTTCGGCATCGCGCTCGGCGCGATCAGTTCGACGTGATAGCCGCGCTCGGTTTCCAGCGGCACGCTGAGGCCGAGCCTTTTTGCAAGCGGCCCCGACCAGACGCCGGCGGCGATCACCGCGGCACCGCAAGGCACCGGCCCGGCCGAGGTTTGCAGCGCCGTGACCCGGCCGCCCTCGCGCGCAATGTCGGCGACGTCTGCAGTGATCAGCCGACCGCCCTCGGCGACGAATTCCGCCGCCAGATCGGCGACATAGGCGCCCGGATCGGTGATGTAGCCGTGATCGGCGAGATTGGCGGCGAAGCCGCACTCCGCGCCATAGATCGGATCATAGGCTTCGATGTCGCTGCGGGTCATCTCGCGCCAGGTGAAGCCGTGGTGCCGGCGCAGGCCCCAGCCGAAACCGTCGGCTTCGAATGCGGCGCGATCCCGGTAGATAAAGAGATAGTCGGAGGCAACGATGTGGCGCGCGGCCCGGGTGCCGGCGGCAAGCGCCTGGTGCTCCGACAGGCTGTCGGTGACGATGCCGGCGAGTGCGGCGGCAATGCGCGCGGTCTCAGTCGACCGGCAATGGCTGAGATAGCGCAGCAGCCACGGCATCATCCGCGGCAGGTAAGACCAGTTGACAAAGAGCGGGCTCTGCGGATCGAAGATCATCTTCGGCGCGTTGAAGATGAGGCTCGGCACGGTGACCGGCACCACCGAGCACGACGCAAGCACGCCGCCATTGCCGAAACTGGTGCCCTCGCCGGGGCCGGCGCGATCGACCAGCACCACGTCGTGGCCGTCGCGCTGCAGCCACAGCGCTGCGGCCACGCCGACAATGCCGGCGCCGATGACGGCGACCGTTTTGCGGTTGTCGTTTCCCCCCTGCGCCATCGCTTTAGCCTCGCGCCTCGACGGTGAACCGGTCAAGCGCCGCGGTATCGACGGCAATGCCGAGGCCCGGCGCGGTCGGCACCATAACGGCACCGTTTTCGACCGGGAACGGTTCGGTGAGGATGTCGGCCTCCAGATAGTAGCGGGCCTGATAGAACTCGCAGCCGAGCGTGATCGCCGGGGTCGCGGCGACCAGATGGGTTCCGGCGAGATGGCCGAGCCCGGATTCGAACATGTCGCCGCCATAGGCGCCGAGACCCGCGGCGGCGGCGATCTCGGCGATGGTCTGTGCCGGACGGAGGCCGCCAGACTTCATGATCTTGATGGAAAAGCCGTCGGCAATGCGGTCGCTGACGGCGGCGAGCGCGTCGGACGGCGTAAACACGCTTTCATCGGCGAGGATCGGCGTGTCGAGGGCCGCCGTGATCGCCGCCATCGCGGCGCGGTTCGCGGCCGCCACCGGCTGCTCGATGAAGCTCGGCCGGAACGCCTCGATATCGCGTAAGGATCGAACGGCGTCGAACGGCTCAAGGCCCTGATTATAGTCCACGCGCAGATCGATATCGTCGTAGCGCTCGCGCAAAGCCGCCAGCCGGTCGAGATCGAAGCGGTGCCCGGCAAAGCCGGTCTTCAGCTTGTAGAGGCGAATGCCGTCCTCATGGAGTTCGGCGACCTTGTCGAGATCGGCAGCGAAGTCGGGATTGGCGATCGAGAAGCTGAGCGGGATCGTGTCGCGGCAGCGGCCGCCGATCAGTTCGGCGACCGCCAGCCCGGCGCGCTTCCCGGCAATGTCGAGAAGCGCGGCCTCGAGCGCCGCCTTGGCCTCGGGATGGCCGGCGATGAGGCGGCCGGCATCGGCCATGATTGCCGCCACGCGGCTCGGATCGGCGCCGATCACCAATGGGCGAAGATAGCGGTCGAGCGCGGCGGCGGTCGCTTCCGCCGTGCCGCTGAACGCCGGCCAGGGTGCGGCCTCGCCCCAGCCGACGACGCCGTCGCTTGTGTCCAGGCGCAGCACCACATTGTCGACCGCCCCGGCGACGGCGCCGATGCCGTGATCGCGCCGGCCGGTGACCGGCAGCCGCACCAGATGGACCGACATCCGCGCGACGCTGTCCGCAGCAATTCTGCCGTCCGGGGCGTCTGCCGGCGTTGCGGCGATCTTCATTGCGACCACTCCTCCCTGCGGCCCATTCATCCACAATGAAGTTATTCTTATAAAATGTCAATAAAGTATCGATATATTATCCCGGTATATCTCCCTCAGGCGATCCATTCGCTCACCGGCGCCATCGCCGCGTCGAGCGGCTGGGCGATGATGTCGATGAGGCTCGGCCGGCCGCTGTCCAGCGCGCGCTTCAGCACCTTGTCCAGGTCTTCCGGATCGTCGACCCGCCAGCTTTCGATGCCGAAGGCGGCGGCGACGGCGGCGTGGTCGGTGCGGCCGAAATCCACATTGTAGAACCGCTTGTCGAAGCCGGCGCGCTGGCCCGCCTTGATCCAGCCATAGGAGGCGTTGGAAAAGACGATTGCGGTGATCGGCATCCTGTAGCGGGTGATCGTCTCCAACTCGCCGCAGCAGAACCCGAACGAGCCGTCGCCCATCAGCGCCACGATCTGCGCCTCGGGGCGGCCGACATGGGCGCCCATGGCGGCGGCCAGCGAGTAGCCGAGCGCGCCGTGGGCGCGATTGGTGATGAAGCGGCGGCCGGGCGTCTGCTGCCGCCAGAACGCCGCGACATAGGGGCAGGGCGTTCCCGGATCGGCGCAGATGATGGCGTCGCGGTCGAGCGTCCGTTGCAGCGCGGCGATGACCCGCTCCGGCCGGATCGGGCGTTCATTCGAGGCGGCCAGGGCGGTGAACGCCTCCGTTTTCGCTGCGCGCGCGGCACCGGCGCGCTCGGCGCCGCGATTGCCGCCGTTCAGGCGCCGCGCCTCGAGATGTGCGGTGATCGCCTGCAGCGCCAGTCTTGCGTCGCCGGCGACCGCCGCCGCGGTCGGGTAGTTGGCACCGATCACCTGCGGATCGGCATCGATGTGGACGATGCGGGCGTCGGGTCCGGGCACGCGCCAGCGCTCCGTCGTCACCGAACCGGCGCGGCAGCCGACAAAGAGCACCACATCCGCCGCCTCGACGACCGCGCGCGTTGCCGGCACGCCGCCGTTCGAGCCGACGACCCCGACCGAAAGCGGATGGGTCTCGGCAATCGCC
The DNA here is from genome assembly GCA_028278505.1 of Rhodobiaceae bacterium. Taxonomy (GTDB): domain Bacteria; phylum Pseudomonadota; class Alphaproteobacteria; order Rhizobiales; family JAKPQE01; genus JANQEG01. The sequence continues at coordinate 52,233 of JANQEG010000062.1, forward strand.
CCCTTGCCCGAGACCGTGGTGGCCACCGCCATGTCGAGGCGCTCGGCGAGATCCAGAAGCTCGGCCTCCGCGCCGGCGAGAATGACGCCGCCGCCGCAGATCGCGACCGCGGAATTCGCGCCTGCAAGGATCTCGGCGGCCGCCTCAATCGCGTCGCTGTCGGGCGCGGTCCTGAGGCGCGGAAATTGGCCGACGTCCGCATCGGCCCAGATTTCCGCGCCCGGAACCGGGCCGCGCTGGGTATCGATCGGAAAAACCAGATGCGCCGCGCCGGGCCGGCCGGTGGTCATCGCCCGGAACGCCGCCCTGACGGTCGCCGGCAGCCGCGCCGCATCGTCGAGCGACGCGTTCCATTTGGTCAGCGGGCGAAAAAGCGCCTTCTGGTCGAGTTCGGTGAGCGGGTAGCGTCCGCGCGCCGAGGTCGCCACGTCGGAGGTGATCGCCAGCACCGGCACCGAGCTCTCATTGGCTTCGACGACGCCCGGCACGATATAGGTGGCGCCGCCGCCGGACGGGCCCTCGCAGACGCCGACGCGGCCGGTGACGCGCGCATAGGCGTCGGCCATGTAACCGGCGTGGCGCTCGTCGCGGGTCAGCAAATGCGTGATGCCGTGATCGAGCCGGTAGAGCGCGTCATAGAAAGGCAGGGTGGTGTCGCCGCAGAGCCCGAAGAGGTGGCGCACCCCGTGCAGTTCGAGCATGCGCACCATGGCTTCCGCACCGGTCGGCTCGTTTGCGCCTGCGACCACGGCCCTGTCCTTCTCTAACGTTTACGCCCGCCGCCGCATGGACCGGTCAACATAGATCGGTCTATGCTCGATGGATCGCCGACCGCCGAGGCCGGCATTGCCGTAATTTGGCGTTCGGGCTTGCCGATATCTTATACAACGCTGTATACAGCACAGTATATTGCATGGACCGAGTCAAGCCGGCAATTGCCGCGGTGAAACTTTTGGGAGCGATCGATGGCCAAGGATGACGGCAAGGCCTCCAATGCCGAGCGCCTCTACGAGGCGGTCCGCGACATGGCGATCGCCTTTGAATTGAAGCCCGGCGAGCGGATCGTCGAGGGCGCGCTCGCCGAACGGCTCGGCGCCAGCCGGACGCCGCTGCGCGAGGCGCTCAACCGGCTGGTGGCCGAGAACTATGTGGTGTTCCGGCCCGGCGTCGGCTTCTTCTGCCGCGACCTCGACCCCAAGGAGATCTTCGACCTTTACGAATTGCGCCTGATCATCGAGGCCGCCGCCGCCGATCTCGCCTGCACGAGGGCGAGCGATGTCGAGATCGCCGAATTGATCGCCAGGCACCGGAGCTGGACCACCGGCTATGCCGAGTGCACGTCCCGGGAACTGGTCGCCAATGACGAGGCCTTCCACGAGGACATCGCCGCGCTCTCCGGCAATCGCGAACTGGTGCTGCGCTTACGCAATATCAACGGGCGGATACGCTTCGTGCGCTGGATCGATGCCGACGCCCACCTCGCCACCACCCGCGGCGAGCACGCCACACTGCTTGACGCACTTTCTAGGCGCGACAAGGAGGCCTGCCGCAACACGCTGTTCACCCATATCGCCAAGCGCCAGGATCAGATCATGGATGCGGTCCGCACCAGCCTGTCGCGCATCTATATGCCCGAGCCCCTGACCGAACCGGCCCGCAAGCGGGGCGCAGCCCGATGAAGGCGGCGGGCGGCAAGGCGGTTTACGGTGCTGCGGTCGGCATTTTGATGCTCGACGCGCGATTTCCGCGCATTGCGGGCGATATCGGCAACGCGACGACGTGGCCGTTTCCAGTGCTCTACCGGGTCGTGCGCAGCGCCTCCCCGGACCGCGTCGTCCGCCGCCGGGCGGAAGGGCTGCGCGACGCTTTTTTAGCGGCCGGCCGCGACCTCGTCGCCGACGGCGCCGACGGCATCACCACCAATTGCGGCTTCCTCTCGCTCTACCAGGCCGAACTCGCCGCAGAACTCGGTGTGCCCGTTGCCACATCATCGCTGATGCAGGTGCCGATGGTCGCGCGGCTTTTGCCGCCGGGCCGCAGGGTCGGCATTTTGACGATCTCGGCGGCGACCCTGACCGGCGAACATCTCGCCTGCGCCGGCGTCGATCCCGACACGCCGATCGTCGGCACCGATACCGGCGGCGAATTCAGCCGCGTCATCCTCGACGACGCGGCCGAGCTCGATGTCGAGCGCGCCCGCCGCGACAATATCGAGGCCGCGGAAGCGCTTGTCGCCGCCCATCCGGACATCGGCGCGATCGTGCTCGAATGCACCAATATGGTGCCCTATGCCGCCGATATCCGCCGCGCCACCGGCCGGCCGACCTTCTCGGCCTATGATTTCATCTGCTGGTTCCAGGGCGGGCTCATGCCGCGACGGTTCGACGATCGCCGACCACCGGCCATTGGCTTTGGACCGGACAGCCATTGAAACAATATGATTTAGTCACGGACCCGAAACGATCCTCATCAACCCGAAAATCCACCGGAGTCAAGGAAGTCCGCCTCGTCGCGCGTGGTGTCGCGGCCGAGCACCGCGTTGCGGTGGGGAAAGCGGCCGAAACGGCGGATCACGTCGAGATGGACGAGGGCGTAGTATTCGCCGTCCTTGTCGCCGCTCAGCCGGAAAAGATCGACGCCGCGCTGCTGCGCATCGATGTCTTCGGCGTGCATGAAGGGCATGTAGAAGAACGACTTGGCCGGCAGCGGAAAGGCCCGGTCGAAGCCTTTGTCGATCGCCGACTTTGCCAGCGCGAGCGCCGCATCGTCCTGGGCGAAGGCGCGGGGGTCGTCGCGAAAGAGATTGCGCGAGAACTGGTCAAGCACGAGGATCAGGGCCAGCGTTCCGCTCGGCGAAAAAATCCAATCTTGGAGCTTTCCCGCCACGGCCTCGCCGTGCAGCGGGGCGAACCGGGCGGCGATCTCGGCATCGAAACCGTCGTCGCGGACGAACCATTTCTGCGGCCCGGCGGTCCACCAGAAATCGAGGACATCGAGTGCACCGGCGTCCGTCGACATGCCCGTCTCCTTTTCTTTCGTCGTTGGCCGGGGCTCAGAACCGCAGCGATCCGGACTGGATCGCGGCATAGAGGTCGGCGGTGACCGGCTCGAAACAGCCGCTCTCGGGATGATCGAAATAGAGCGTGTCGGCGATCATGGCCGGATTGAACCCTTCCTCGACCAGCGTCACCTTGCGCTGCTTGAAGGTTCCGGTGACCTCCAGCTCGTGACGGAGACGCAAGAAGAGCGGCCGTGCATAGGGCGGGAGCTGCCGGCGCAGATGGTCGCGGAAGGCGGCGAGGTCGAATTCGGTGGCGTCGTCGACGACGAGGGCGGCCATGCCGGCGCGGCCCTCGTGCTTTTCGACCTGCACGCCGTAGACGGTCGATTCCTTGACGCCGGGAAACACGGTGATGATCTCGGAGACCTCGGAGGTGGCGACGTTCTCGCCCTTCCAGCGGAAGGTGTCGCCGACGCGGTCGACGAAAAAGTAATAGCCGAGCGCGTCCCTGCGCAGCAAATCACCGGTGCGGAACCAGCGGTCGCCGGGCGCAAAGACGTCGCGCAATATCTTCTTTTCGGTCGCTTCGGGATCGGTATAGCCGTCGAAGCGCTGGCTCGGCTTGGACGGGTCATCGACGATTTCGGAGATCATTTCGCCGGCTTCCATCAGCGGGCTTTCGATGCAATAGCCGTCGTCGCCGCGCACCTCTCTTTCGGTTTCGATGTCGTAGTCGATGATCTTGAACAGGAAACGCCGTTCGAGCCATTTCGGCACGCGGCCGACGGAGCCGGGCATGCCGTCGAAATTGAACAGCACCGCATTGCCTTCGGTGGCGGCGTAGAATTCGAGAATCTTCGGTATCCGGAACCGGGTCTTGAAATCGACCCAGATGTCGGGCCTCAGGCCATTGCCGCAGCAAAGCCTTATCTTGTGCTCGGCCTCGCGGGGATGGGTCGGGCTGTTGAGGAGATAGCGGCAGAGCTCCCCGACATATTGAAACAGGGTGCAGTCATAGCTGACGACGTCGTCCCAGAACTGCTGGCTGGAAAACCGTTCGCGAATGACGACCGAGCCGCCGACGGTGAGCACCGCGCCGATGGCGATGAGGCCGCCGGTCGAGTGATAGAGCGGCAGACAGACATACATGCGGTCATCGGCGGTCGCGTCCATCGCCCCGGAAAACCCGTTCATGATCGCCTGGGTGCGGTAGTGATTGATGTTGGCCGCCTTGGGCAGTCCGGTGGTGCCGCTGGTGTAGATATAGAGGCACGGATCGCTGGTGGTCAGCGCGGTGCGCTCGTCGGGGTCGAGCGGCTCGGGCGAATAGTCCTCGATCTCCTGGTCGATACGGCGCCGGTCGCCGGCGGCGCCGTGCAGCCAGATCCCGGGCGTGCCGGTCAGCTCGGCCTCGGCGGTCTCGAAACTGCCGTAGAGGTCGGCGTCGACGATGACGTGGCGCGGATGGGAAAGATTGATGCAGTGGGCGAGCGGGGTGCCGGTGAGATTGGTGTTGAGCAGTCCGACGACACCGCCGGCACGCGCGATGCCGAGCCAGATGACCAGGAATTCCGGCCGGTTGGGCATCAGCAGCGCCACCGAATCGCCCTTTTTCACGCCATGGGCGCGGGCCCAGCGCGCGTAGCGGTTGGCGCGGGCATTGTAGGCGCGGTAGGTCAGCGTCTCGTGGTCGCTGATCAGCGCCGGCCGGTCGCCGTAGCGTTCGGCCAGATCCTCGGCGGCATCGGGATAGGTGCGGGTCTTGTCCTTGGCGATCGGTATCGTTCGGCGCAAGGCGCGCAGCGCGCCGGTGAGGTATGCGTACTCGCTGCGAAGGCGCTGCAGAATTCCCATAGTCCACCCTAGCTTCGTCGTCCCCCGATCCGGTCCGCCTTGTGACGGCTTTTACGAATCGACGACGACATTCTTGTTCTTATTAGCCGAAAGTAGCAGCAGACCCGGGCGATGGCGAGGGGCGCGGCGCGAAAACGACGCGCACGCAGCGGACAATTCGACGCGATCGGTTCGGGTTATTTGCCCGGATAACCCGGTATCGCCAGCGGATTGTCGGTGAGCGCGGCGGCGTCCGGCGTGTCGGGCCGCGGCGCGTCGGAAAACGCATCGAACAGGCGCCGCACATAGCCTTCCTGGAGGTCGCGGCCGATGATGACGACCCGCGTGCTGCGGTCGTCGTCGGGCCAGGCCGGCAGCACCGCCGGCGGGTGGAAGACATGCTGCACGCCGTGCAGCACCAGCGGCCGGTCCGGGTGTTCGGCCGTGCGCACGATCGCCTTCAGCCGCAACAGCGATGCGCCCTGCGTCGAGCGCAGCAGATCGACGAACATTTCCAACGCCGCCGCCGATATCGCCCGGTCGGCGGAAAAGCTGAAGGCGCGGATGTGATCGTCGTGGCGGTTGACGTCGTGATGGTGATGATGGCCGTCAACGGCAAAGGCCTCCGCATTCAGCCAGCGCCGCACGTCCGGGGTCTTGGTTTCGGGATCGTAGAGGCCGCAATTGACGAGCAGCGCCGGATCGGTGTTGCCCTGGATTGCCGCAAGCACAGGCGCGCCGGGGTTGAGCGCGGCGATCCGGGCGCCCAGATCGGCCGGGATCCCCCGGCCTTCGATCAGATCGGTCTTGGTGACGACGATGCGGTCGGCGACGGCGACCTGCTTGACCGCCTCGGCATGGGTGTCGAGGGTCGCCATGCCGTTCACCGCATCGACGAGGGTGACGACGCCGTCGAGGCGGAAGCGCTGGACCAGATAGGGGTGCATCATCACGGTGTGGAGCACGGGCGCCGGATCGGCGAGCCCGGTGGTCTCGACGACGACGCGGTTGAGCGCCGAAATCCGGCCATTGTCGAGGCGGCGCAGCAATCGCTCCAGCGTCTCGACGAGGGCGCCGCGCACGGTGCAGCACAGGCAGCCGGACGACAATTCGACGATGCCCTCATCGGCCTCCTCGACCAGCAGGTGATCGAGACCGATATCGCCGAATTCGTTGATGATCACCGCGGTGCCGGCAAAGCTTGGATCGTTGAGCAGGCGGTTGAGCAGCGTCGTCTTGCCGGCGCCCAGAAACCCGGTGACGATCGACAGCGGGATCGGCGGCGGCGGCATTCTCTCGGCGGGCGTCATCGCGTTCGAAACCAGGGATGCGCCGGTCACCGCGCCGGCTTCGGTCTCGGCACGGCCAGGTCCTTGGCGGCGGCCACTGCGGATTCCGAGGCGACGGGCACGTCGCCGTCGATGGTCAGTGTCGGACGCATCTTCGGCAACGGCGTCTCGCCGGGCGCCGACGTTTTCACCCCGGGTTCGAGCGCCACCAGCGGCGACGGACGCCGGCCCTGCGGCGCCGCCGGATCGACGCCGCCGAGAGCGACCGCGGCGGGCGCGGTGGTGCGAATGACCGGGCCGACGATCAGCGTATACGGATCCTGCTTTTTCTTCTTGCCGTTCTTCTTGCTCGTCTTCCCCGTGTCGGGGGCGGGATAGATGCGGACGAGGTCGCGATCGCCGGTCCGGCTTGCCTGGAAGGCGCTTGCCACGCCGAAACGGGGCTTTGTCCTGGTCTCGGCAATCAGGCTCTCAATGCTCGGCTTGGGTCCGTTCTTCCGGCACACATTTCGCGCCGGGCCGACACCGGCCGGGCGCCGGATGGTGTTGATCGTGGTGCGGGGACCGGCGAAAAGACCCTTCGAACCGAAACCCCGATCGAGCAGTTTCTTGGCCAGATGGGCGCGTTCGTGACCGGACCGCGCGCCGAAGACGATGGCGACCACAGTTCGGCCGTTTCGCGTCGCGGTGGCGGCGACATTCAATCCGGAGGCGCAGATATAGCCGGTCTTCATGCCGTCGGCGCCGCGATATCGCTCCAGCAGCGGCCGGTTCGCCGAGCGGAGCGTGCGTCCGTGCAGCTTGATCGCGGAGTACTGGAACAACCCCCTGTATTCGGGGAATTCGGTTCTGATCGCCCGGACCAGAATACCGATATCCAGCGCCGTCGTAATCTGGCGATCATCGGGCATGCCATTGGGATTGGTCCAGCGCGTGTTGCGCATGCCGAGCTGCCGCGACACCAGATTCATTTCGGCAACGAAGGCGGGCTCGCTGCCGGAAACCGCCTCGCCGATCGCCACCGCGATGTCGTTTGCCGAGCGGACGATCATCATCTTCAAGGCGTTGTCGAGCGTAATCACGGTGCCGGCCGGGAGCCCGATCTTGCGGCCCCCTTCCGCGAGCGCATTCTTCGAGACGACGACCGGGGATTTGAGGCTGATGCGGCCTTCGCGGATGGCGCGGAACACAACATAGGCGGTCATCAGCTTGGTGACCGAGGCCGGGTGCCAGGATTTCGTCGCGTCTTTCTGGTAGTAGACGCGGCCGCTTTTGAGGTCGAAGGAAAGCTGCGGTCCGGCGATCGCCGGCACGCTCGCCGCGACGGCGACCAGGAGAACCAGAAGGACGGCGAGCCCGCCGCGAACGGCGCGGCTCCCCAACCCCTGTCCGGGCACTCTGGTCGCTGCTGAAGGCATGTTCTGGGGACCGCTCCCGCCGGAGTGATGTTGCCGTTCGCGCTTCCGTCCCGGCAGCCGGCCGAGTGACCGATACGGTTCGGCCTCGATGCTGCGCGGCGCCGACCGTCTCCTCAATAACGGTTTTCCCGAGGATTGGCAAAACCTGTTTGTGAACTATGGTTTCCAGGGTGCACAAGGCGCGGTCGGCGGCTCTCGCGTGATCGGGCGGCTTCGGCCGAACCCATGTCGCAGAAAGACGCTTCAACGGCGCAGCGAAAACGGCGATCGCCACGGTGCTTGCCTAAAACCGACAAAATCCGAGGGGTTGCGCAAATGCCCGTCGATCAAGGGGAAAGTGAAATGCCAGGAACGGCCGCGATGACGGTTGCCGCGGACGAACGGGAGGACCTCCAGGGCGGGGCCTATCGGGCGCCGGTCGACGTCAATCTCAGCGTGACCGACATCTTCACCATCGGCATCGGGCCGTCGAGTTCGCATACGGTCGGGCCAATGCGCGCCGCGCACCGCTTCGTCAACGCGCTCGACGCCGACGACAGGCTGCAGGCGACGGCGCGGGTCACCGTCGATCTGTTCGGCTCGCTGGCGCTGACCGGCAAGGGCCACGCGACCGACATCGCCATCCTGCTCGGGCTCAGCGGCGAGCGGCCGAGCCAGGTCGATCCGGACGCGGTCGCCGGCATCGTCGCCGCGATCCGCGACAGCCAGAAGATCGCGCTCAACGGACGCCATGAAATCCGGTTCGTCGAATCCCGCGATCTCACCTTCCGCTACGACGAATTCCTGCCGGAACATTCCAACGGCATGACGATCAATGCCTTCGACAAGGCCGGAGAAGAACTCTTCAGCGAGAGCTTCTTTTCGGTCGGCGGCGGCTATGTGGTGACCAAGAGCGAACGCGACCGGTCCGAGAGCCCGCGCGACAACATCGCGCTGCCGTTCGGCTTTTCCTCCGGCGACGAGATGCTGGAGGTCGGCCGCAAGTCGAAGAAGACGATCGCCGAAATGATGATGGCCAATGAGGCGGCGTGGCGCGACGAGGCCGAGACCACCGGCTTCCTCGATGCGGTGCACGCGGCGATGGCCGACAGCATCAAGCGCGGCTGCCGCGAAAAGGGCATCCTGCCGGGCGGGCTCAACGTGCCGCGGCGGGCGCGCAAGCTCTATCTGGAGCTAAAAGCGCGGCCCGAAGCCGGCTTCAGCGATCCGATGACGGTGCTCGACTGGGTCAATCTCTTCGCCCTTGCGGTCAACGAGGAGAACGCCGCCGGCGGCCGCGTCGTCACCGCGCCGACCAATGGCGCGGCCGGCGTCATTCCCGCCGTGCTGACCTATTACGAACGGTTCATTCCGGGCGCCAACCGGGCCGGCATCCACACCTTCTTGCTGACGGCTGCGGCGATCGGCACGCTCTACAAGAAGCGCGCCTCGATCTCGGCCGCCGAGGTCGGCTGCCAGGGCGAGGTCGGGGTCGCCTGTTCGATGGCGGCGGCCGGGCTGACCGCGGTGCTCGGCGGCAGCAATGCGCAGATCGAAAATGCCGCTGAGATCGGCATGGAGCACAATCTCGGCCTGACCTGCGATCCGATCGGCGGGCTGGTGCAGATTCCCTGCATCGAGCGCAACACCATGGGCGCGACCAAGGCGATCAACGCCGCGCGGCTGGCGCTGCGCGGCGACGGCACCCATCACGTGTCGCTCGACAAGGTGATCGAGACGATGCGCCAGACCGGCTATGACATGCAGTCGAAATACAAGGAAACCAGTCAGGGCGGCCTCGCCGTCAACGTCGTGGAGTGTTGAGGGCGAAGCGTTGCGGCATGACGGAGGGGCCGAGACCGGAGCACATCGACCGGCTCGGAAACGCAGCGCCTTCTTTTATAGAGGAAGCACCTACCGGTCCGGCACCGGCGTCAGTCAGAGGGAAAAATCATGGCGGCTGTAAAGAGTGATATCGAAATTGCCCGGGCAGCAAAAATGGCGCCGATCACCGAGATTGGCGCCAAGCTCGGAATTCCCGAGGCGGCACTGGAACCCTATGGCAAGAGCAAGGCAAAGCTCGATTACGACTTCATCGAGGGCCTGCGCGATCACCCGGACGGCAAGCTGATCCTGGTGACGGCGATCAGCCCGACACCGGCCGGGGAGGGCAAGACGACGACCACGGTCGGCCTCGGCGATGCGCTCAACCGGATCGGCAAGAAGACGGCGATGTGCCTGCGCGAGCCCTCGCTCGGCCCCTGTTTCGGCGTCAAGGGCGGGGCGGCGGGCGGCGGCCATGCCCAGGTGGTGCCGATGGAGGACATCAACCTCCATTTTACCGGCGATTTCCACGCCATCTCGGCGGCGCACAATCTGCTCTCGGCAATGGTCGACAACCACGTCTACTGGGAAAACAAGCTCGGCGTCGATCCGCGCCGCATCACCTGGCGGCGGGTCGTCGACATGAACGACCGGGCGCTGCGCGAGATCGTCTGCTCGCTCGGCGGCGTCACCAACGGCTTCCCGCGCGAGGCCGGCTTCGACATCACGGTCGCCTCCGAGGTGATGGCGATCCTGTGCCTGTCGACGGATGTCAATGATCTGCGCCGCCGGCTCGGCAAGATCATCGTCGGCTATCGCCGCGACAGGACGCCGATTACCGCCGCCGACCTCAAGGCCGACGGCGCCATGACGGTGCTCCTGAAGGACGCGATCAAGCCGAATCTGGTGCAGACGCTGGAAAACAATCCGGCCTTCATCCATGGCGGGCCGTTCGCCAATATCGCCCATGGCTGCAATTCGGTGGTGGCGACGACGACGGCGCTGAAGCTCGCCGACTATGTGGTGACCGAGGCCGGTTTCGGCGCCGATCTGGGGGCGGAAAAATTCTTCGACATCAAGTGCCGCAAGGCCGGGCTGTCACCGGCGGTTGCCGTGCTGGTGGCGACCGTACGGGCGCTGAAGAGCCATGGTGGGGTCGAGAAGGCGGACCTGTCCAAGCCGAACCTGGAGGCGGTGGAGCGCGGGCTCGACAATCTCGGCCGGCATTTGCGCAACATCGCCCAGTTCGGCGTTCCGGTCGTGGTCGGCATCAATCATTTTCTCACCGACACGGACGAGGAAATGGCGGCGATCAAGGCCTATTGCGAGGAATACGGCGTCAACGCCCATGTCTGCCGCCACTGGGCCGAGGGCGGCGCCGGCGCCGAGGATCTGGCGCACGAGGTGGCGCGGCTCGCCGATGAGGGCCACGCCCAGTTCCGCACGCTCTATGACGACCGGGTGACGCTGTGGGACAAGGTGCGGATGATCGCCCGCAACATCTACTGGGCCGACGACATCATCGCCGACAAGGCGGTCCGCAACCAGTTCGCGGAATTCCAGAAGGCCGGTTTCGGCAGTTTCCCGGTGTGCATGGCCAAGACGCAATACTCGTTCTCGACCGACCCGAACCTGAAGGGCGCGCCGACCGGGCATGTGGTGCCGATCCGCGAGATCCGGCTTTCGGCGGGAGCCGAATTCCTGGTCGTCATCTGCGGCGAGATCATGACCATGCCGGGCCTGCCGCGGGTGCCGTCGGCCGAGGCGATCCACATCGATGCGAACGGGCTGACCCAGGGGTTGTTCTAAGCGGCGGCAAATTGCGCGATACTGGATGGATGATGGGCCGGAACGGAAGGGGGCTCCGTCCGGTTCCCCGTGCCCGGTTGCCATGGAGGATCGCAAGATGTCCGATCGCACCACCGGTCGCAGCGCCGGTTTCGCCACCCGTGCCATTCACCACGGCTACGATCCGACGGAGGCCGAGGGCGCCGTGACGCCGCCGCTGCACCTGACCTCGACCTTTGCCTTTGAAAGCGCCGAGGCCGGCGGCGAAATCTTCGCCGGCGAGCGCAAGGGCAATGTCTATTCCCGCGTCACCAATCCGACCGTCGATCTCCTGGAACGACGGGTCGCCGATCTCGAAGGCGCCGAGGCGGCGCTCGCCAATGCGTCGGGCATGGGATCGATCAGCGCGCTCATGTGGACGCTGCTTTCGCCCGGCGACGAGGTGATCGCCGACCAGACGCTCTATGGCTGCACCTTTGCCTTCCTCAATCACGGGCTCGGCAAGTTCGGGGTAAAAATCACCCATGTCGATCTGACCGATCCGGCCAATCTGGAGCGGGCGATCGGCGACAGCACCCGCGTTGTCTTCTTCGAGACGCCGGCCAATCCCAATATGCGGCTGATCGATATCGCGGCGATCTCGGACATCGCCCGCGCGCACGGGGCGAGGACGGTGGTCGACAACACCTATGCGACGCCGGTGCTGACCCGGCCGATCGAGCACGGCGCCGATTTCGTCGTCCATTCGGCGACGAAATATCTCGGCGGGCATGGCGATCTGCTCGCCGGCATGATCTGCGGCCCGGCCGAGGATATGGCCGCGATCCGCATGTTCGGCCTCAAAGACATGACCGGCTCGGTGCTGGCCCCGTTCAACGCCATGCTGGTGCTGCGCGGCCTGAAGACGCTGGAACTGCGCATGGCGCGCCACAGCGAGAGCGCAATGAGCGTGGCGCGGGCGCTCGAAGCGCACCGCGAGGTCGAGATCGTCCACTATCCGGGCCTCGAAAGCTTTCCGCAGCACGACCTGGCGAAGCGGCAGATGGCCGATTTCGGCGGCATGATCGCGTTCGAAGTGAAAGGCGGGGTGGCGGCCGGCAAGGCGGTGATGAACCGGCTGAAACTGATCCACCGCGCGGTCAGCCTCGGCGATGCGGAAACGCTGATCCAGCATCCGGCCAGCATGACTCATTCGACCTACACGCCGGAGGAGCGGCTGGACCACGGCATTTCCGACGGGCTCGTCCGGATTTCGGTCGGGCTGGAGACGGTGGAGGATATCCTCGACGATCTGATGCAGGCGCTTGAGGCCGGGAGCGCCGAAAAAGCCGCGTGAGTCGTCGATTTACGATTGCCCGGCCGCTGCGCCTGGCAACAACAAGGATTCGAACCGGTCAGCCGGTCTGGCAGGCGGCGCACAGGCCGCGCAGCTCGATCGTCATCCCGGTCAGCGAAAAGCGGTCGGTTTCGGCCCAGGCCTTCAGGTCACCGGTGATCCGTGCATCGGCGAATTCGGTGACGCCGCCGCAACTGTCACAAATGGCGAACGCCGCTGGCTCCTCCGTCTCGCCTTCGGCATGGCTGCAGGCAACGAAAGCATTCAGGCTTTCGAGCCGATGCACGAGGCCGAAAGCGACGAGCTTGTCGAGGGCGCGATAGACCTGCAGCGGCGCCTTGAACCCCTGTTCGCGCAGGCGATCGAGCACCTCATAGGCGCTGAGCGGGCCGTCGGCGCGGACCAGCGCGCCATGAACCAGCGCCTGGTTGCGGGTCAGTTCGGGCGCCTTGCCGGCCACGCTCATGGTTCGCTCCGCGATGATGGTGCCGCAGGCCGGCCGACAAGCCAGCCGACGAGTGGCGAGAGGCTTATCAGGAAGAGAGCGAGCGCGGCAACGACGATGGTCGGGCCGGACGGCGTATCCCAGCCGAGCGAGCCGTAAAGGCCGGCGATGACGGCGCCGGCGCCGACAAGGGCGGCGATCACTGCCATCTGCTCCGGGCCGCCGGCAAGGCGACGGGCGGTCGCGGCGGGAATGATCAGCAGCGCGGTGATCAGCAGCACGCCGACGATCTTCATGGCAATGGCGATCACGGAGGCCATCAGCAGCATGAAGACGAGATTGGCGCGCGCCGGCCGCAGGCCCTCCGCCTCGGCGAGTTCGCTGCTGACGGTGGCGGCAAAAAGCGGCCGCCAGATCGCCACAAGTACCGCAAGCACGATGGCGCCGCCGCCATAAATGATGGCGATGTCGGTCTTGGAGACGGCGAGGATATCGCCGAAGAGCAGACCCATAAGATCGATCCGGACCCAGGTCATGAAGGCGAGACAGACGAGGCCGAGGGCGAGTGCCGAATGAGCGAGCAGGCCGAGCAGCGAATCGGAGGAAAGCGCGGCGTAGCGCTGCAACAGCATCAGGGCGACCGCAACACCGGCGCAGACCAGGAACACCGCGAGCGGGATATCGATCTCCAGCAACAGGGCAAGCGCGACGCCGAGCAATGCGGCGTGTGACAGGGTATCGCCGAAATAGGCGAGCCGGCGCCAGACGATGAAGCAGCCGAGCGGTCCGGCGACCAGCGCGACGCCGATACCGGCGATGAGGGCGCGGGTGAAGAAATCGTCAAACATGACCGTCATCCGCCGGTTCGAGATTGCGTGGCGGGGCCGAAGGCTCGTGATGATGGCCGTCTTCAGCGTGGCAGTGATCGGTGACCGAGCCGTCGCTATGCCGGACGCGGCCGTCGGGCAAGTGCGTGTGGTCGTGATGGTGGCGGTAGATCGCGATCGCCGCGGCGGCGCGATCGCCGAAAAGCTGCCGGTATTCCGGGCTTTCGGCAACCGCCTGCGGCGTGCCGCGGCAGCAGATATGGCCGTTTAGGCAGACGACGTGGTCGGTCGCCGCCATCACCACGTGAAGATCATGGGAAATCAGCAGAATACCGCAGTCAAGCCGGTCGCGGATTGCGGCGATCAGCTCGTAGAGGGCGATCTCGCCTGCGAAATCAACACCTTGAACCGGCTCGTCGAGAACGAGCAGATCGGGCTTTCGGGCAATCGCCCGGGCCAGCATGGCGCGCTGGAACTCACCGCCGGAAAGGGTGCGGACCGATACCTTGGCCAGATGGGCGATACCGGTACTTTCAAGCGCGGCAGCGATTTCGGTCTTGGTCAGGGTCGCGGTCAGTCGCATGAAGCGCTCGACGGTGAGCGGCAATGTCCAGTCGATGGACATTTTTTGCGGGACGTAGCCGATCCGCCGGCCCGGTGCGGGCGTTACGCTTCCCTCGTCGGGCGCGAGTATACCGAGCGCCAGCTTGGCGGTCGTCGATTTGCCCGAACCGTTCAGGCCGATCAGCGTGACGATCTCGCCGGGATGGACCGAGAGATCGACGCCGCGCACGAGCCAGCGGCCGGCGCGGTGGATGCCGGCATCGTCAAGGCGGATAAGGGGGGGCATCTGTCCGGGCAGGGATCGGATCCTTTCGTTCGATTCCCGTCTTGCACAAGGATATCGCGCGTTATAGTGTTACGCTATGTAATAGTATAACATTACAGTTCGCAAGCGAGGATCTCTCCATGAAAGCTGTTCCAGCGGCCTTGTTCGCGTCGACTCTGCTCGCCATGTCGTCCGTGTCGGCAAATGCGGAACCCCGGGTCGTCGCCTCGATCAAGCCGGTTCATTCGCTGGTCGCCGCGGTTATGGACGGCGTCGGCACGCCCGACCTGCTCGTCGAGGGCGCGGCATCACCGCATACCTATGCGCTGCGGCCTTCGCAGGCGCGCATATTGGAGAATGCCGATCTGGTGTTCTGGATCGGTCATGAACTCGAGGCCTTTCTGGAAAAACCGCTGGAGACCATCGCCAAAAAGGCGACATCGGTCGAACTGATCGATGCCCACGATCTCGTCAAGCATCCCTTCCGCGAGGGCGGCGCATTCGAAGCGCATGAGCATGACGACCACGACGATCATGGTCACGACAAAGTCGCCGAAAAGCATGACGACCACGACGATCATGACCACGACAAGGCGGCCGAGAAGCAAGACGATCACGATCATGACAAGGCCGCCGAGAAGCACGACGACCACGATCATGACCACGACAAGGCCGCCGAGACGCACGACGACCACGATCACGGCAGCTTCGATGCCCATGTCTGGCTCGACCCGGCAAACGCCAAAGTCATGATCGAGGAAATCGCGGTGGCGCTCGTCGGGGCCGATCCGGCCAATGCGCCGAAATACAAGGCCAATGCGTACAAGGCGATTTCAGAACTCGATCAACTGACGGCGGAGATTTCAGCCGCGGTCGCGCCCGCCAAGGGCAAGGGCTTCATCGTCTTTCACGATGCCTATCAGTATTTCGAGAAACGATTCGGCGTCGCCGCATCCGGCTCGATCACCGTCTCGCCGGAGGTCATGCCCGGCGCCGCGCGGATATCGGAGATCCGGGAAAAGGTGAAGCAGCTTGGTGCGGTTTGTGTCTTCTCCGAACCGCAGTTCGAGCCGAAGCTGGTTGCCGTCGTCGTTGAGGGGACGGAGGCGCGCACGGGCGTTCTCGATCCGCTCGGCGCCGATCTCGACGCCGGTCCGGACCACTATTCTGAGCTCATTCGCAACATGGCCGCGGCGATGCGGAATTGCCTCGCCGGTACCGGTTAGAATTTCCCGCGTAGAGGGACGACGCACCGATGCCGGCCATTGCGCCGGCATCGTCAATTGATAGTCTCCGGAACGTCCGTCACAACGGTTCCTTTTCCGGAGACCGGCCTTCATGAGCATACTCGACCGGGTCCTCGCCCGCATCGACGCTGATTTCGACGCCGGCCTGAAACGGCTGTTCGACTTCATCGCAATCGAGAGCATTTCCACCGACCCGGCTTATAAAACCGCCTGCGTCGATGCGGCGGAATGGGCGGCGGCGACGTTCCGCGACATCGGCTTCGACATCGCCGTCATCCCGACCGCCGGCCATCCGATGGTGATGGGCAAATACCGGCCGAAGGGCGAAGCCCGGGGACCGCACGTGCTGTTCTACGGGCATTACGACGTGCAGCCGGTCGATCCGCTGGAGCTGTGGGAAAAGCCGCCCTTTGCCGCGCATATGGGAAAACGCAACGGCCGCGACTGCATCTTCGGCCGCGGCGCCTGCGACGACAAGGGCCAGTTGATGACCTTTGTCGAGGCGGCCCGCGCGATCAAGGCGGAGACCGGTGATCTGCCGATCGCGATCACCGTGCTCCTGGAGGGCGAGGAGGAAAGCGGCAGCCCGTCGCTGATGCCGTTTCTCGACGCCCATGGCGAGGCGCTGAAGGCCGATGTGGCGCTCGTTTGCGATACCGAAATGTGGGACCCGGAGACGCCGGCGATCACGACACGGCTGCGCGGGCTGATGAGCGAGGAGGTGGTGATCACCGGTCCCGATCGCGATTTGCATTCGGGCCTTTTCGGCGGGCCGGCGCACAATCCGATCCGCGTCCTGATGAACATTCTCGGCCAGATGCACGACAGCGACGGCCGGGTCGCCGTGCCCGGCTTCTATGACGGCGTCGATGAGCTTGACGATGGGCTCAAGCGCCAATGGGACGGGCTCGGTTTCGACGGCGCCGGCTTTCTCGGCGGTATCGGGCTTGAGGCGGCCGCCGGCGAGGAAGACCGTAGTATGCTCGAACAGCTCTGGTCGCGGCCGACGCTCGAATTCAACGGCGTTATCGGCGGCTATACCGGAGCCGGGACCAAGACGGTGATCCCCTCACAGGCGAGCGCCAAGATCTCCTGCCGGCTGGTCGGCCGGCAGGACCCGAATGCGGTGCGGGCGGCGCTGCGCGGCTTCGTCACCGAAAGGCTGCCGGCCGGCGTCACCGCCGAATTCTTAGGCACCGAGGGCAGCCCGGCGATCGAGATGCCGAGCGAGGCGCCGGTGTTCCGCCGGGTTGCAGCCGCGCTCGGGGAAGAATGGAACCGGCCGGCGGCGATGATCGGCTGCGGCGGCTCGATCCCGATCGTCGGCAGCTTCAAGGACAGGCTCGGCATGGACTCCGTGCTCGTCGGCTTTGCGCTCGACGACGACGCGGTCCACAGCCCGAACGAGAAGTTCAGCCTGTCGAGCTATCGCGGCGGCGTCCGCAGCTGGGCACGCATCCTGCTGACGCTTGGCGAAAACTGAGACAAGGCGCGCTTGCCAAGACGGCGGCGAGCCGTCACCATCCGACGATACGACTGTCCGTTTCATCCGACAGATTGGTACGCTTGTTTTGCCCGCGCCGCTTTCGACACCAGACGCCATCCTTAAAGAACTCGCCGCCGGGCTGGCGGAGTTCACGCCGGAACTGCGCAAGGCGGCGACCTTCATTCTGGAGAATTCGAACCTCGTCAGCGTCAGTTCGATCCGCGAGCTGGCGCGTGAGGCCGAGGTCAAGCCGAACACGCTGGTGCGCCTGGCGCGGGCGGTCGGCTTTCCCGGCTATGAGGATTTCCGAAAGCCGTTCCGCGAACAGGTGATCAGCGGCGCCGACAACTATCCCGACCGGGCGCGGTGGCTGCAGGCGCTGTCGCGCGGCGGCAAGCTCGGCGGCCTTTACCGCGACATGGCAACGGCGGCGATGTCGAATCTGGAGAACGTCTTCCTCGGCACCAGCGCCAAGGAATTGAAGGCCGCTGCCGACGACATATTGGCGGCGCGCACAACTTACGTGCTCGGCGTCGGCGTCGCCAACGCCTATGCGCGGAAATTCGCCTATCTCTTGTCGATGGCGCTCGACACGGTGGTGTCGCTTCCCCGCGACGGGCTGGTGCCGGCGGACGGGCTGGTGCGCGCCGCCAGCGGCGACGTGCTTTTGGCGATGACGTTCAAGCCCTACCGGCGCGAAGTGGTCGAGGCGGTGGCGACGGCGCAGCGCCAGGGCGTCACGGTGATCGCGGTGTCCGACAGCCCGGCGGCGCCGGTTTTCGCCGAGGCCCGGCATGCTTTTCTGGTGCCGACCGATTCGCCGCAATTCTTCACTTCGACCGTGGCGCTTGCGAGCTTTCTGGAAACGCTGATCGCCTTCGTCATCGCCGATGCCGGCCCCGATATCGTCTCGAACATCGAAGCGTTCCACGCCCGGCGCAAGGAATTGGGGATCTACTGGTCGGACGACGAGCGGGCGTGAGAGTGATGCGGATCCCTCGCATGCGCGCCGTCGCAGCATCTCAAAGATCCCGGTAAACATCTGATCCGTTTATAAATTCTGCTGTTCCAAGGCGGCCCGTCGCCCGCCTATTGCACGAAATTCCCCTACTCCGCCGGATCGCCGTCCGATTTGCCGTGCGGGCGGCCGAAATCGGGCGCCTCGGTTTCCTGACCGGCCTCGATGATGCCGCGCCGGATCGACCGTGTCCGGCTGAACAGCTCGAACAATTCGTCGCCTTCGCCCCAGCGGATCGACCGCTGCAGCGCGAACAAATCCTCGGTGAAGCGGCCGAGCACCTCCAGCACCGCCTCCTTGTTGTGCAGGAACACGTCGCGCCACATGGTCGGGTCGGAGGCGGCGATGCGGGTGAAATCGCGAAAGCCGCC
The DNA here is from genome assembly GCA_028278505.1 of Rhodobiaceae bacterium. GTDB lineage: Bacteria > Pseudomonadota > Alphaproteobacteria > Rhizobiales > JAKPQE01 > JANQEG01. Next base: position 70,924 of record JANQEG010000062.1, read on the forward strand.
GGCGGAAAATTTCATCACCTCGGTCTCGGTCACGGCCTCCAGATCGTCGGCGGTGCCGACGATGTTGTAGGCGATCAAATGCGGGATATGGCTGGTGACGGCGAGCACCAGGTCGTGGTGCTCGGCGCTCATGATTTCGATATCGGCGCCGCAGCCGCGCCAGAACGCGCTGAGCCGCTCGATCGCTTGGGCCTCGGTGCCGGGCAGCGGCGTCAGGATGCACCAGCGGTTCTCGAAGAGATCGGCAAAGCCGGCATCGGGGCCGGAATATTCGGTGCCGGCGACCGGATGGGCCGGAATGAAGTGGACGCCATCGGGCAGTTCCGGCGCCATCTGCCGGACCACCGAGGTCTTCACCGAACCGGCATCGGAGACGATCGCCCCCGGCTTCAGATGCGGCCCGATCGCCGCCGCCACCGCGCCGCTGGCGCCGACCGGAACCGAGACGATGACGAGATCGGCGTCCTTGACCGCTTCGCCGGCGTCTTCATGATAGCTGTCGCCGAGGCCGAGTTCCTCGGCGCGGGCCAGCGTCGCCGCCGTGCGCGAGGAGATCGCGATATGTCCGGCGAGCCCGTTGGCCTTCGCCGCGCGGGCGATCGACGAGCCGATCAGGCCAATGCCGATCAGCGCCAGCCGGTCGATGATGGGTGTGTCGGCCAAGGCTCAGGCCTCCCCGCGTTTGACAAATGCGCCGAGTGCTGCGATCAGCGCCCGGTTCGCTTCCGCCGTCCCCACCGAGGCGCGCAGGGCGTTCGGAAAGCCGTAAGCCCCGACCCGGCGCAGCACAAGCCCACGCTTGAGCAGGAAGTCGTCGGCGTCCGGCGCGCGCTGGCCCTCCCGGTCGGGGAAATGGATGAGCAGGAAATTGGCGACGCTCGGCGTCACCGTCAGGCCGAGCTTAGCGATCTCGTCCTTGAGGATCGGCAGCCATTCCTCATTGTGCTCGGCCGCGTGCTCGGTGAACGCATGATCGGAAATCGCCGCAGCACCCGCGGCAATCGCCGCACCGGAAACGTTGAACGGGCCGCGAATGCGGTTGAGCGCATCGATGACGTGCTCGGGACCATAGGCCCAGCCGAGGCGCAGGCCGGCGAGCCCGTAGATCTTCGAGAACGTCCGCGTCATCACCACGTTCTCAGAGGTGGCGACGAGCTCGATGCCGCTCTCATAGTCGTTGCGGCGCACATATTCCGCATAGGCCGCGTCGAGCACGAGCAGGATGTCCGGCCGCAACCCTTTGTGAAGGTGCCGGATCTCGCCGATCGGCAGATAGGTGCCGGTCGGATTGTTCGGATTGGCGAGAAACACCATGCGGGTGCGCTTGGTGACGGCGGCCAGCATCGCATCGACATCGGCGGTCAGATCGGTTTCCGGCGCCACCACCGGGGTCGCCCCGGCGCCGAGGATCGCGATCCTGTAGACGAGAAAGCCGTGGGCCGAATAGATCGCCTCGTCGCCGGCGCCGAGGAAGCCGTGGGCGAGCAGGTTCAGGATCTCGTCGGAGCCGGCGCCGCACACAAGCCGCGCCGGATTGAGACCGTAGACGGCGCCGATCGTCTCGCGCAGTTCGCGCGCCGCGCCATCGGGATAAAGCGCCAGCGCATCGCCGGCGCCATGAAAGGCGGCGACCGCTTTCGGGCTCGGCCCGAGCGGCGTCTCGTTCGAGGACAGCTTGTAGAGCTTGTCGCCGCCGGACGCGGTCGATTTGCCCGGCACATAGGCCTCGATTTTGAGCACGCCGGGACGGGGCTCCGGCCGCGTTCTCCGTGTCATTGTTCTTCACCCGGTTTGGTCGCTGCGCCCGGCCGTCCATTGAAGACGAAGGGCGCGGCGTGGCTGCCGACCGGATCGAGCCGGGAAAGGCCCCCGAGCACATCCTTCAGCAGCGCGCTGAGCGGCGCCTCGCCGGCCGGCCGATCGACCGCGATCAGCAGCGAGAAACCGTCCGCTCCCTGGTGTTGGTCGACGACATCGATCCCGTTCTCGGAAAGCCGCGCAAGCCCGGCCGGCTCCGGCGCGGCCGGCAGCGCCGCCGCATAGAGCGCAACATCCTTGGCCGCGGCATCGGTGACCGCCTTGGCGATGACGTAGTGCGGCCGGTCGGCGGGGTGGTCGGCGCGCTCGATCAGCGGCAGCCGCGCAATGATCTTCGGCGCCTCCGGCGCCCTCAACAGATCCCACCAGGCGCCGTCATTGTGGGCGCCGGCATGCAACAGGCCGAGATCGCCGCGGGCGGTGTCGACCGCCTGCAGCACCGCCTCCGCATCGTCGTGGACGATCAGCGGCGGCGTGAAGCCGAAATGGAAGCGGGCGACGTCGCGATTGGCGGCGCTCTCCGCCCCGCCCATGATGTGCACGCTGTAGGGCGCCTGGACATAGGTGAAGGTGGAGATGATCACCCGCCAGATGCTCTCCACCGTGTCGACCGGCAGGATGCCGCGATGGCGCTCGACCAGCCGGCGCAGCATATCGGCCTCGCGCGCCGGGCGGAACGCCGAGCCGGTGGCCTCGGTCCGCTTGATCGCGATCAGCGCATCGATGATCTCGCCGCGCTCGATCAACAGGCCGTGCAGCAACCCGTCGATGCGGTCGATCTCGTCGCGCAGATCGGCGAGCGTCGGCGGCGTCTGGCGGTCGTCTCTACCCATGAGGAGCCTGCAGTTTCGCGCCCTTTTCGGGCCTTCGGTTTCAGCCGCGGCGGCACGGTCTGCCGGCGGGCGGGCTATTCATAGGCAGGCTGCGCCGGGAAAGCAAAAGAAACCCGTGCGGACAGGCGTGTGGCCCGGCATCACGAATCCGGCGACACCGGAGTGCTGCGGACGGGAGATCGCGGCGCCAAGGGCGGCGCCAGCACCGGCCGCAGCGTCGCCCCGGCGCGGGCCTTCTCGCCGGCCGGCAGCGCCCGGTAGAGCTGCTTGGTCGCCTCGACCAGGATGATGCCGCCAAAGCCGCCCCAGATCGACCGGCCGACCCGGTCGAAGGCGCGGGCCGAGCGCAACAATGTCCGGTTGGCAACCGGCGCCATGTGCAGCGCCTCCGACCAGGACACCGGACTGAACATCGCCTCGCGCAGAAGGCCGGTCAGCTGCGAGCGCGAGAACGGCCGGCCGTGCCCGAACGGCGTGCGGTCGGTATGGGCCCACAGCCCGCGCCGGTTGGGCACGACGACGACGAGCCGGCCGCCGGGCGCCAGCACCCGCCACAATTCGCGCAGGAGCTGCATCGGCTGTTCCGACATTTCGAGCTGGTGGACGATCAGCGCCCGGTCGATCGCCGCATCGTTGAGCGGCAGCGCGTCCTCCAGCACCAGCGCCGCCGCATTGGCGCCGCGGCCCGGCCAGTTGACCACGCCCTGCGCCGCCGGCATGAAGGCGAGCACCCGTTCCGCCTTCTCCCGATAGGGCTCCAGATAAGGCGTCGCATAGCCGCTGCCGATGAGGCTCAGCCCGTCCACATCCGGCCAATGGGTGGCGAGCCGCTCCGAGAGAGCGCGCTGCGCCGCCTCGCCGAGCGGCGAGGCGTAGAAATTCCTCAGATCGACCACATCGAGATACATCGGCGAATCCCTGATCGCTTCCGAGTATCGATCTAGCCTCGCTTTCGGGCCGATCGCAACCCGACGGCTGGAATCGTCGGCTTTGTGATGCTACGCAGGTGCATCTGTCAGAAGCGCCCTCAACCAGTCCGGGACCGTTGCCCATGTCCGAACTTGCCGTTCACCTGTTTCCCTGCCTTACCGACAATTACGGGGTGCTGGTGCACGATCCCGAGAGCGGCGAAACGGCCGTTGTCGACGCACCGGACGAGGCGGCGATCAAGCGGGCGGTCGCCGAGACCGGCTGGACCCCGACCCAGGTCTGGGTGACCCACCATCACTGGGACCACACCCAGGCGATCCCGGCGCTGAAGGATGCTTACGGCGCGACCGTGGTCGGCCCGCGCCAAGAAGCCGCAATGATCGTCGACCTCGACCTCAAGGTCGGTGATGGCGACAGCGTCCAGTTCGCCGGCGCGACCGTCCGGGTGATCGGCACGCCGGGCCACACTCTCGGCCAGGTTGCCTACTGGCTTCCCGACGCCGCCCTCGCCTTCACCGGCGACACGCTCTTTGCCATGGGCTGCGGCCGGGTGTTCGAAGGCACGCCCGAGATGATGTGGACCTCGCTCGACCGCCTTGCCGCGACGCTGCCGGCGGAGACCCGGATCTATTGCGGGCACGAATACACCCTTGCCAACGCCAAGTTCGCGGTGACCGTCGATCCCGACAACGCCGCCCTGGCCGAGCGGCTCGAGGCGGTTGCCGCGATCAGGGCCCAGGGCAAGCCGACGCTGCCGACGACCATGGCCGAGGAACGGTTGACCAATCCCTTCCTGCGCGCCGGCGACGAGGCCTTGCGCGCCCATCTCGGCATGGCCGATGCCGCCGACTGGGAGGTGTTCGCCGAGGTGCGCCGGCGCAAGGACCATTTCTGATGCCGGCCGGCGGTCCGGACGGGCCGACGGCGGACGATATCATCGCCGTCCTGGCGCTTGAGCCGCACCCGGAAGGCGGCCATTTCCGTGAGACGTTTCGCGATGCCGCCGGGCAGGGCGGCCGCGCCCATTCGACCGCAATCTATTTCCTGCTGCGGTCGGGCGAGCGTTCGCACTGGCACCGGGTCGATGCCGCCGAGATCTGGCACTGGTATGCCGGCGCGCCGCTGGATCTGGAGATCGCGGATGATGACGGCCGCGTATCGGTTCGGATCGGCAGTGATTTATCCGCCGGCGAGCGGCCGCAGGCCGTGGTCCCGGCGGGCGCCTGGCAGTCGGCGGCAAGCCGCGGCGCCTGGACCCTGGTCGGCTGCACCGTCGCCCCGGGTTTCGCGTTCGACGGCTTCGAACTCGCCCCGCCCGGCTGGAGCCCGGAAGGTTGATCCGATACCGGCTTTGACTCCAACGCCGAATTCGCGTTAGGCGAACGCTTTGCCCCAGCGTCCTTCAACCGGATGTCGAGATGCCGAAATCCCGCGACGACCTCTTTGCCTTTCTCGCCGATCTCGCTATCGCGACAAAGACCCTGGAGCACCCGGCGGTCTTCACCGTCGAGGAATCGCAGAAGCTGCGCGGCGAGATTTCCGGCGGTCACACCAAGAACCTGTTTCTGAAGGACAAGAAGGACCGGCTGTGGCTGGTGGTGGCGCGCGAGGATGCCGGCGTCGATCTGAAGCGGTTCCATACGATCATCGGTTCGGCGCGGCTGTCCTTCGGCAAGGCGGAGTTGCTGCGCGAGGTGCTCGGTGTCGAGCCGGGGTCCGTCACCCCGTTTTCGGTCATCAACGATGCCGATGGCCGGGTGACCGTGGTGCTCGATGTCGGGCTTCTCGGCCATGACCGGCTCAACTTTCATCCCCTGGCCAACACCGCGACGACGACGATCGGGCGCGACGATTTCCTGCGCTTTCTGAATGAGACCGGTCACGAGCCGCTTGTCGTCGACCTCGGCTCGGCCGCCGAATAAGCGGTCCCGGTTTGCATTTTCGGGCGGGAATCCCATTTATCGAAAAAACCGAATATAATGACCTGCGCTCGGGCCGCCGCGGCACGACGAGACCACGAGGCGAAAATGGAAGCAGTTCTGAGCGGAGCGCCGTCACCGGCGGCCGGCGAAATCGTCGACACCACGACGGCCGGCTTCGCCGCCGATGTCATCGACGCATCGCGCGAAAAGGCGGTTCTGGTCGATTTCTGGGCCGACTGGTGCGGCCCGTGCAAGCAGCTCACCCCGATCCTGGAAAAGGCGGTCAAGGCCGCCGCCGGCAAGGTCAAGCTGGTCAAGATGAACATAGATCAGCATCCTGAGGTGGCCGGCCAGCTCGGCGTTCGCTCGATCCCCGCGGTCGTTGCCTTCAAGGACGGCCGGCCGGTCGACGCCTTCATGGGCGCGGTGCCGGAAAGCCAGGTCATGGCCTTCATCGAAAAGGTCGCCGGCCCGGTCGGGCCTTCGGAGACGGAGCGGCTGGTCGAGGCCGGCGATGCCGCCTTCGCCGAGCAGAAATGGGCCGAGGCGGCCGAGGCCTATGCCGCCGCGCTCGGCCGCGAGGCCGGCAATCTTGCGGCGATCGGCGGGCTGGCGCGTTGCTATGTCGCAACCGGCGATCTCGACCGGGCCGAGGAATCGCTGGCCCTCGTTCCGGAGACCAAGGCCGGCGATCCGGCGATCGCCGGCGCCCGTGCCGAACTCGAACTGGCGCGCCAATCGGGCGATGTCGGCGATCCGCAGGCGCTCGCGGCCGCGCTCAACGCCGATCCGGGCGATCACCAGACGCGCTTCGACCTGGCGCTCGCGCTCAACGCGAGCGGCGACCGCGACGGCGCCGCCGACGCGCTGGTCGAGATCATCCGGCGCGACCGCGAATGGGAAGACGACGGCGCCCGCAAGCAATTGCTGCAGTTTTTCGATGCCTGGGGAGCGGACGACGCTGCGACCGTTTCGGGTCGCCGCAAGCTGTCGAGCGTCCTGTTTTCCTAGAGCGTATTCCCGAAAAGGCCTGCCCCGGGCCTGAACCAGGGTGGGAACCGGTTTTCGGATAGGAATACGCGACAAAGCAAACCGATAGAGCGTTTCGAGTGTTTCGGCGAAAACGGAAAGCGCTCTAAACGAGCGGCAAAGGGGCCGACAATGGCAACCATGCGAAAGACCTTCCGCGGACCGCCCGATCTGCCGGAGATCGTGCCGGTGTTCCCGCTGCCGGCGGTGCTCTTGCTGCCGCGCGCGCAACTGCCGCTCAACGTGTTCGAACCGCGCTATCTGGCGATGGTCGATGCGGCGCTGGCGGGAAATCGCGTCATCGGCATGGTCCAGCCGCGCTTCGACGGCAACGAGGAACCCGACCTCGCCGGCGCGCCACCGCTCTGTCCGGTCGGCTGCATCGGCCGCATCATCACCTTTGCCGAAACCCGCGACGGCCGCTATCTGACGACGCTGACCGGTATCTGCCGCTTCCGCCTGATCGAGGAGATCGAGGCCGGAACCGACTATCGCCAGTGCCGTATCGATGCGTCCGAATATGCCGACGATTTCATGCCCGGCATGGGCGAGGACGATGTCGACCGCACCGGCCTGATCGAGGCGTTCCAGGCCTATCTCGACAAGACCGATCTGGAGGCCGACTGGAAGACCGTGGAGCGCGCCTCCAACGAGGTGCTGGTCAACACGCTGTCGATGCTGAGCCCCTACGGTCCGGCCGAGAAGCAGGCCCTGCTCGAAGCCCCCGATCTCGCCACCCGCGCCTCGACGCTGATCGCCGTCACCGAACTGGCGCTGGCCCAGGCCGACAGCGACTCCAATTCGGTGCTGCAATAGGGATTGTCGCGGTCGGGACGCCGAAGACACACGCAACGGCATCTCCGGCTCTGCAATGCCAATGGTTCCCCGCTTTCGCGCTAGGGGATGCACACTTCTTGCCGATTCGCGCCGCTCTGGGGGGGAAAAATCTGCGCGCAAGGACAGCCTCTCGGCACCTCACCCGCGAAAGCGGGTGCCCATTGGCCGATCCGCCCTTATTGGCGCTTGTTTGTCGGTCGATTCTTCAATCCGCAACAGCCGAGGACAGTGCGTATCGAGAGGATAATTGGATTCCCGTCCCCGCCTGCGCGGGGACAGGCTTTTCGCGGGAAAGGTGGACAAAGGCAAGGCTGCGCCAACTGACCATCGCATCAATTCGGCGACGTTCGAACAGGGGTATTTCCTGAACCGGACGGCCGTGCCGATCGGCGGACGCCGGCTTTTTCGCAGGCCGTTTTCCTCTCCCGATCGTCCTCTGCCGGGTTTGACGGCAATTGCGTCGCCATCGTAATTCTAGATGTCGGAACCGGCGGTTACGCCCGCCCACCGATCCGCTATCGTCGCGCCGGATTGGCATCGTGAGACGGCGAATGGGCGGCCGCAAAAAGAGGCGCAGAACCGGATCGCCGATCCGGACCGGAGGATGGAATGTCAGAAGCTGCGCCGCAGAAACGCCGGGCGCGGGCAACGCCGAAGGGCCGACAGCTCGATCCGCTAGCGCGCGACGCGATCGCCGCGCTGCTCGGTGACCGGCCGCGGCGGCGCGATCTGCTGATCGAGCATCTGCATTTGATCCAGGACGCTTTCGGCCATCTCTCGGCGGCGCATCTGCGGGCGCTCGCCGAAGAGATGCGGCTGTCGCAGGCCGAAGTGTTCGAGGTCGCAAGCTTCTACCACCATTTCGATATCGTGAAGGAGGGTGCGGCGGCGCCCGCCGCGATCACCGTGCGGGTCTGCGACTCCGTCTCCTGCATGCTCGCCGGCGCCGAAGACCTGATTTCGCGGCTCGACAGTCTCGTCGACCCGGCCCGCATCCGCGTGGTCCGGGCGCCGTGCATGGGCCGCTGCGCCGAGGCGCCGGCGGCGATGATCGGCAAGCGGGCGGTGGCGCCGGCCGAGGCCGCGGCGGTGGCCGATCTTGCCGCGCGCGGCGAGACGGCGGCGGAAATCTCCGCCTGTACCGGCCTTGACGCCTATCGGGCCGATGGCGGCTATGCGGTGCTCGATTCATGCCGGGCCGGCGCTCGCACGCCCGAATCGGTTATCGGCAAGCTGTCCGATGCCGGCCTGCGCGGCATGGGCGGCGCCGGCTTTCCGGCCGGCCGGAAATGGGCGATCGTCCGCGGTTTTGAGGCGCCACGGCTGGTCACCGTCAACGCCGATGAGGGCGAGCCGGGCACGTTCAAGGACCGCCACTATCTGGAGACCGATCCGCACCGGGTGCTCGAAGGGGCGCTGATCGCCGCCTGGGCGGTCGATGCGGAGCGGATATATATCTATCTGCGCGACGAATATCCGGCGATCCACGCGGTCTTGACCAAAGAGATCGCCGCCCTCGACGCCGCCGGCCTGACGGCCGGTTGCGGTATCGAACTCAGGCGCGGCGCCGGCGCCTATGTCTGTGGCGAGGAGTCGGCGATGCTGGAATCGATCGAAGGCAGGCGCGGCCTGCCGCGCCACCGGCCGCCCTATATCGCCGAGACCGGCCTCTTCGGCCGGCCCACCCTCAACCACAATGTCGAGACGCTCTACTGGGTGCGCGACATCGTCGATCGCGGTCCGGACTGGTTCGCCGATCAGGGCAGGCCGGACCATAAGGGCCTGCGCTCCTATTCGGTCTCGGGGCGGGTCGCCGCGCCCGGCGTGAAACTGGCGCCGGCCGGGATTTCCTTGAACGAGCTGATCGCCGACCAGTGCGGCGGCATGGCCGACGGTCACACGCTTGCCGCATTCCTGCCGGGCGGCGCATCGGGCGGCATCTTCCCGGCGTCGATGGCCGATCTGCCGCTCGATTTCGGCACGTTCGAACCCCATGGCGGGTTCCTGGGCAGCCATGCGGTCGTCGTGCTTTCCGACCGCGACGATCTCAAAGCGGTCGCGCTCAATCTGTTGAAATTCTTCATGCACGAAAGCTGCGGCCAGTGCACGCCGTGCCGGGTCGGGACGGAAAAGATGGTCGCGCTGCTCAAAGCCGGGAACTGGGACGAAGCACTCATCGGCGATCTGGAGGCGGTGATGCGCGACGCCTCGATCTGCGGCCTCGGTCAGGCCGCGCCCAATCCGGTGCGCAGCGTTCTGAACTTCTTCACGGAGGCGCCGTCATGACCGCAAAGATCGCGTTTTCCCTCGACGGCCGATCCGTCACCGCCGCGCCGGACGAGAGCCTCTGGCAGGTGGCGAAGCGGGAAGGCAACACCATCCCCCATCTCTGCCATAAAGACGCGCCCGGCTACCGCGCCGACGGCAATTGCCGCGCCTGCATGGTCGAGATCGAGGGCGAGCGGGTACTCGCCGCCTCCTGCCAGCGCAAACCGGCCGAGGGGATGGTGGTCAGGACCGACACCGCACGGGCTGAAAAGGCGCGGCAAATGGTGTTCGAACTGCTGCTCGCCGACCAGCCGGCAAGGGCGCAAGCGCATGATCAGGCGGCGCCGTTCTGGGCCTGGGTCGCGCAAATGGGTGTTCAGCCGACCAACCGGTATGCGCCGCGCCCGGCGCCGGCGCCCGATCCCTCGCATCCGGCAATGGCGGTCAATCTCGACGCCTGCATCGCCTGCGGGCTGTGCGTGCGCGCCTGCCGCGAGGTCCAGGTCAACGACGTCATCGGCATGGCCGAGCGCGGCCACCATGCCATGCCCGTATTCGATTTCGACGATCCGATGGGCGCCTCGACCTGCGTTGCCTGCGGCGAATGCGTCGCCGCCTGCCCGACCGGGGCGCTGATGCCGAAATCGATCGTCGATGAAAAAACCGGCGTCGGGTCGCGCGGCGCCGATGAAACGGTGCGGTCGGTCTGCCCCTATTGCGGGGTCGGCTGCCAGATCGATTACAAGATCCGCGACGGCAGCATCGCCTATGTCGAAGGCGCCGACGGCCCGGCCAACGAGAACCGGCTCTGCGTCAAGGGCCGGTTCGGCTTCGACTATATCCATTCACCGCTGCGCCTGACCCGGCCGCTGATCCGCAAAGACGGCGCGGAAAAGGGCCTCAACGTCGACCCGGCCGATACGCTGACCCATTTCCGCGAGGCGAGCTGGGAGGAAGCGCTTGATGTCGCCGCCGCCGGGCTCGCTAAGCTGCGCGATGAGGCCGGCGGCCGCGCGATCGCCGGATTCGGCTCGGCCAAATGCTCCAACGAGGAGGCCTATCTCTTCCAGAAGCTGATCCGCACCGGCTTCGGCCACAACAATGTCGATCATTGCACGCGGCTCTGCCACGCCTCCTCGGTCGCTGCGCTGATGGAGGGCATCGGCTCGGGCGGCGTCACGGCGCCGTTCAACGAATGCGCCAATGCCGATTTGATCATCGTCATCGGCGCCAATCCGGGCGAGAACCATCCGGTGGCGGCGACCTATTTCAAGCAGGCGGCCAGGCGCGGCGCCAAGCTGATCGTCATGGACCCGCGCGGCCAGGCGCTCGAACGCCACGCCACTTATATGCTGCAATTCCGGCCCGGCGCCGATGTCGCCCTGCTCGATGCGATGATGAACGTGATCGTCGAAGAGGACCTCTACGACACCCAGTACATCCAGGCGCATACGGAGGGCTTCGCCGCACTCAAGGACCATCTCGCCGGGTTCACGCCGGAGAGGATGGCGCCGGTCTGCGGCATCGATGCAGGGACGATCCGCGACGTGGCCCGCGCCTATGCGCGCGCCGACCGGGCGATCATCTTCTGGGGCATGGGCGTCTCCCAGCACGTGCACGGCACCGACAATGCCCGCTGCCTGATTTCGCTGGCCATGATCACCGGCCATGTCGGCCGCCCCGGCACCGGCCTGCATCCCTTACGCGGCCAGAACAACGTCCAGGGCGCCTCCGATGCCGGGCTGATCCCGCTCGTCTTCCCGGACTATGCCAAGGTCGGCGAGGCCGCCCACCGCGAACGGTTCGAAAAGCTCTGGGGGGCCCAACTCGACCCGCAGCCCGGGCTGACCGTGGTCGAGATCATCAATGCGGCGGCGCGCGGGCAAATCCGCGGCATGTACATCATGGGCGAGAACCCGGCGATGTCCGATCCCGATGCCGGCCACGCCCGTGAAGCGCTGGCTGCGCTCGATCATCTCGTCGTCCAGGACATCTTTATGACCGAGACGGCGATGTTCGCCGACGTGGTGCTGCCGGCGACCGCCTGGCCGGAGAAGACCGGGACGGTCACCAACACCAACCGCCAGGTGCAGATGGGCCGCAAGGCCGTCGATGCGCCCGGCGAGGCACGCGCCGACTGGGCGATCACCGTCGACCTTGCCCGTCGCCTCGGCCTTGACTGGGCTTACGAGCACCCGGCCGACGTCTTCGCCGAGATGAAGCGGGCGATGCCGTCGCTCGACAACATCACCTGGGAACGGCTGGAGGCGGAAAACGTCGTCACCTATCCGTGTCCGGCGCCCGACCATCCGGGCGAGGGCGTCGTCTTCGGCGATGGTTTTCCGACGGCGTCGGGCCGCGCCCTTCTGGTGCCGGCCGCCGTCACCCCGCCGGCCGAACTGCCGGACGAGACCTATCCCTTCGTGCTGACCACCGGGCGCCAGCTCGAACACTGGCATACGGGCGCGATGACCAGGCGGGCCGCGGTGCTCGACCGGCTCGAGCCGGGTCCGGCGGCGAGCCTCCATCCGGCGACGTTAAAGCGCCTCGGCATCAGTGCCGGCGACGAGATCACCGTGGAGACGCGGCGCGGCGCGATTACGCTCATGGCGCGGGCCGATACGGCGCTGCAGGAGGACATGATCTTCATTCCGTTCGCCTATGTGGAGGCGGCCGCCAACATCCTGACCAATCCGCAGCTCGATCCTTTCGGCAAGATCCCCGAGTATAAGTTCTGCGCGGCACGGATCGCCCCGGCCGCCTGAGACAGCGCCCGGAGGCGCTCGCCGCAACCTGTCGCACGGGAAAGATGCAAAACTGGTAAGCCGGCACCGGCGTGCCTACATGGGCTATGGCGCAAACATCTGCCATAACCGGCGGGTGCGCCGGAGGGAATCGGTCGAGGAGGATGCAGATGGCGAAAATCCGTTTCGATGAAATCGAAAAGAACCTGGAGGGCGTGCGGATCGAAATCGCCGACTCGGTTGAGAAGCAGCAGCAGATCGACGAAAGGCTGAACAAAATCCTCGGCGAGACCGAACTGAAGGAGGTGGTGGTCGACACCGCCGATGCGGATTTCGAGGCGGTGATGAAGAACAGCGAGGCGGCGCAGGCCAACATCGCCGCGCTGATCCACGGCCTTGACGAAATCACCCGCGCCTTCGGCTCCGAATTCGAACAGATGTCGAAGCCGACATTCGGCGAAACGATGATGGGCTGGTTCTCGAAGCGCAAATCCGAAGAGATGCGGTCGGCGCGCGTCCGCGAGGCCGATATCCGCACCAATCTCAACGAACTGATCCGCAAATCGGATGTCATCCGCACCCTGCTCGAAGAGCAGCTCGCCATTCTCGACGACCGCAACGACAGGACCCGGAGCGCGCATTCCAGCGTGCTCGACCGCGCCCGGGAGCTCGCCGGCGAGATCGACGGGTTGCAGGGGCGGCTCGACGAACTCGGTCCGAACATCGCCGAGATCGATGCCCGGCTTGCGGACGCGACCGGCGAGGCGCTGAAGGCGATCGAGGCGGAGCGGGCGCAAGCCGCGATCGACTACAACGATGCCCAGGCCAAGCTGCAGGAACTGACGGCCGTGCAGCAGTCGCTAGAGCGCTACGCCGCGCAATACGAGAACTACGTGGAAAGCCTGACCAAGCAGTCGGCGGCCCAGCGCACGCTGATCCACAAGCTCGAAATCGACACCGAACAGCGCTCGGTGATGTATGACGCGCTGACCGAATCGATCCGCACCAGCGAGCAGCAGAACGTCGCCCACCGCATCGACGATGTCGGCCGCGAAACCGACGCCCAGGCCGATGCGATGATGACCCAGATCGGCATTTCCTCTGAAAACCGGATCGTCGGCATGATGGAGAGCCACGAGATCTTCATGAAGCGTACCGCGGAAATCCGCAAGAAAGGCGAGATCGCCAACGCCGAATTCACCCGCCGGTTTTCAGAGATTCTGGAAAAGGTCGATACGGGTAAGTATGTCGGCTAACAGATGCATCGTCCACTGCGGAACCGCCGGCCCAAAGCCCTCTCCCCTCTGGGGAGAGGGTTGGGTGAGGGGTCGTCATATGACAAAAGCCAATCACCCTCACCCGACGTCGACCAGCGGCTCAGCTTCGCTTCACCGGGTCTCCGTATCCCTCTCCCTCAAGGGAGAGGGAAAGATCCGTTGTCGCGTCGGATGCAATAGTACTCCAACGGCGTGGTGCGTCCTTAGCGACGCCGAACGGACATTGCCCGATGACGCCTAGGACCGACACCGCCCGGGCGCTCTATTTCCGCACGCTGGAGCGGGTCTCCGGCGTGCTCGCGGGCTTTTCGGAAGGCACGTCGGCGGAAACGTTTTCGCGGCTAAGGAATCTCTTCCGGCTGATCGATCTGCGCACCGCGGCCGGCGATCCGCCCAAGACCGACAGGATCAATTCCGGGTTTCCGATCCTGAAGGAAGTGGTCTCGATCGCCAATGACCGCAAGCACGGCCTTCCCGGAAATCCGACCGCCGATCCGGAGCGGCTGCGCACCGACATGCTCGACCAGATGCTGGCGCGGCGGCGGTTGCCGAGCCCGCATATGATCGCGGAGATGGCGCGGGCGGTCTATGCGGCGGCGCTGAACCAGGATCCCGACATTGTGTTCATGTCCGATGTCCGCAATTCGCATAGCTGGATGAAGGCCGGGAACGCCTATTGGATGTGGTGGGACCATTGGGACGGGCCGACCTCGCGGCCGGTCCGCTGCGCCGCCGTGTTCGACGTCAACAGCGACGATGTGCACAACAAGGATCGGCTGGAACCGGCGATCGTCCGGGTCGCCGAAATTGCGGCCGCCTATACCGGCATCGGCTTCTTGTTGTCGACGCTCGCCGGCGAGATCGACGAGGGCGTCGAAGACCTGCGGCTGAAATCGCTGAAGCGGGTCGCGGTCGGTCCGTTCGTGTCGCCGGTGTTTTCCGAGATCGAGGACCCGATCGCCGGTCTCGTCGCCGATGCGGACGATCTCGACGATGCCTGGGCGCTGCGCTGGGTGATCGAGACGATCGTCTCGGCCGGCACGACGCGAGTTGCCGGTGGGTTCTTCTCGCGGGCGCGGACGCGAGAGAAATTCGTCATCACCAAGCGCGACCCGGCCTGCGAAAGCCGCGGCATTACCGAATTCGAATCGAATATCGCCATGCCGCACGGCATTTATCAGCGGGTGAGCGACAGCAGCGAGCGTCGGACGCTGCTCGCCGGGTCCAGGCCCTGCGTGGTGACCCCGGCCGGCCGGCTGATCGAGAACGTCTGAATGGTGACAGCGATGAGTAGCCGGCGAAATATGGTTGAGGATTGCCTCACCCCTCCCCCTTGCGGGGAGGGGTCGGGGGTGGGGGTTAAAAGAGAAGACAGCAACGCTGCTGATCTGCGAACATTTTGGTATTACCCCCACCCGGCCGGCGCTGACGCGCCGTCCACCCTCCCCACAAGGGGGAGGGTTGTTTGGGCGGAATACCCCCGGATGCCAACACTCTCCAAAGCCCTCTCCCCTTGGGGGAGAGGGTTGGGTGAGGGGGCTAAGAAAAAAACCATCACCCTCACCCGACTTCGACCAACGGTTCAGCTTCGCTTCACCGGGTCTCCATACCCCTCTCCCTCAAGGGAGAGGGCATATCTGGCAGGCGCCGACATCCGGACCCGAAAGAACTTGAGGTAGCGCGACACCATGGAAAGCCGGTCGGTCCGCATTCCCGAGGCGCGCATCCGCGAGCATTACGACACAGCGCTCGGCATCATGGCCAATGCGGAGACGGTGGAGGCTGCGCCGCAAACCGCGCAGAAAGGCCGGATCCGCTATGTCAGCCCGCTCGGCAGCGGCGGGGTGGGACCGAAAAAGCGCAGCCGCACCGATTTCGCCGCGGTGCTTGCCAGCGACGACGACACGCTGCTTTCGCCGGAGCGCCACGCCATTCTCTATGAGACGCGACGGGCGATCGCCGTCGGGCTGGCGATCAGCGAGTATTTCGTCGAGCCGCTCGGCTATCTCGATCTCGGCGCCCGCAACAAGGCGGGCACGCTGCACGGCGCCGATCTCGACCGGTTCCGGGCACTTGTCCGGGCGAAGGCGCTGGTCGCGACCTTTGCCGCCGCCGCCCACCTTTTCGCCATGCGGGCGACGGCACCGACCGGCGCGCCGGCGCCGCTCGGCGAGGTCCCGAATGACAGCACCAATGACGCGCTCGGCTGGTTCGTAAGCCGGCTTGCGAGCGCCGTCAAAGGCGTCGGCGACGACGCCATCGACGAGACGGTCGCCCGGCTCGCCGCCGACGCTATGGACGCGGTCGAGGCCGACGCCCATTCGGCCATGGGTGCCGATATTCCGGCGTTCGAGGCGGTCGCCTATGCGGTCGAGGCCGACGACTTCCATTTGCACGGTTTTGCCCGGCCCGGCTCGGCCGCCAAGCGGCGGCGGGTCGAAATCCCGTTCAAGCAGCCGCACGAGGTGGTCGGCAACCACATCGCCAAGGCGCAGGCGCTGAAGCTCGCCCGCATGCTCGCCTCCTACGATTTCGAGGCACGCAAGAACCCGTTCGTCGAACTCGGCGGCTTCATCTTCACCGTCATGGGCGACGGCTATCCGGGCACCGGCAAGACGACGCTGATCCAGATGATCGCCGGGCTCGTCAATTCCTATTGCGAGATGGCCGGCTACCCGTTCCATTTCGAGAATTTCGGCATCGACCAGATCTCGGAGTATCAGGGCAAGTCGGGCCAGAACTGCAAGGCGTTCATCGAGCGGGTGCTCGATCCGCGCGCGATCGCCTTCGGCACCGTCGACGACATCGACCAGGTCGCCGGCAAGCGCGACGACCATCGATCCTCCGGCGGCCAGCAGGAGGTCACCGCGGTTCTGATGGAATCGCTGTCGGGGACCGGAACCGTGATCCGCGGCAATTGCGCCTTCGGCATGTTCTCCAACTATCCCGAAAAGGTCGACGACGCGCTGCGCCAGCGCGCCGGCGCTCGCTGGCTCGTCGACGGGCCGCAGACCCGCGACGACTATATCGACATCTTCCACCTGCTGATCGGCAAGAACCATTCGATCGCGCTCGGAAAGCACGATCTTTATGCGGCTCAAGAACTGAAGAAGATGGTGGCGGAGAACTATGGCCGCCATTCGGTACCGCAGGAGCATGGCCTGCGCGATGTCTGGGACGATGTCGTCGCCGATATCGGCTCGCCGGACACGATCGCCGATATCGGCCAATATCTGCACCAGATCAAGGAACGCGAACCGCGCTTCACCGGACGGGCGATCAAGAACATCACCGATGCGATCAAATACCGGGCGATGGATGTGGACCTGCCGGACGACTGGTTCGAGGCGCCGGAGGCCTATCTGCGCCTGCCCTATGAGCAGAAGCTCGCCATGATCGGCGAACTGCGCCGGCCGATCACCCTGGACATGGTCATCCAGGAGATCAACCGCTATGCGGATTCCGAGTTCCGCTATTCCGGCAAGACCGACGAGGCGGCGATCTCGGCCCAGGTTCGCGACATGAAGATCCGCACCGCGGCGAATGAGCGCTTCCGCCGCGACTTCGGGGATGACGGCTGATGGAAAAGCTGATCCGCGAGGGCCTGCGCTTCGGCGGGCTGGTGCGCGTGTCCGCGCCGCACCTGATCGAGCGCTATAACGCCGCGCTCGAAGCGTTCCGGCTGCCGCGGGTCGCGCTTGACGACTTCCATCTCGACGCCTCGGGCTATTCGCTGGAGGTCGCGGATGCGCTCGGCGACATGGACTATCTCGATCCAAACGGCATCAACCGGCGTTTCATCATCGTCACCCCGGAGCAGCGCAACGCGCCGCTGATCGCCACCGCGTTCTCCGTCGATGCCGCGCTCTTTGAGCTCTTCTATGCGAACAACCAGGCCGCCATTGAAGCGCTGACGCTGAAGGATGCGGTCTATGGTGAGATCGAGAACCTCGTTTTCGATGTCCGCACCCCGGCCGACATCGTCTCGATCCGCAAGGTCAGTTTCGGCGTCTACACGCCGAGCCGGCTGCTCGCCGATGCGCGCAGCCTCGAGGCGCTGACCGAGCGCTTCATGACCGAGACCGACGGCTGGCGCGACGCGACCTTGATGGCGGAGATCGTCGAAGGCGCAAAACGCTGCGGCGACATAAGGGCCAACGGCATCATCCCGGAAAAGCTCGAATTCGACTGGCCGGCGGCGTTTTTCTCCACCCATTTCGGCGGCACTTATGTGTTCCGCTATGGCAACAGCGTGCTTCTGGTCGGCGATCCCGAGCGATTGCAGCCGCGGACGCGAAACATGCTCGTTATTGCTCGCGGCGACGGCGGCCAGATCCTCGATGCACTCGACACATTCGGGCTGATCGAGCCGTTCAATCCGCGCTGGCTCGTCGACTCCGGCATGCTGGCGCAGCGTTTTCGCATGGCGGTCGCCGCTATTCTCGGCCGCAACGGCGTCGCGTTTGCGCCGCAGGAGATCATGGATGAGCGCTATCTCAACCGCTTGGTCCAGGAGTCGATCGATGCGATGCAGGCCGATCCGGCGTTCCGGGCGATTTCCGGGCTGCGCGGCGTCATCGGCAATGACGGCGATGCGGCCGGCATTGAGGCGACGCTCGAGCCGGCAACCAAGCTGATCTTCCGCCGCGCCCTGCCCGAACATCCGGGCGTCTGGGAGGCGAACCGGCTGATCGCGGAATTCTCCGAATTCGACGTCGTCGCCCTCTTCATCCTCAACAAGCCGCGCTTCTACGAGGTCTATGAGGCGATGTCGGCGCCGATGCGGACTTTTGCGGTCGAGGCCGTCAAGACGGTCTACATGCCCGACGGGGTCGAGGCATCACGCCGCAAGGACGAAGTCAAGGCGCGCCTTTATGGTGCGCACTGAGACAATGGTGGGGGGACTGGGCCCGGTTCGAACGAAGGGGACGAGCCATGTTTGATCCGCTGATCGACTTCATCAAACGCATTTTCGCGGCCGTGCGCACGTTTCTGCGTTCGCTTTTTCTGCCGGCCCCGAAAGCTAAGCCGGACGGCACCGCGCCGCGCTTGCGGCTGATCCGCTACGGCGTCAAGATCGGCATCGTGCTGCTCATCCTCGCCTATATCGTGCCCTTCATCTGGCACGCGCTGTTGGTGCGCGATTTCAACCTCGCCTATCCGCAGCAGGTGCTGAAGCCCTCGCAGATGGTCTCGGCCGACGAGCAGGTCGACCCGGCCGGCGGCGGCGCGACCAGCCGCTCCTGCGGCCGTTCGCAGATCGTCGACATGCAGGTCCATCTGATCCGCTTCCTCACCGAGACGAACGCCTGGGTGCCGGCGATGCCGCAGACCAAGATCGGCCTTTTTGGCATTGACTGGGAAAACACGCCGTATCTCGACAACAAGGCATCGTTCCAGCACGGCGTGCTGTTTGCCCTGCGCCGGGTTTCGATCGAGCTTGCCGACGTGCTCGGCCGGGTGCGCGGCACCTCCGAGGCCGACCGTGACCTGCAGGCGGCGCGCGGCGCGCTGCAATTCGATTCGGAGACCTGGTGGTTCAACCCGTTCGATCCGCAGCGGCCTTTCGGGCCGACGACGCCGTCGGGCCGCTACTACCGCAATGCCATCGGGACATTCGAGCGCTTCAACGACCGGCTGGAGCAATGCGACGCCCTGTTCGATGCCCGCGCCGACAATCTGCGCTCGTTCCTGTCGCGGATCACCGCCGATCTCGGCTCGGCCGCCGATGCGCTGGCCAAGCGCTCGATCGGCACCCGCTACGACCCGGCCACCGATACCTTCGTGCCGGGCGAGGGCAATGACCGCGGCTGGTTCGATTTCCGCGCCGACAATTATTTCAACGAGGCGCTGGGCCAGGTCTACGCCTATCACGGCCTGTTGCAGGCGGCGCGGCTCGACTTCGCCGAGGTCATCAAGGTGCGCGGCCTCGACGACATCTGGAACCGCATGGAGGCGCATGTGGCGCAGGCGGCCGCCCTGTCGCCGTTGATCGTCTCAAACGGCCGCGAGGACGGTTTTCTGATGCCCGACCATCTGGCGGTGATGGCGCAGGCGGTGCTGCGCGCACGCGCCAACATGACCGAGATCCGCGATATCCTTGATCGGTAGGGGCAGGGTCGTCGACCGGCAACGTCAGTCTATCGGGGTTCGCGCCCGCTGCCGGTGGCGTGCTTTGGCGCGACGGCGAGAGCGGCGTCAGGCGCCCTTTTCAGCGATTGACATGAAACGAGTACCGGCGACGGAAGGGAATGCGGACGCCCGGCGCCGACAGCCGGACCGGACGGTGCTCAGACCGTGCCTTCGATCCACTCGACGAGCCGGCCCTTCGGCTGCGCGCCGACCTGCATGGCCGCCGGCTTGCCGTCCTTGAACAGGATCAGCGTCGGGATCGAGCGGACGCCGTATTTGATCGCCGTTGACGGGTTCTCGTCGATATTGAGCTTGGCGACCTTGACCTTGCCCGCCATTTCGGTGGCGATTTCCTCAAGCGCCGGCGCGATCATCTTGCACGGTCCGCACCACTCCGCCCAGAAGTCGACGACGACGGGCTCGGTGGAATTGATGACATCGTTGTCGAACGATGCGTCGGTGGTGGTTTCGGTCGCCATTCTGGTTCCTCTGACGCTTACGAGGACGCTTCGCCCCCAAGATTGTCCCGCCTGTTAGTTAAGAACGCCACCGGTCAGCGTCAAGCGCCGCCTGTTCGTCCCCGTCGTCGTCCAGTACGGCGTCGAGAAGCGCCGCCGGGATCGGCACGAGCTTCGGCGCGGCGGTGAAGATCAGCGCCGCCGTGATCGTCCGGTCGGGATAGAGATCGCCGAGAAGCCGGTAATAGATCGCCAGTTGAAGGAGGCTGGCGCGATCGGCCTCAGCCGCCGTATCGGGCACCCGCCTTGACGTCTTGAAATCGACAACCAGCACGCCCGTATCGGTGACCGCGAGCCGGTCGACGCGGCCGCCGGCGCGCACCCTCCGGCCGCCGATCTCGACACTGCCGTAGAGGTCGACCTCGGCGCGGCTGCCCGGCGCGAAGGCGGCGGCGAACGCCGGCTCGGCCATGATCCGCAGGGCTTCCTCCAGAACAGCCGCGCGTTCGCCGTCATCGAAGTCACCGGCGACCGCGACAAGATATCGCGCGCCGGCTCGCGCCCGCGCCGGTTCCGGCAATTCCGGCAGGGATTCGAGCAGCCGGTGGATCAGCTCGCCGCGCCGCGCCGCCCGCCGCCGCGCCGGCGCGCTTATATCCCGGCCGGTCGGCGCCGGCCCGGTTGCGGTGATCCGCGCCTCGGGCATGGCGGCCGGCACCGGCGCCTTCAGCCACGGCGGCGGCGGTTCGGCGGCCGTGGCAGCGGCCGCCGCCTTCGGCTTGACCGGGCGCCGCGGCGTCGTCCGGAAGACGAGCGCCGGCTCGTCGGCGCCGGGGAAGGGTTTTGGCGTGCACCGCGCCTCAAGGCCGTTCCTCACCAGCGCATACCAGGATCGTTCGGGCACGCCGGTCTTGCCGACATGCCCGCAGACGGTGAGCCGGTCGCCGGCCCGGGTCATCGCCACATAGAGCAGCCGCCGGTATTCCTCTTCATCGCGCTTTCGGGCAGCGGCGATCGCCGCCTCGTGCAGGGCGGTGCGGTCGGCCTTGCCGGTGTTCCACAAGATCGTCTCGGCCGCGCGGTCGTCCGACGGCGCCAGCTTCAACACCACCGGGTCGTTGCGCGGGCCCGGTGGCGAGCAGGTGTCGGCGAGAAAGACGATCGGCGCCTCAAGCCCCTTTGCGCCGTGCACGGTCATCACCCGGACCTCGTCGCGCCTTCTGTCCTGGTCGCGGGCGATCACCGGTGCGGTGGCGCCGAGCCAGGCGAGAAAGCGCTGCAACGTCGCCGGCGCCGTCCGTTCGAAGTCAAGCGCGAGCGCCAGGAATTCATCGAGCGCCTCCTCGGCCTCGCGGCCGAGACGGGCAAAGAAGGCGCGGCGGCCGCCGTCGCGGCCGAGCACGCGGGCGAAGAACTCATAAGGCGGCATGGTGTCGGCGATGCGCCGCCAGTCGGCCAGCCGGTTCTGGGCCGCGGCAAGCACCGGATCGTCACCGGCCGCCGATCCAAGCGCCGCCCACAGGCTCCCGGTCCGGCCATGGGCGAGGCGGAAGAGATCGTCCTCGGAAAGGCCGATCAGCGGGCTTTTCA
>JANQEG010000067.1 GCA_028278505.1 Rhodobiaceae bacterium
TCCATTGGCCGGTCCGCCAATGTTGGCGCTTGTTCTGTCAGTCGACGCTTCAATTCACAATGGCAGATGACATGGCGTATCGAGGGGATAATTGGATTCCCGCTTTCGCGGGAAAGGTGGACAACGGCATGGCCGATGTCGTGACCATAACCGGCTTTTGAGATATTTGAACACGATGGCCTTCGCGGCAAGGATCGACGGCGCGGCAGCACCACTTGGCGAAAGCCCTGAGCGCTTTCAAGCAATTCCATTCAAACGAAAAGCGCCCTAATGCACAACGACGACGTCGCGGTCTTCCTCCAGGCTGCGATAGGCGAGCGCCTCGTCGACCGCGGACCGGATTCCGGCCAGCGAGAACGGCTTGGTGACCACGTCGTGAACCAGCGCGTCGAGCCCGTAGGCGCGCTCGCGCTGATCGGCATAGCCGGTCATCAGCACTATCGTCAGCCGCGGAAAGTCCCGCGCCGCCGAAAGCGCCAGCGCAATGCCGTCCATCACCGGCATCTTGATGTCGGTGAGCAGCAGATCGAAACCGCCCTCATCGTGCTTCAGCGTCTCCAATCCTTCGGCGCCGTCGACGGCGGCGACGACCTCATGGCCGTCGATCTGCAGGGCACGGCAAACGAAGGCCCGGACCGCGTCGTCGTCCTCGGTGACCAGGATGCGTGCCATGGCGTTTCTCCTTGATCCTTTCAGTCGGCTTGATCGGCAACGTGTCCGATGAAGGGCAGCCCGCGATATCGTTCGGCCATGTCGATGCCGTAGCCGACGACAAAGACATCGGGCGCGACGAAGCCGACATGATCGGCGACGATCTCGACCGTGCGGTGCCCCGGCTTGTCGACGATGGCCGTGGTTACGACCCGCCGCGCCCCGCGGTCGTGCAGCAGATCGAGGGCGAACGCGACCGTGCGGCCGGTGTCGAGCAGGTCCTCGATGAGGATGATGTCGCGGCCGTCGACATCGGCGTCGATATCGTGCTTGACCGTGATCGTGCCCGAGGACTCGGTCGATTTCCCATAGCTCGACAGGGCCAGGAAGGTGATTTCGGTGGCAACACCGGTGCGGTCGAGGGCGCGCACGAGATCGGCGGTGTAGACGAAGCCGCCCTTGAGCACGGAGACGACCAGCGGCCGCTCCAGCGCCTCGGCCGCAATCGCGTTTGCCAGATCGGCGACCCGCGCGGCAATTTCCTCGGCCGTAAACAGCACCCTGACGTCGGCATGGGGCGATGCGGCCATCGTCACAGCCTCGCCTGGCGGAGATCGCCGTCGATAAACCGCATCTTCACGCTGTCGCCGCCACCCGGAAAACCGGCGATACTGCTGCGAAACTGTACCTTCTGACCGCTGTCGAGGCGTGCCGTGCCGACATCGTGGGTCCAGGTGTAGATTTCCCGGTTGGCTTCGTTTTGCAGCGCGAACCGGATCGTCGGAACCGTCACCGCACTGCCGGCGACATTGGCGATTTCACCCTCGACGACCAGCACCGGCGCGCCGTTCCTGTAGGCCTGCGCTGTCTTCAGCCCGGCGAATTCGAGCCCGCGAACATTCACATTCAGACCAACGAGGCGATAGAAGCCGGCGAGATCGGGCACCAGGCGGACGGTTTCGGTGCGGAACACCACTGCGGCACAAAGCAGCACGACGCCGAACCCGACGGCGAGCGCGGCGGCGGGCGGATGCCTGGCCTTGTCGGCAAACGGGATCCGGCGTTTGCGGCCGCGGTCGCGGGCAACGGCTTCGATGTTGCTGACCGCCTGGTCCGGGAGGGCGGTTTCCGCGTCGATGGTGCGGTCCTCGACATCGCCGACGGTCTCGTCAGGGCTTTGCGATGTTTCGCCATCATCGGTGACCGCGGAGATATCCGGCTCCGGATCTGCTGGCGCCGCAACCGGTTCCGACCAAACCTCCGCCCAATGGTCCCCCTCTTCTTGCGGCTGGGCGAGCCATTCCGATCGGCACCGGGCGCAGCGCACGGTCCGCCCGCCGCGGCCAAGGGCCTGCGAACTAAGCTGGTAGGCGGTACCGCAATTGGGGCATACAATTTTCATCGGCGAATCGGTCGCGCATTTCCGGTTGCAGACCGACGGTAGTGCCGCAAGTGTTAACGCAATGATAACCCTATGGCTGGGATACCGTCCGGACGATCGTTAAGAAAGTGTTGTATCGACTATCACCAGACGCCTTCGCGGCTTTGTCCGCCGACCGGTCCCGCGGCGGAGCGGGTGCCGGCGGAGAACTGGCGGCAAGGCCGCGCCGCACCGATCGGGCAGAACGCGGCCGGAACGACAGGCAGGGAAACGACGTCGTGATCCGCTTCGAAAATGTCGGCCTGCGCTATGACATGGGACCGGAAATCCTGCGCGACCTGACGTTTACCTTCGCGCCGCGGTCGTTCCATTTCCTGACCGGCCCGTCCGGCGCCGGCAAGACCAGCCTTTTGCGGCTGCTGTTCCTGTCGCTGAAGCCGACCCGCGGCCTGATCAACCTGTTCGGCAAGGATGTCGCAACATTGTCGAAGCGCGAGCTCTCCGGCATTCGCCGCCGCATCGGCATGGTGTTCCAGGATTTCCGCCTGCTCGACCATCTGACCACGTTCGAGAACGTCGCCCTGCCGCTGCGGGTACAGGGCAAGGCCGAAACGGACTATCGGGCCGACGTCGTCGACCTGCTGAAATGGGTCGGTCTCGGCGAGCGCATGCACGTGCTGCCGCCGGTGCTGTCCGGCGGTGAAAAGCAGCGCGCCTCGATCG
Source organism: Rhodobiaceae bacterium (assembly GCA_028278505.1). Classification (GTDB taxonomy): domain Bacteria; phylum Pseudomonadota; class Alphaproteobacteria; order Rhizobiales; family JAKPQE01; genus JANQEG01. The sequence continues at coordinate 2,756 of JANQEG010000067.1, forward strand.
CCCGCGCCGTCATCGGCCAGCCCGAACTGCTGCTCGCCGACGAGCCGACGGGCAATGTCGATCCGGTGCTCGGGCGCCGCCTTTTGCGGCTGTTCATGGAGCTCAACAAGCTCGGCACCTCGGTGGTCATCGCCACCCACGACATCAATCTGATGGACCAGTTCGATGCGCCGCGGGCGGTCCTCGAAGACGGCCATTTGCGCATCGAGGAGTAGGGTCGGGGATGAGCGCAGCCGAGCACGGCACCGACGGTGACCTCACCGCCGTAAAGGGCGAACCGGAACTGCGCCCGTCGGCGCAGATCGTGCCCCAGCGCTCGGTCGCCGGCAGCGCCTTGACCCTTGTCGTTGCGATCATGAGCTTCCTCGCCTGCCTCACCCTTGGCGGCGTGACCCTGATCCGCGATGCCGCCCACACCTGGCAGGGCGAGATCGGCCGCGAGGTGACGATCCAGATCCGGCCGATCGACGGCGTCGACACTGAAGCCGAACTGAACAAAGCACGCGACATCGCCATGGCCGCGCCGGGCATTGCCGGCGCCCGCATCGTCAGCACCGCGGAGACCGAAAGGCTGCTCGAACCCTGGCTCGGCAGCGGCCTGGAGCTGTCCGGCCTGCCGGTGCCGCGACTCGTCATTGTCGAGGTCGCCGATGCCGGCGCGACCGATTTCGGCGCGCTGCGCCAGGCACTTACCGAAGTTGCCGGCGCCTCGCTGGACGATCACGGCCTGTGGACGGAGCGGCTGGCCGCCACCGCCGCTGTGCTGGTGATGATCGGCATCGGCGTCCTCGTCCTCGTCCTCGTCGCCATGGTGCTCTCGGTGGTGTTTGCGACCCGTGGCGCCATGGCCGGCAATAGGTCGGTGGTCGAGGTGCTGCATTTCGTCGGCGCCGAGGACGGGTTCATCGCCGGCCAGTTCCAGCGCCATTTCATGGTGCTCGGCCTGAAGGGCGGGCTCGCCGGCGGGCTGGCGGCGATGGCCGTCTTCGCCATCGGCAATCTGTTGTCGCGGGGGCCGCTTGGAACCGGCGGCACGACCGGGGCGGAAATGCTGTTCGGCGGTTTCGCCGTCGGACCGACCGGATATCTCGGCGCGCTCGGCGTCGTTTTCGTTGTCGCCGTGCTGACCGCGGCAACGTCGCGAATCACCGTGCAGCGGCATCTGGCGATGTTGAGTTAGATCAAGAAGTGAGCCGCTTTACCGCCGCAATTTTATGGCCGAATATTCCGGCATTGGCCAACCTGCCGGCGGCCGGTTACGGGAAGTGTCGGCGGCGGCGGACGCGGTTCCGCTGACGGAGTCGGGCGTGTCGGAAGCAACGGAAAACACAGACGAAAAGCCGGCAAGGCGCGGTCCTTTGCGCCGATTGGCCTTGGGCGTTCTGGCGTTGGCGCTGCTCGGTGCCGTCTTCTTTTTCGCCGGCTTCCTGCGATTCACCCTCGAAGTGGCGCAGTTCGCGCCGCCGGCGACGCCGCGGGCGGACGCCATTGTCGCGCTCACCGGCGGCGCCGCCCGGGTCGATGCGGCGCTACGCCTGCTTTCCGACGGGCGTGCCGAAAGGCTGCTGATCAGCGGCGTGCATCCGCGCACCACCGGAACCGCGATCGGCCGGCGCGCCGACGCCGACCGGGCCCTGTTCGACTGCTGCGTCGACCTCGACCATCGCGCCGCGAACACCGCCGGCAATGCGGTGGAGACCGGCAAATGGCTTCACGGCCGCGGCTATAGTTCATTGATCGTCGTCACCAGCAATTACCACATGCCGCGCTCGATGATGGAACTCGGCAACGCCCTGCCCGGCGTCGATCTCATCGCCTATCCGGTCCGGGTCGACAATGTTGCCGTCGACCGCTGGTGGTTCAATCCGGGAACCGCGCGGCTGCTCGCCCACGAATATCTGAAGTTCGTTGTCGCCGGCATCCGCGTCGGCCTCGACCGCGGCCCGAGCGCCCGGCTCGCGGCGGCCGCCGACAGCGGTCTTTGACAAAGCGCCGCTTGATCTTGTCCGAGATTCCCTTCATCTAGGCAGGGCCATTCTCCCGAAAAAACGCCGGAACCCGGCATGATCCTGCGCTCGCTCGTCTTCAACACCGTATTCTATCTCAACATCATCATCTGGATGTTCGCGATCTCGCCGATCTTTCTGCTGCCGCGGAAATGGGGATGGATCGCGATCCGCGCCTGGGTGCACGAGACGCTCTGGCTCTACCGGGTCATCACCGGCACCCGTTATGAAATCCGCGGTCGCGAGCATCTGCCGGCCGGCGGATGCATCATTGCCTCAAAACACCAATCGTTCTGGGAGACGTTCACGCTCGTGCTTCTGTTCGACGATCCGGCCTTCATCGCCAAGCGCGAACTGATGTGGATACCGCTCTTTGGATGGTACATGAAGAAGATGCGGATGATCCCCGTCGACCGCGGCAAGCGCTCAGCCGCGCTGAAAGCGATGACAGCGCGGGTCGACGCGGAGATCGCCGATGGCCGCCAGATCCTGATCTTCCCGGAGGGGACGCGGCGCCCCGCCGGCGCCGAACCGAAATACAAATTCGGCGTCGTCCACCTCTATGCCGAAACCGGCGCGACCGTCGTACCCGTCGCCTTGAACTCCGGTCTGTTCTGGCCGCGACGGCAGTTCCGCCGCCATCCCGGAACCATCATCATCGAAATCCAGCCGCCGATCGCGCCCGGACTGGCGAACGCCGAATTCTTCGCCGCCCTGCAGACCCGGATCGAAACCGCAAGCGAACGGCTCATCGTCGAGGCGATGCGGACGCCGCCGGTGCCGCCGCTGGACGCGGCCGCCGCCGCGCGCCTCGGCCTGTCCGGAAACCCGGCCCGACCCGACTGATCCTGCCGGCGCGCTCGCCCGGAAACCGTCGTTCTGCGGTCAATGCGACAAACCGGCCAAGCCAATTCGTCCACATTTTATCCACAGCTTCGTCATAATTTTTCCCGGTTCACCCGGTCTAATTCCCGGTGAGTCATCAACAATTTAGGCGGTATCGACGGACGATTTGCGAAGCGAACAATTTTGTTCTATATTTGTTCCTGTCGCAGTGTTGAAATCATGTGGATGAAGCGATGTCGACCATGATCCTGGGCAGACCGGAAACCGTTGCCGCAATGAGTTTCGGCAAGCGCTTCCGCTATGCGGTCGGCGCATCGGGCCGGCGCTATCTGTTCAGCGAGATCGCCGTATCGGAATTGACCGATTTCGACGATGCGGTCGTCATCCTCGACGGCAAGCCGGCGCCGGACGCCGACAAACCGATATGGATCGGCGCCCGCGAAGCCGCCGATGACGCGCGGGCCGCGCTGTCCTTCGCCAGATCGGCGGCGCGGGCGACCCGCGCCCATATCCACCTGCTCGCCGGCTCGCCCGACGAACGCCGCCGGGTCATCGCAGATCTTCGCGCAGCGTGATCGGACGGTGATTCGGAGGGGGTCGAACGGCGCCGCATAAGGCGCATTCAAAGACACATTGAATTGCTGACGATCTCGCCACCGTCATTGCGAGCCGGCGTCAGCCGGCGCGGCAATCCTGTTCTAAGCATAATGCGCTGGATTGCGTTTCCCGGCTTCCACTTACGAGATTCACACTTCCTGCCGATTTGCGCCGCTTTCGGGTGCGAGAAATCTGCGCGTAAAGCGAACCTCTTGGCACCTCACTTGGCGACAAGCGGTGTCCATTGGCCGATCCGTCCTTATTGGCGCTTGTTTTGTCGGTCGACTCTTCAATCCGCAATGGCCGATGGCATGGCGTATCGAGAGGATAGTTGGATTCCCGTCCCCGCCTGCGCGGGGACAGGCTTTTCGCGGGAAAGGTGGACAAAGGCAAGGTCGTGCCAACTGACCGTCGCATCAATTCGGCGATCTTCGAACAGGGATATTTCCTGAAATGCGACGCGTCAGGCGATCGATGTCGTGCCGGTATCCGGCTCTTGAGATGCGTGAATCCCCTAGTGTCGGCTTAGGGTCAACAGCGCGCACCGATAGCGTGGCCAGGAGAGTATCGAGGAGTTGCGAAGGCATGGAACGATCCTGTTGTAGTGGGCAGAATCATTTTTTCCATGTGATTCTCCGATCTTTCACCAATTGTGTCGTGTAGTGTGCGGGGAACCATTGGCGGTTCCGAAAGCATAAATGGTTCAGAGCGTTGTCTAATCATACGAAAGCGTCCGCATAGTCACAGCGATGCGCAGGCAAGGCACTCCGAATTACACGGTCGGCGCCTTTCGTCTTCGACGAGCGGCAGCTCGGATCGCCATGGCTGCGTCTTGACCTTGCGGAAGATTCCGTCGTTCGACGTCGCCCGCCGATTCAATCCCGGAACATCATGCTCTAAAACTCCACGCCCTGCTGCGCCTTCACGCCGGAGCGGAACGGGTGCTTTACGAGTTCCATCTCGGTGACCATGTCGGCGATCTCGATCAGTTCGTCCTTGGCGTTGCGGCCGGTCAGGATGACGTGGGTCATCTCCGGCTTTTCGGTCTTGAGGAACGCGACCACCTCGTCGATCGGCAGATAGTCGTAGCGCAGCGCGATGTTGATCTCGTCGAGCAGCACCATGCGGATCGTCTCGTCGCGGATCAATTCCTTCGCCTTCTCCCAGGCGGCGCGCGCCATCTCCATGTCGCGGGACTTGTCCTGGGTCTCCCAGGTGAAGCCCTCGCCCATGGTGTGGAACTGGCAGATATCGGCGAACCGGCCCTCGATCAGATCGCGCTCGCCGGTCGCCATGCCGCCCTTGATGAACTGCACCACCGCCGACGGCATGCCGTGGGCGATCGCCCGGAAGATCATGCCGAAGGCGGCCGTCGACTTGCCCTTGCCCTTGCCGGTGTGGACGATGACGAGGCCCTTTTCCTCGGTCTTGGTCGCCATGATCTTATCGCGGGCGGCCTTTTTCTTGGCCATTTTCGCGGTATGGCGGTCGGGGTCGCCGGTCTTGTCCGTCATGGCGTTTCCTCATCCTTGGTCATGGTTCCGCAAAGGCGTTCGATGTGCGCCCTGGCGCTGTTCGATTTCGGCTGCCACAACCCACGCGAAATCGCCTCACCGAAGCGTTCGGCGATTTCCCGGAGCGCCGCCGGATTGGCCTCGCCGATGAAATCGCGCACCTCGTCGTCGCCAAGAAAGGCGTCATAGGCGAGGTCGAAATGGTGATCTTTGACCGCCGCCGTCGTCGCCGCAAAGGCAAAGAGATAGTCGACGGTGGCGGCGATCTCGGCTGCCCCCTTATAGCCGTGGCGCCGAACGCCGGCGATCCATTTCGGATTAACGACGCGGGCGCGCAGCACCCGGCCGATTTCTTCATCGAGCGTCCGTATCACCGGGCGCTCGGGCCGTGAATGGTCGTTGTGGAAGATTTTCGGCGCTTCCCCACGCAGATGTTCGACGGTTGCCGCAACGCCGCCCTCGAACTGGTAGTAGTCGTCGGAATCGAGGAGATCGTGCTCGCGATTGTCCTGGTTCTGGACCACCGCCTCGACCGCCGCGAGCCGCCTCTCGAAGGTCGCGCGGTCGCGCGCGCCCTCGGTGCCGCCGCCATAGGCGTATCCGCCCCATTCCAGATAGGCCTCGGCGAGATCGGCGCGGTCGGCCCAGAGCTTCTCGTCGATAAGTGCCTGCAGGCCGGCGCCATAGGCGCCAGGCTTTGAGCCGAACACCCGGTAGCCGGCGCGCTCGGCGCCGAGCGTTCGCTTTTCGCGGGCATAGCGGGCAGCGAGCGGATTGTCGGCCTCGGGCTCGTTGAGCGACATCACCGCCCGCGCGGCGCTGTCGAAAAGGTCGATCTGGCCGGGGAAGGCGTCGCGGAAGAAGCCGGAAATCCGCAGCGTCACGTCGACCCGCGGCCGGCCGAGTATGACGGTCGGGATGATCTCAAAGCCGGTGACCCGGCGGTTGGCGTTGTCCCAGCACGGCCGCACCCCGATCAGCGCCAGCGCTTGCGCGATATCGTCGCCGCCGGTGCGCATGTTGGCCGTGCCCCAGGCGGTCACCACCATCGTCTTCGGCCAGTCGCCTTCCTCCTGCACGTAACGCTCGATCAGGCGTTCGGCCGATTTTGCGCCGAGCTCATAGGCCGCCGGTGTCGGCACTGCGCGGGTGTCGACGGAATAGAAATTGCGCCCGGTCGGCAGCACGTCGAGCCGGCCCCTGGTCGGCGCGCCGGAGGGGCCGGGGGCGATGAAGCGGCCGTCGAGGCCGTCGATCACGGCGGCGAGCTCCGCCTTGCCCGAGGCGGCGACCGCCGGCCTGATCCGGGTTTCGATTTCGGCGAGCACGGCCCGGCACTCAGCCCATTCGGCGGCGCAATCCACCTCACCCGCCACCAGCGCGGCGGCGAGCAGTTCCAGCCGCTCGACCGTGTCGCCCGTCGAGCGCCACGGATCGTCCGAAACCGAAACCAGGGCGTCCGGCCGCGGGCCCGACCAGGGCGCCGACATCGAACAGTCGAGCGGATCGAACCCGTTGCCGCAAAGCCCCAGGTCCTGCGCCAGGGCGCGGATCAGCGACTGGTCACCGTAATCGCCGGGCCCCCGCGGAATGCGCGCGAGCGCGACCACGAGATCGGTCTCAAGACGGCCCTCCGGGGCAAGGCCGAAGACGTGCAGCCCGTCGCGGATCTGCGCTTCCTTCAATTCGCAGAGATAGGCGTCGAGTTTCGAAAGCCGGGTCTCCTCGGCGTCGTCGCCGGCGATCCCGGCATCGGCATCAAGGCCGGAGGAGGCGGCAAGGTCGAGGATGTCGCGGCCGAGCACGCCGAGCCGGCGGCTGTCGACACCGGAGGCCTCGAAATATTCATCGACCAGCGCCTCCAGCTCCTTCAGCGGCCCATAGGTCTCCGCCCGCGTCAGCGGCGGCGTCAGATGGTCGATGATCGCAGCACAAGTGCGGCGCTTGGCCTGCGTACCTTCGCCCGGATCGTTGACGATGAACGGGTAGAGGTGCGGCAGCGGCCCGAGCGCCGCCTCCGGCAGGCACTCTTTCGACAGCGCCACCGCCTTGCCCGGCAGCCATTCGAGATTGCCGTGCTTGCCCATATGGATCAGCGCGTCGGCGCCGAACTCGCGGCGAAGCCAGAAATAGAAGGCGAAATAGCCGTGCGGCGGCACCAGATCGGGGCTGTGGTGGGTTTCCTTCGGGTCGATGTTGTAGCCGCGCGCCGGCTGCACGCCAATGACGATATTGCCGAAGCGGTGGAGCGACAGGGCAAACGCGCCGTCGGCGAAAAACGGATCGTTCTCCGGCGCCCCCCAACGGTCTTCGATGCGCGCCCGCACCGTCGCCGGCAGGGCGTCATAGGCCGCGCGATAGGCGTCAAGCGGGAGCCGCGCGCCGCCGCTCCGCACGGCGCGGTCGGGCAGCCAGTTGGTCGGCCCGGCGAGAAGCACCTCCATCAGCGCGGCGCCCGATTGCGGCGCGCCGTCGGTCAAGTAACCGGCCGCCGCCAGCGCCTTGACCGTTTCGATGGTGCCGGCCGGCGTATCGAGGCCGACGCCGTTGGCGAGCCGGCCGTCGCGGTTCGGATAATTGGCGAGCACGATGCCGATGCGCCGCGCGGCCCGCGTCTTCTGCTGCAGCCGCGCCCAGCCGGCGGCGAGATCGGCGGCAAAGTCGATCCGGTCCGGCCGCGCCCGGTAGGCGGCGATCGGGCATTCGGTGTCCGGGTCGTAGCGGGCCTCGGCCTTGAAGCTGACGGCGCCGGCCAGGAGCCGCCCGTCGACCTCCGGCAGGGCGACGTTCATCGCAATGTCGCGGGCCGAAAGCCCGCGCGCACCCTCCGCCCAGGCGGTTTCGGTGCCGCCGGAAAAGATGATCTGTAGTACCGGCCGGCCGGGCGCGTCGAGCGGCGTGGCGGCGCGATCGGGCGCCTGCGGCGAGGAGACCGCGAAGCTCGTGGCGTTGAGGACGACGGAGGGTGGCGCCGTTTCGAACAGGCTGGAAAGCACCTCCGCCGAAAACGCGTCCTTCAGCGAGGAGACGAAGATTGGCAGCGGATTGAGCCCGCGTCGGCCAAGCGCTTCGATCAGCCGGTCGACCGGATCAAGCCCGGCGCCCATCATCAGGGCGCGGTAAAAGACGAGGGCGGCGACCGGCGCGCCGTCCCGCCACTGCCCCTTCAGCGCATCAAGGTCGGGCGCATTGCGGCCGGGCCAATGGAGCCCGGCGCGCGGCAGCGGCTCGGCCGGCGGCGGCGCGGCTTCGCCGCCCTCGATCAGGCGCTTGGCATGGCTGAGGAAGTTCGCGGCATTGCGACTGCCGCCCTCGACCAGATAGGCGTGCAGCGTCGCATGGTCCTGCGCGCCCACCGACGAGGCGGCGATGAGCGCCGCATCCGGGCGGTCGTCGCCGGGCAGCGCCACGAACGGCACGTTTGCCGCGGCGAGCCGCATGCGGAACTGTTCGAGGCCGTAGCCCCAATAGGCCTCGCCGCCGAGAATGCGGGCGATCACCAGCCGCGCCTTTACCGCCGTGTCGGTGAGATATTTGTCGACCGAGAACGGGTGGGCGAGCCAGCCGAGATGGGCGAGCCTCAGCGTCGGCGCCTCCGGCCCAAGCGCCGCCCGCGCTTCGCTTAGAAGCGCAATTTCGGTATCGGCGGCCGAGATCACGACGAGATCCGCAGGCGACTGGCCGGGATCGACCGGTTCGGTTCCGTCGGATATTTCGCCCGGCTGGGCCTGCAGCAGATGCATCAGCTTTGCAGCGCGGCGGTGATCGCCGTCCGGTCGAGCCCGGTCTCGCCGATAATGACCAGCCTTGTGGCGCGCGCCTCATCGGCGCCGAACGGCCGGTCGAAATAGGTCTCGACCCGCGGCCCGACCGCCTGGACGACGAGCCGCATCGGCTTGCCGGCGACCGCCGCAAAACCCTTCAGGCGCAAAATGTCGTGGGCGCGGATCGTCGCCGCGATCCTCTCGGCAAAGGCATTTGCGTCGGCGATCGCCGGCATGTCCACATCGAAGCTCTCGAACTCGTCATGGTCGTGGGCGTCGTGATGATCGCCGTCGTGATGGGGCGCCTTTCGGTTTGCGGTGTCGGCTTCCGCCGCCGCGTTGAGGCCGAGAAGAATGTCGGCGGCGATTTCGCCGCGCCGGGCTTTTATAACGCCGACGCCGTTCCGGGCCTCGGACCTGAACCGCGCGGTCAGCGTATCGGCATCGGCGGGCGACAGCAGATCGGCCTTGTTGACGACGATCAGGTCGGCGCAGGCGAGCTGGTCCTCGAACAGTTCCGAAAGCGGCGTTTCGTGGTCGATCGTTTCATCGGCCTCGCGCCGGTCGGCGACGGCGTCCTCGTCATGGGCGAAGCGGCCGTCGATGACGGCGCTGCCGTCGATCACCGTCACCACGCCGTCGACGGTGACGCGGGTGCGGATTTCCGGCCAGTTGAAGGCCTGGACAAGCGGCTGCGGCAGCGCCAGCCCGGAGGTCTCGATAACGATGTGATCCGGCGGTTCCGTCCGCGACAGCAGCATCTCCATGGTCGGGATGAAATCCTCCGCTACCGTACAGCAGATGCAGCCATTGGCGAGTTCGACCACGTCCTCGTCGCGGCAGCCCGTATCGCCGCAGCCGCGCAGCACCTCGCCGTCGACGTTGAGATCGCCGAACTCGTTGATGATCAGCGCGATGCGCCGGCCGTTTGCATTGCCGATCAAGTGGCGAATGAGCGTCGTCTTGCCGGCGCCGAGAAAGCCGGTGATGACGGTTGCAGGGATTTTTCGGGCCATGAAGTCTCCGTTTCCGTCACACCCGACGAAAAGGTTGAAACACTTGCCTGGCAGGTCTCCCGACCAGGGTCTGTTGAGTATCACCGCACGGGCTGCGCCGCAGCCGAAATCTGTCAGATTTAGGAGCGAGGACGAAGGACATGCCGGGCATATTCGAGGACGAGCGACGCGAATATGGCGGATTTCGGCGCGGCCTCTTCGAGGTTGGGCCAAATTCGCG
>JANQEG010000114.1 GCA_028278505.1 Rhodobiaceae bacterium
GCCGGGTGGTGATGGCGGTCGGCAAGGCCGGCGAACCGGCGGACCGGGACCGGCTGGCGATCTGGTTCGGCGATGTGCGCGTGGCGGTCGACGGCGAGCGCGATCCCGATTACAGCGAGGAGGTCGCCTCGGCCTATATGCGCAATCCGGAACTCGCGCTGCGCGTCGATCTCGGCCTCGGCGACGGTACCGACACGGTGTGGACCTGCGATCTCACCAAGGACTATGTCGCGATCAACGGCGATTACCGCTCATGAGCCGTCTTCTCATCGTTGCCGCCTGCGCGCTGGTCGATGCCGACGGGCGCGTCCTGATCGCCAGGCGGCCGGCCGACAAGACGCTCGGGGGGCTATGGGAATTCCCCGGCGGCAAGGTCGAGGCGGGCGAGCCGCCGGAAGCGACCCTGATCCGCGAACTCCACGAGGAACTGGGTATCGAGGTCGACCCGGCCTGCCTGGCGCCGTTGTCGTTCGCCAGCCACGCTTATGACGATTTCCACCTGCTGATGCCGCTCTGGGTGTGCCGGAAATGGCAGGGGATTGTCGAGGCGCGCGAGCACGAGGCGCTGAAATGGGTGCGCCCGAATCGGCTGCGCGATTATCCGATGCCGCCGGCCGACGCACCGCTGATCCCGGCGCTGATCGACCTTCTCTAATTCGGTTCCGATAACGGCGCGGCCGCGCTGCGCCGGCGGGTCGATCGTCCTTGCGCCCCCGCCTGCCGGGAATTGCTAGCGATTTCTTAACTCCCGATCCCCGAAACTGTCTGGCGGGACCATTCGGTATCGGGAGCGAGCGATGGCACGGAAGACCCGCCACAGGCAGTCGTCGTCGACGCGCGGCGGCGACGCTTCGACCGGCGATGCGGCGCTCGAATATGCGCTCGTCGCCGCCGCCATCGCCATGGCGCTCGGCTTCGCCGTCTGGATGACCGGCCCGGAAATCCACGGACGCCTGCAGACGATCCAGGCATCGATCGACGACGCCGATCCGGTGATCACCACATCGATCGATAAGTCGCAGCCTAGTCGGCCGCGGCCATTGGCCGGCTGGGCCGAAGACGAGGCGAGGACGCGCGGCACGGTCGGTCCGGCCAGCGAATAGAGCGCCGCATTTCCCGATTGAATCGGCAGGGTGACTGCGAACGACCGCGGTTTCTTGTCATGCCCGGACTTGTTCCGGGCATCCAGGCCACATACTCCGACGCCTGCCGCCTGGATTGCCGGGACAAGCCCGGCAATGACGCCGGTGGTGAGGCGCGTCCTTTACGCAAACGCATCTTCGATCATGTCCGTGTCGACGCTGTCCGGTGATAAACTCTAATATTTAAACCTCCGGCTTCTTCGAACCGAGGACGTCGGCAAGGCTGACCGTGGCCGAGCCGGGCCTGAGCGGCTGTGGCTGGCTTTCGTGCGGGGCCCAGCCGGAAAGCGTGACGAATTCGAAGGTCGCGCGGATGCGGCCGTCCGGATCGGCAAACCGCTCGCCATAGATTTCCGCAGTGCGCAGGAACAGATGCCGCGTCATCGGCCGCCGCGACCGCTCGGTCAGCACATTGCCCGCCCCCATCGCCCGCAATTCGTAGATGAGCGCGATTGCGGAAGGGTAGCGGACGGTGATCACGTCGCGATCGATGACCGGAAGCGCGAAGCCGGCGCGCTGCAAGAGGCCGCCGAGGCTGCGCACATCGGCGAACGGCGCGACCCGCGGGCTCGCACCCTCATGGATTTCGATCTCGGCCGCCATCACCGCCTGCCGAAGTTCATTCAGCGTGTCGCCGCCGAAAAGCGAGGCCATGAACAGCCCGTCGGGGCGCAACGCCCGCCGGATCTGCGCAAGTGTTCCGGGCAGATCGTTGACGAGGTGGAGCGACAACGCGGAAACGACAAGATCGAGGTGTGCATCGCCAAAGGGCAGCGCCTCTTCATCGCAGACCACACCGATATCCTCGGGGCGCAACAGCGCCGGCAGGCGCTCGCTGCGCAGCACCGTTTCCGCCTTGCCCGAGGCCGCCAGCATGTCGGCGAGCCGCCCGGTGTGGCTGTTGAGATCGAGCGCGAGCGGAAAGCTGCGGGCAACCGCGCCGAGGCGCTCGGCCAGATCCTCGGCCGCCCGGGCGAGCAGGAAATCGATGCCGTCGGGAGGATGTCGAAGCGCCCGGGCGCGGCGCCGGGCAAGCAGCGCGCGGTCGAAGATCTGGGGCGTGTCCGGCATTTTCGAACTCCCTCCGGGTTCGAATTTATGGACCGCGGCCTCGCCGAGGTCAAAGCCGCGGTTCCGGCGATAAACGCGGGTGGTCAGGGCGCGGCGGGCCGATGTATCTTCCACTGTCATGGTGGATGTGCACAGCGATGAGGTTCCCTCAGACGATGGTGGCGCGAAATCGCGGCTCGCCGCCGCCTTGCGGTTTGCGGTCGATCTGTTGGTGCCGCCGCGCTGCGCGGCCTGCGCCAAGCCGATCGCCGAGGCGCACGGTCTGTGCGCCTCCTGCTGGCCGCGCTTAAGCCTGATCGAGCGGCCCTTTTGCGACCGGCTCGGCACGCCCTTCCCCTACGAACACGGCGCCGGAACCCTGTCGACGGCGGCGATCGCCGACCCGCCCGTCTATGACCGCGCCCGGGCGGTCGCCGTCTATGGCGATGTCGCCCGCGGCCTGGTGCTCGGCCTCAAATATGCCGATCGCACCGAATTGGCGGTGATGATGGGCCGGTGGATGGCGCGCGCCGGCGCCGACATCCTCGCCGATGCCGATGTGCTGGTGCCGGTGCCGCTCTATCGGACCAGGCTGTGGCGGCGTCGCTTCAACCAGTCGGCCATGCTGGCCCATGCGGTGGCGCAGGTGCGGCCGGTCGCAGTCTCGACTGCGGCGCTCGTCAGGGTGCGGTCGACGCGCCAGCAGGTCGGGCTGACGGCGCGGGAGCGAACCGAAAACGTCCGCGGCGCGTTCCGCGTTCCGCCCGAGCAGCGGATCGCGGTCGCCGGGCGGCATGTGGTGCTCGTTGACGATGTGCTGACCTCGGGGGCGACGGTGGCGGCGGCAACCCGCGCGCTGAAGCGCGCCGGCGCCGCGAAGATCGACGTGCTCGTTTTCGCCAGAGTTGTCGGTAGTGATTTCGAGGCGATATAACGCCGTCATTGGACAATTCGCCATGTACGACAAGGACGATCCGGCGATGGCAAATGTGATCATCTATACGACGCGCTTCTGCCCCTATTGTTTCCGGGCCAAGCGGCTGCTCGACAAGAAGGGCGCCTCGTATGAGGAGATCAGCGTCGACGGCGATCCGGACGGGCGGGCGGTGATGCAGGAGCGCTCCGGCCGGCACACGGTGCCGCAGATCTTCATCGACGACCGGCATGTGGGCGGCTTCGACGACCTCGCCGAACTCGACATGGACGGGGAGTTGGACGAATTGCTGGCGTCATAGGGCAAGGCTTTGCCGGCTCTTTAACCGGTTGGAAAGGCTAATTTCACGAAAATGAACGCGATAAGGCGAAAAGCGAAATGACCGATCGATCGACTTTTCGGGCCGCCTGCGTCCAGCTTCGCTGTGGCCGTTCGGTCGCCGACAACATCGAGGCCGCCGACGCCTATATCCGCGAGGCGGCCGCCGGCGGCGCCGACTACGTGCTGACGCCGGAGCAGACGGCGCTGATGGAGCTGGAGTCCGAGGTGCTCTTTGCCGCGATCACGGCGGAGGACAACGACCCGGCGCTGGCGCGTTTCCGTGCGCTCGCCAAAGAGCTCGGCATCTGGCTCCATATCGGCTCGATTGCCGTCAAGGTGGCCGAGGACAAGGCGGCGAACCGGGCCTTCGTGATCGCGCCCGACGGCAGTGTGCGGGCGCGCTACGACAAGATCCACATGTTCGATGTCAACCTGCCGGACGGCGAGGTCTACCGCGAATCGAAGACCTACCGGCCGGGCTCGCGGGCGGTCATTTGCGACCTGCCCTGGGGCGGGCTCGGGATCACGATCTGCTACGATCTGCGGTTCCCCTATCTCTACCGGACGCTGGCCCAGGCCGGCGCCGCGTTCCTGACCGCACCGGCGGCGTTCACCAAGCAGACCGGCGAGGCCCACTGGCACGTGCTGCAGCGGGCGCGGGCGATCGAAACCGGCTGCTTCGTCTTTTCCGCCGCCCAGGGCGGGCATCACGAGAACGGCCGCGATACCTTCGGCCATTCGCTGATCATCGATCCGTGGGGCGGCATTCTCGCCGAGGCCGGGACCGAGCCCGGCGTCATCTTCGCCGATATCGACACCGGCCTTATCGAAGAAGCGCGGACACGCATCCCGGCGCTCACCCATGACCGCGAGGTGGGACTGATCCGCGGCACCGAAATGGAGATGGCGTCGTGATCAAATACCGGCTTCTTTGTGACGCGGCGCACGAATTCGACGGCTGGTTCCGCAACGGCGAGGCCTATGAGCGGGCGGCGGCGGCCGGCGAGCTCGCCTGCCCGATCTGCGGCTCGGCGACGGTGTCCAAGGCGCTGATGACGCCCGCAGTCGCCGGCACCGACAAGGGCGGAGAGACGGCACCGCAACCGCCGAACGCGCCGGCCGAACCGGCGGCGGGTGTGCCGGCGGCAACGCCTACGCCGGCCATGCCGGCGGAGATGGTCGAGACCCTGCGGAAATTCAAGCGGCACGTGGTCGAGAACGCCGATTATGTCGGCGGCCGTTTTGCCGAGGAAGCGCGGCGCATCCACTACAACGAGGTCGAGCCGCACGGCATTTACGGCGAGGCGACATCGGAGGACGTGCGCGGCCTCGTCGATGAAGGTATCGACTTCCATCCGCTGCCGGTGCTGCCGGAGGAGCGGAACTGAGGCGGAAGCACGACCGTCGATTCCCTTCCGGTCAGGCCGGGATTGGCCGCCTGAGCGCATAGCGGTGACGATGCGGCGCTTATAGCATCGTGCCAAGCACCGCATACGCTTTTACGCTCAGCACAGCCAATGGTTCCCCGCTTCCGCGGGGAAGGTGCATGATTGGGCTTGATCGCCGACAACCCCACCGTTCCAGCGGAAGCGGGAACCTATTGCCCCGCTCGACACGGTATGCCGGCGGCGTGCTTCGTCGCGACGGGAATCGGGGCGGGCAATACTCTATTCGGGCCGGACCGCGGCGATCATGTAATTGACGTCCATGTCGCGCGATTTCGACCACCGATCGGTGAGCGGATTGTAGACGATGCCGGTCTCGTCGCAGATGGTCAGCCCGGCATTGCCGGCGAAATCCGCAAGCTCGTTCGGGGTGACGAACTTGGACCATTGATGGGTGCCCTTGGGCAGCCAGCCGAGCACGTATTCGGCGCCGACGATGGCGAGCGCGAACGCCTTCAGCGTCCGATTGAGGGTCGCGAAGACGACGAGCCCGCCCGGCCGCACCAGCGCGCCGCAGGTCTTCACGAAGAGGCCGAGATCGGCGACGTGCTCGACCACTTCGAGCGCCAGAACGATATCGTAGCTCTCGCCTTTGTCGGCGAGCGTCTCGGCGGTCGTCGCCCGATAGTCGATCGCAAGCCCCGCCTCGCCGGCGTGCAGCCGCGCCACCTCGATATTGGTCTCGGAGGGATCGATGCCGGTGACATTGGCGCCGAGCCGCGCCATCGGCTCGGAAATGAGGCCGCCGCCGCAGCCGATGTCGATCAGGCGGAGCCCGGAGAGCGCGTCGGTGGCGTTGCGGTCGCGGCCGAAATGCGCCGCCGCCAGCTCCTTCACGTAAGACAGCCGGACCGGGTTGAGTATATGCAGCGGCCGGAACTTTCCGGTCGGATCCCACCATTCGGCGGCGATCCTGGAGAACCGGGCGACCTCGACCGGATCGACGGTGGCGTCAGTCATCTTGTCGGCGGCGGTCATGGCGGTCTCACTGTAAACTGAACGGGCGGAATGGCGGCGCAACCGGGTAGGTCGGCCGGCCGCCCGGATTTGTCAAGTCGGGGCCTCTTGTCGCGGTTGCTCCCGCCGCCGGTTCTCTGTATTGATACGCGCGCCGGCGCCGATGCGCCGGACTCCCCATTCTCAACCTCCGAATCGAAACCACGAGTTACCCGCTTCATGGCCCGCCTGGTTCTGAAATTCGGAGGGACCTCCGTCGCCGATATCGACCGCATCCGCAACGTGGCCGAACACGTCAAGCGCGAGGTCGTTGCCGGCAACGAGGTCGCGGTCATCCTTTCGGCGATGGCCGGCAAGACCAATGAGCTCGTCGAATGGTGCAGCCAGGCCGCAGCGCTTCACGACGCGCGGGAATACGATTCGGTCGTCGCCTCCGGCGAGATCGTCACCGTCGGCCTGCTCGCCATCATGCTGCAAAGCATGGGCGTCAATGCCCGCTCGTGGCAGGGCTGGCAGATACCGATCCGCACCGACGGCAATCACGGCGCGGCACGGATCAAGGACATTGACGGCAGCCGGCTGGTCGAGCGGCTGCAGGCGGGCCAGGTCGCCGTCGTCGCCGGTTTTCAGGGCATCGGCCCGGACAATCGGGTGACGACGCTCGGCCGCGGCGGCTCCGATACCAGCGCGGTCGCCGTGGCGGCGGCCGTCAACGCCGACCGCTGCGACATCTACACCGATGTCGACGGCGTCTACACCTCCGATCCGCGGATCGTCGAACACGCCCACCGGCTCGACAAGATCTCCTATGAGGAGATGCTGGAGATGGCCTCGCTCGGCGCCAAGGTGCTGCAGACCCGCTCGGTGGAGCTCGCCATGGTGCGCCGGGTGCCGGTGTTGGTAAGGTCGAGCTTCGATGATCCGCACGCGCCGCAGCCGGCGCTCGACGGTCCGTTCGGCGGACCCGGAACCCTTGTTTGCGACGAGGATGAGATCGTGGAACAGCACATCGTCAGCGGCATCGCCTATTCCAAGGACGAGGCCAAAATCACGCTGCGGCGCGTCGCCGACAAGCCGGGCGTCGCCGCGACCGTGTTCGGCCCGCTGGCCGCCGCCAACATCAATGTCGACATGATCGTCCAGAACGTCTCGGAGGACGGCAGCACCACCGATCTCACCTTCACCGTGCCGGTCGCCGATTTCGAGCGCGCGGAAAAGGTCATCGAAGAAGCGCGCGACAAGATCGGCTATGCCGACATGGCCGGCTCCACCGGCGTCGTCAAGGTGTCGGTGATCGGCATCGGTATGCGCAGTCATGCGGGTGTTGCGGCGCAAATGTTCTCCGCGCTGGCCGAGCGCGGAATAAACATTCAGCTTATCTCAACATCGGAGATAAAAATCAGCGTGCTGATCGATGCGGCCTATACCGAACTTGCGGTACGTACTTTGCATTCGGTATACGGGCTCGACAGATAATCGGGCTCGGTGAAAGGGCGGCCGGTCGATAAGCGATCGTCCGCAGGTTCCTCGAAACAGACGGCGGGTCGGCACATGCCGCCCGGGCTGTCCGGAGAAAGCAGCAGATGCGGGGCTCCCTGGCCGGTCCGCGCGTTCTGCTCCGCCGCCTGCGCGAACTCATGGCGGAGCGGATCGGAGCGCAGGAGCGGCTCGACAAGATCGTGGCGTTGATCGCCGCGAACGTGGTGGCGGAGGTGTGCTCGATGTACATCCTCCGCGCCGACGGCGTGCTCGAACTGTTCGCCACCGAAGGCCTCAACCCGACCGCGGTCCACAACACCAGCCTGTCGCTCGGCGAGGGCCTGGTCGGCCAGATCGCCGCTGAAGCCGAGCCGCTCAACCTGTCCGACGCCCAGCAGCACGCCGCCTTCGCCTATCGGCCGGAAACCGGCGAAGAGGCGTTTCAGAGCTTTCTCGGCGTGCCGATATTGCGCGCCGGACGCACGCTCGGCGTGCTCGTCGTGCAGAACCGGGCGCGGCGCATCTATCTGGAGGACGAGGTCGAGGCGCTGCAGACCACGGCCATGGTGCTGGCCGAGATGATCGCCGCCGGCGAGCTGGCCGCGATCAGCCGCGCCGGCGTCGAACTCGACATGAGCCGGCCGATGCATTTCATCGGCGCCGGGCTCGCCGAGGGCATCGGCCTCGGCCACGTCGTCCTGCACGAACCCCGCGTCGTCGTCACCAAGCTGATCGCCGTCGATACGGACGAGGAACTGGACCGGCTCGACCAGGCGATCGCCAATCTGCGGCTGACCGTCGACGACATGCTGGAGCGGCGGGACATGGACAAGACCGGCGAGCATCGCGACGTGCTCGAGGCCTACCGGATGTTCGCCTATGACCGCGGCTGGGCGCGGCGCATCCGCGAGGCGGTCGACAGCGGCCTGACCGCGGAAGCGGCGGTGGAGCGGGTGCAGTCGGACACCAGGGCGCGGCTGGTGCGCCAGACCGATCCGGTGATCCGTGAGCGTCTCAACGATTTCGACGACATCGCCAACCGGCTGTTGCGCGAACTGATGGGCGCCCCGCACATCGCCGATCTCGACCTGCCGAAGGATGCGATCATCGTCGCCCGCAATATGGGCGCGGCCGAACTGCTCGACTACAATCGCGACTGCATCCGCGGGCTGCTGCTCGAGGAAGGCGGCCCGACGAGCCATGTCACCATTGTCGCGCGGGCGCTCGGCATTTCCGCGGTCGGGCAGATCGCCGGCGTCGTGTCGCTGGCGGAGGCCGGCGATGCGATCATCGTCGACGGCGATTCCGGCCAGGTCCATCTGCGGCCGCCGTCGGACGTGGAGCACGCCTATATCGACAAGGTCCGCTTCCGGGCGCGGCGCCAGGAGCAGTACCGGCTGTTGTGCGACAAGCCCGCGGTCAGCGCCGACGGCGTCAAGACGCGTTTGCTGCTCAATGCCGGATTGCTGGTCGACCTGCCGCATCTAGCCGAGGCGGGCGCCGACGGGGTCGGGCTGTTCCGCACCGAATTGCAGTTCATGGTTGCGTCGTCGTTTCCGCGCATGGGCGAGCAGGAGGCTCTTTATCGCAAGGTGATCGATGCCGCCGGCGCCCGCCAGGTGACCTTCCGCTCGCTCGATATCGGCGGCGACAAGGTGCTGCCCTATATCCGCACCGTGACGGAAGAGAACCCGGCCATGGGCTGGCGCGCGATCCGGCTCGGGCTCGACCGTCCCGGGCTGTTGCGCACCCAGGTGCGGGCGCTCTTGCACGCGGCCGGCGGGCGCCGTCTCGACCTGATGTTCCCGATGGTCACCGAGGTCGGCGAGTTCGACCGGGCGCGGCTTCTGGTCGAGCGCGAACTGGCGCATCTGGAACGGCACGGCCACAAGCGGCCCGCCGATATCCGGCTCGGCGCGATGATCGAGGTGCCGGCGCTCCTGTTCGAGCTCGAAGCGCTGCTCGAACGCGTCGACTTCATCTCGGTCGGCTCGAACGACCTGATGCAGTTCATGATGGCCAGCGATCGCGGCAACACGCGGCTTTCCGGCCGGTTCGATGCGCTGTCGCCGTCATTCCTGCGGGCGCTGAGGGCCATCGTCCGCGCCGCCAACAGCGCCCGCAAGCCGGTGACGATCTGCGGCGAGATGGCCGGGAAGCCGCTGGAAGCAATGGCGCTGCTCGGCATCGGCTACCGCAATCTGTCGATGGCACCGGCGGCGATCGGTCCGGTCAAGTCGATGGTACGGGCGGTGTCGGTGGAGCGGCTGGAGGCGTATCTGGCCAACCTGCTCGACGCCCACGGCGCAAACGTCGACATAAGGCGGGCGCTGGCCGATTTTGCCGACGCGGAAGACATCCCCTATTAGCCGTTTACTGTCGACGACGCAGCGCAGCGCCTTGCGGCGGTGCCGGCGTCCGGATGTGATGACATGCTGCCCACTGAAAAACTCGATGCCCTGATGGCCAGACATGGCGATATCGAAGCCGCGCTCGCTGCCGGCCCCGACGCCGAAACCCTGGTCCGCCTGTCGAAGGAACTCGCCGAACTCGACCCGGTGGTCGGCGAGATCCGCGACTATCGCGCGACCCTCGACGAGATCGCCGGGCTCGACGAACTGCTCGCCGACCCGGATGTCGAGGCGGAGATGGCGGAACTGGCCGAAACTGAGCGCGCCGCGCTCGGCGAAAAGGCCGAGGCGCTGACCCAGTCGATCCGCATGCTGCTGATCCCCAAGGACGCGGCCGACGAGAAGAACGCGATCCTGGAGGTGCGGGCCGGCACCGGCGGCGATGAGGCGGCGCTCTTTGCCGGCGACATATTCCGCATGTACCAGCGTCATGCCGAACTGAAGGGGTGGCGGGTGACGATCCTCTCGGCGACCGAAGGCGACATGGGCGGCTTCAAGGAAGTGGTCGCCACCGTCGTCGGCAAGGGGGTCTTTGCGCGGCTGAAATTCGAATCCGGCGTGCACCGGGTTCAGCGGGTGCCGGAGACCGAATCGGGCGGACGCATCCACACCTCGGCCGCCACCGTGGCGGTGCTGCCGGAAGCCGAGGAGGTCGACATCGACATCCGCAACGAGGACGTCCGCATCGACACCATGCGCGCCTCGGGTGCCGGCGGCCAGCACGTCAACACCACCGATTCGGCTGTGCGGATCACGCATTTGCCGACCGGCATCGTGGTCATCCAGAGCGAAAAGTCGCAGCACCAGAACCGGGCGCGGGCGATGCAGATCCTGCGCGCCAAACTTTATGATCAGGAACGCTCCAAGGCGGCGGCCGAACGCGCCGAGCAGCGCAAATCCCAGGTCGGCTCCGGCGACCGTTCCGAGCGCATCCGCACCTATAATTTCCCGCAAGGCCGGGTGACCGACCACCGCATCGGCCTGACGCTCTATAAGCTCGACAAGGTGCTCGAAGGCGAGGCGCTCGACGAGATCATCGACGCCCTCATCACCGAGGATCAGGCAAACGCGCTCGCCCAGCTCGATGCCGCGACGGCGGAATGAGCGCCGTGACGATAGCGGCGGAGACGCGGGGCCAGGCCTTTCGACGGCTCAAGGCAGCGTTCGCCGATGCCGGCATTGAGACGCCCGAGCTTGACGCGCGCCTGCTGCTGCTGGCCGCGCTCGGCATTTCGCTCGAAGCGCTGATCGGCGACTGGCAGGCGCCGCTATCTGCGGCCGAGCGCCGACGCCTCGACGACCATGCGGCGCGCCGGCTTTCCCGCGAGCCGGTGGCGCGCATTCTCGGGCGACGGGAATTCTGGTCGTTCGACTACGATCTCAATGCGGCGACGCTGGTGCCGCGCCCCGAAACCGAGACGCTCGTCGCCGCGGTTCTCGACCTTGTCGGAGACGCCGGCGGTCGGGACCGACCGCTGCGGATCGCCGATCTCGGCACCGGCAGCGGCTGCATCCTCATCTCGCTGCTCAGCGAACTGCCGCAGGCGACCGGAATCGGTATCGACATTGTGCCCGAGGCGATCACCGCGGCCCGCAACAACGCGGCACGCGCCGGCTTCGCCGGCCGGGCGCATTTCATCGTCGGTGACTATGCCGCAGCGCTCAAGCCCGGGCTCGACGTCGTCGTCTCCAATCCGCCCTATATCGCCGGCCGCGATCTCAACCGGCTGATGCCGGAGGTGCGCGACCATGACCCGCTCGAAGCGCTCGCCGGCGGCCGCGACGGCCTCGACGCCTACCGGGCGATCGCCGGTGAACTGCCGCGCCTGCTCGGCGCCGGCGGCATCGTCGCGCTGGAGATCGGCGCCGGCCAGGAGGGCGCGGTCTCGTCGCTGCTCAAAAAGGCGCGATTTGAGGAGATTCGCACCTGGTGCGACCTTGCGGCAAGGCCGCGCGTGGTGTCGGGGCGACGGCCGTGATCGCCCGGCCGGACGGCGCTGCGACGCGGGGCGGTAGCACCGAAATTTGCACTTGGAAATTTAAACCGGACGGGCTAGTGTCTCGCCACCGAGGCGCGCGACTGCACAGACGGGCGTTTGCATGGCAGAGACGGAACGATAACGCCATGCCCGCTTTCGGTGAGCGTTTTCAAGTTCGCTGAGCCGATAGATGGGGGCCGGCAAAGGTCGACTCACAGAACGGTTTTTACCAATCACGGAAAGATCGGCTCCGGATTGACTTGGCGCGTGAGATTTCGGAATTCCGCTGACGTGTTCGGCCGTTGCCCGTCCTCGGGTGGTTGAGGCCGGCAGCCAAGCGTCTCGGGAGATCCGTTTGCCGCGGCGTCGATGAGGCCGCGGCGGGTAGCGCGACCGAAGGCTCGAGAAGACCTCATTGACAGGTCCGGCGGAGCCTTCACAACAGAAGCGATAGCGATGAGGCAAGGACACCAGAACAAGAGAATGCGCGGGCGAAGCCGTAAGGCGCCGAATCCGCTGACGCGGACTTTCGAAAGCAACGGCCCGGACGTGAAGGTGCGCGGCACGGCAATGCACATCGCAGAGAAATACGTCTCGCTCGCCCGCGACGCCCAATCCTCCGGTGACCCGGTGGCCAGCGAAAACTATCTGCAGCACGCCGAGCACTATTTCCGCATCATCGCCGCCGCACAGGCGCCGTCGCAGCCGCAAGTGCCGGCGCCGGCGCGCGAGGCCGAGGCCGAGGACCCGGCGGAGCGCGACGATCGTGCCGCCGCCGAGCCGGCTTCGGGTGAATCGGAAGCGGCGGTGTCGGCGCCGGGTGCGCCGCAGCCGATCGAAGTCCGCGAAATCGGCGCCGACGACCGGTCGGCGGCGCGAAACGCCGGCAATGGCGGTGCAGCGTCGGCCCGCGCCAAGACCGATGAGACGGAAGACACACCGCCGCCGCGCCGCCGCGGCCGGCCGCCGCGGCGCACCGCCGAAGGCGACGGCGCGGAGACCGAACGGACCCGCCGCCGCTCGAACGGCCGCGGCACGGCGCGCGAAAAGACGGCCGAGACCGCCGGCGGCGATCAGGCCGAAGGGCCGGCCCTGGCGACGCCTGCGGCCACCGACGGCGGCGACGGATCGCAGGCGGGCGACGCCTGAGTCGGCACGTCAGCTTCCTGGATGGACCCGGTACTGTCCCCTTTAAGACAGGGCGGTTTTCTTAAGTCGCTGACTTTCATAAATTTTCCCGATCGAGAGAATTTCGGGGGCTCGCGCCGCGATGCCTGCGGTATCCTGGCGCCAATCACTGACGGCATACCGAGCCGAGAGGGGCAATGGATTCCCGCTTCCGCGGGAACGGTGGGTTTTGTTGGCGCATGAGCAATAATCAAGCACCTTCCCCGCGGAAGCGGGGAACCATTGGCGGCGCCGAACGCTAAAATGTTTGCCGTGGTTACCGGATTCACGCGTTCCATTGCGCCGGCTTAACAGAGTATACACGCCCGGCTGTTCGGACATCCACCTTCCCACAATCGTCACTGCGGGCGGGCGCCAGCCCGCGCGGCATTCCAGTGCTGAGCCTGCCGCCGTCTGGCTGGCGTCGTCGCTTCGCGCTTCGCAATGGCGTTAAATATCAACGCCGGACATGTGGCGTAGTGATCTCGCTATTTCCAATGAACCGGTGATAGGCACCGGTATTAACAACAGCCACAGTCACACCCCTTTTGTTGCGGATCGGCAACACCATATGGAAGAGGCATTCCGCCGGTTCAGGGGAATGGCGTAAGTATGACGATCCCGATGACGTTCGGGCCATGCCGCGTTGGATGGTCAGAACGGGCAAAGGAGGGTGGACATGAATTTCGAAAACTACACCGAAAGAGCACGCGGCTTCATCCAGTCGGCGCAGCAGAGCGCGCTGGGCCGCGGCCATCAGCAGTTCACGGCCGAACACCTGTTGAAGGTGCTGCTCGACGACGGCGAAGGGCTCGCCGCCGGCCTGATCGAGCGCGCCGGCGGCCGTCCGCGCGATGCGCTGGCCGCGGTTGACGCAGCGCTCGACAGAATGCCGAAAGTGGAAGGCGGTGGTGCCGGGCAGCTCTATCTGACGCCGGATCTGGCGCGGGTTTTCCAGGCGGCGGAAAAGGCCGGCAAGAAGGCCGGCGACAGCTTCGTTACCGTGGAGCGGCTGCTGCTGGCGCTGGCGCTTGAAAAATCGAGCGGCGCCGGCCGCATCCTGGCAGAGGCCGGGGTGACGCCGCAGGGCCTCAATGCCGCGATCGAGGCGCTCAGAAAGGGCCGCACCGCCGATTCGGCCTCGGCCGAGAACGCCTATGAGGCGCTGAAGAAATACACCCGCGACCTGACCGAGGCGGCGCGCGAGGGCAAGCTCGATCCGGTGATCGGGCGCGAAGAGGAAATCCGCCGGACGATTCAGGTGCTGAGCCGGCGCACCAAGAACAATCCGGTGCTGATCGGCGAGCCGGGCGTCGGCAAGACCGCGATCGTCGAAGGCCTGGCGCTGCGCATCATCAATGGCGACGTTCCGGAAAGCCTCAAGGACAAGGCGCTGATGGCGCTCGACATGGGTTCGCTCATTGCCGGCGCCAAATATCGCGGCGAATTCGAGGAACGGCTGAAATCGGTGCTGAACGAGGTTCAGGCCGAGGCCGGGCGCATCGTGCTCTTCATCGACGAAATGCACACCCTCGTCGGCGCCGGTAAGGCCGAGGGCGCGATGGACGCCTCCAACCTTTTGAAGCCGGCGCTCGCCCGCGGCGAACTGCACTGCGTCGGCGCCACCACGCTCGACGAATACCGCAAGAACGTGGAAAAGGACGCCGCGCTGGCGCGCCGCTTCCAGCCGGTATTCGTTGCCGAGCCGACGGTGGAGGATACGATCTCGATCCTGCGCGGCCTCAAGGAGCGCTACGAGCAACACCATCAGGTGCGAATCACCGATTCGGCGCTGGTTGCTGCGGCAACTCTCTCGAACCGCTACATCACCGACCGCTTCCTGCCGGACAAGGCGATCGACCTCGTCGACGAGGCGACCTCGCGCTTGCGCATGCAGGTCGATTCCAAGCCCGAGGAGCTCGACGAGCTCGACCGGCGCACGATGCAGATGAAGATCGAGCGCGAGGCGCTGAAGAAGGAAACCGACCAGGCCTCCAAGGACCGCTTGCTGCGGCTCGAAACCGAGCTTGCCGATCTGGAAGAACGGTCGGCCGAACTGACCAGCCGCTGGCGGGCGGAAAAGGACAAGCTCGGCCGGGCGGCCGAGTTGAAGGCCGAACTCGACCAGATGCGCACCGAGTTGGCCAACGCCCAGCGCGGCGGCGACTGGAGCCGGGCCGGCGAACTGTCCTATGGCGTCATCCCGGGACTTGAAAAGGAACTCGCCGATCTGGAATCGGCCGAGGCCAACGGCGCCATGGTCGAGGAGGCGGTCACCCCCGACCACGTCGCCCAGGTGGTGTCGCGCTGGACCGGGATTCCGGTCGACAAGATGCTGGAAGGCGAGCGCGACAAGCTGTTGCGCATGGAAGAGGCGCTCGGCCGGCGCGTCGTCGGCCAGGCCGAGGCGGTGACCGCGGTCGCGACCGCAGTGCGGCG
>JANQEG010000130.1 GCA_028278505.1 Rhodobiaceae bacterium
TAGGCCAGGCGAAGCGAGCCGCAGCCATGCCAGCTCACCGACTGGCCGGTCTCCGCTTCCAGGCGGCCGGAATAGAGATCGATATTGTAGCCGACGCACCTTCCGAGGCTGAAGCTCGACGTCGAATGGGTGATCTGGCCGGCGGCGTGCCAGGTCGAGCCCGAGGTCAGTTCGGCCTTTTCCAGGAGCACGATGTCGCGCCAGCCCTCATGGGCGAGGTGATAGGCGAGGCCGCAGCCCATGATGCCGCCGCCGACAATGACGACCCGCGCGGTCGTCGGCAGCCGTGAAGTCTGTTCGTCCACCATGCCCTGCCCGCCCGTCGCTGCGATAGGATGTGGACACGCTATAGAAACATTTGTACATTCGTCAATCTGTAATCGTACATTTGTACCACGAAATCGATGACGCCATACTGTGCCGGCGCCGGCCCGGCCTCCGGCGTGTGTCTTGGACGAAAAAACCGGATGGAAGTGAGCGACATTTGATGACGGCGCATCACAACAAGGACGTGCAGGTGTTCTGGTCCCTGCAAAGCCCCTATTGCTATCTCCTGCTCGATCGGACGTTGGAGCTCGATAAACGACCGGACGTGTCGGTGATCATCAGGCCGGTCATGCCGGGCGTTCTGCGCCTTCCCGAAACCTATGCCGATCGCAGCAAGATGGAACGGGACTATCTGGACGCCGATGTGCAGCGGACGGCCGACTATCTCGGCCTGGATTATGCCGAGCCGAACCCGTCACCGGTCGAATTCGTTCCGGACGCTTGGATCGCCGCATCGGCGCAGCCGCGTATCGGGCGCCTCTACGATCTTTTTGTCATGGCTTGCCGCAAGGGCAGCGCACTGGCGTTCCTCGATCAGGTGATGCGGCTCCTTTGGGACGGCCGAACGCCGAACTGGGATGAAGACGACCGCGTCGATGACGCGGTCAGGCGCGCCGGGCTCGATCCGCTAGCGCTGCTGGCCGAAGCCGAACAGGATCGTGCCGGCATCGAAGCCGAACTCGCCGCAAACAATAAGTCGATGCACGACTATGGCCATTGGGGCGTGCCGCTGATGGTGTTCGACGGCGAACCGTTTTACGGACAGGACCGGTTCGACCAGCTCGTCTGGAGGCTCGACCGGGCCGCGTGTTGACGCTGCCGCCCGACGCTCAAACTGACAGGGAGAATGGCGATGGATGAAAACCTGTTCGAGAAGGGTCTTGCCCGGCGCAAGGCGACGCTCGGCGCCGACTATGTGGAGAAGAACCTGGCGGCGGCCGACGATTTCACCCGGCCGTTCCAGGAGGCGATGACGGCGTGGTGCTGGGGCTTTGGCTGGGGCGATGAGGCGATCGACGCCAAGACCCGCTCGCTGATGAACCTTTCCATGATCGGCGCGCTCGGCAAGATGCATGAATGGGAAACCCATTGCCGCGGCGCCCTCGACAACGGCGTCAGCAAGGCGGAGCTGCGCGCAGCGATCCACGTCGTCGGCATTTATTGCGGCGTGCCGCAGGCGCTCGAATGCTTCCGCGTCGCGCGCAAGGTGCTCGACGAGCGGGGACTCTGAAACGGCTGCGACCATGCCGCGGACTACGCCGCTTTATTTTCCATGCCCCTCGACGTCCGCTGACCACAAACCCATTTATCGTTGACGGTATTCGCGGTCGCAGGGAGGAATGGCCGGCAATGCAGGAGGAGCAAGCCCTCAACGTTCTCGGCGGCGAACTCGTGCCGTGCTCCCACGATCCCCTGACCGGGTTCTACCGGGACGGAAGCTGCAACACCGGCGCCGACGATTTCGGCCGCCATGTGGTCTGCGTCGAGGTCACCGCCGCGTTCCTGGCGTTCTCGAAGGCGCAAGGCAACGATTTGTCGACCCCGAGGCCGGAATTCGGTTTCGACGGCCTCAATCCGGGCGATCGCTGGTGCCTGTGCGCCGAGCGCTGGAAGGAGGCGTTCGAGGCCGACGCCGCGCCGCGGGTGTTGCTTCTGTCGACCCATGAGGCCGCGCTCGAACACGTCGAGCTTGCCGACCTCAAGCGCTACGCGCTCGATCTGGTATGACCGAGACTGCAGCAAATGCCGGCCCGCTTCCCTTCGACAACAGCTATGCGCGGCTGCCGGAGCATTTTTTTGCGCGGCTGCCGCCGACGCCGGTCGAAGCGCCGCGACTGATCCGCCTCAATCGCGGCCTTGCCGAAACGCTCGGCCTTGATGCAGCGTTCCTCGCCTCCCCGGCCGGGACCGAGATTCTCGCCGGCAACAGGATCCCGGACGGCGCCGAACCGATCGCGATGGCCTATGCCGGCCATCAGTTCGGCGGCTGGGTGCCGCAGCTTGGCGACGGCCGGGCGATCCTCATCGGCGAAGTCGTCGGCCGCGACGGCATTCGCCGCGATATCCATCTGAAGGGCGCCGGGCGGACGCCGTTTTCGCGCAATGGCGACGGCCGCGCCGCGCTCGGGCCGGTGCTGCGCGAATATATCGTCAGCGAGGCGATGCACGCGCTCGGCCTGCCGACGACCCGCGCGCTTGCGGCGATCGCCACCGGCGAGCCGGTGATCCGCGAACGCTATCTGCCCGGCGCCGTGCTCGTCCGTGTCGCCGAGAGCCATGTGCGGGTCGGCACCTTCCAGTATTTCACCGCCCGCGGCGACACCGAAGCCGTCAAGCGGCTCGCCGACTATGTCATCGCGCGCCATTATCCGCAGGCCGCGGCGTCCGACGATCCCTATGCCGCGCTGCTCGATGCGGTGGTCGGGCGGCAGGCAAGGCTCGTCGCCGGGTGGCTTTTGGTCGGCTTCATTCACGGCGTCATGAACACCGACAACATGTCGGTCGCCGGCGAGACCATCGATTACGGGCCGTGCGCCTTCATGGATTTCTATCACCCGCACACGGTCTATTCGTCGATCGACCATATGGGCCGCTACGCCTATGGCAACCAGCCGCCGATCGCGCAGTGGAATCTGGCGCAATTAGGCCAGTGCCTGCTGCCGATCATGAGCGGCACCGAGGCCGAAGCGCTGAAGCGGGCACAGGCGATCATCGACGGCTTCGCCAATCGTTTCGAAACCGAACTGACCGCCGGATTGCAGCGAAAACTCGGGCTCGACACGGCAAAGGCGGGTGATCTCGCGCTCGGCCAGGATCTGTTGAAGCGGATGGCCGAAAATGAGGCCGATTTCACCCTCACCTTCCGCGGCCTCGCCGATGTCATCGATCCGGAAGGCGGGACGGACGGCGACCCCCGCAATCTCTTCAACAAACCGGGTGATTTCGACGACTGGGTCGGCTTCTGGCGGGCTCGGCTGGAGGAAGAGGCGCGGTCGCCGCAAGAGCTTGCGGCTGCGCTGCGCGCCGCCAATCCGATGTTCATTCCGCGTAACCACCAGGTCGAGGCGGTGATCCGCGCGGCCGAGGACCGGGACGACTTTGCGCCGTTCGAAAAGCTGCTCAAAGTGCTGGCGCGGCCGTTCGACGACCAGCCGGAAAACCGCCGCTGCGCCCTGCCGCCGCGGCCCGACGAGGTCGTGCACCAGACCTTTTGCGGGACGTGAGGATTCCTACTCCTCCGCCCAGCCGCTGACCGCCTTCACGTCGAGGAAGTCTTCCAGGCCCCAGACGCCGCCCTCGCGGCCGTTTCCGGACGCCTTCATGCCGCCGAACGGGCTGCCGGCGCCGCGCGGCTGGCCGTTCATCTCAACCATGCCGGAGCGGAGCTGCCGGGCCAGCCGGTTGCGCCGGGCGCCATCGCCGCTCTGGACGTAATTGGTGAGGCCATAAGGCGTTTCGTTGGCGATTTCGACGGCCTCCTCTTCCGTGTCGAACGGGATGATGGAGAGCACCGGCCCGAAAATCTCCTCGCGGGCGATCGTCATGTCGTTGGCGACATCGGCAAAGACCGTCGGGCGCACGAAATAGCCGCGATTGACGCCCTCCGGGCGGCCGAGGCCACCGGCGACCAGCCGGGCGCCCTCGTCGATGCCCTTCTGGATCAGGTCCTGGATCTTGTCGAACTGGGCCTGGCTGACGACCGGGCCGATATGGCGGCCTTCCTTGGCGGCGACATCGACCGCGGTCCTGGCGGCGGTCTCGGCCGCCGTCTCAACGGCCTGATCGTAGATCGAACGCTCGACCAGCATGCGGGTCGGGGCGTTGCAGGACTGGCCGGTATTGTTGAAGCAGTGCAGGGTGCCGCGCTTCACCGCCTTCTCGTCGGCGTCGGCGAAGATCAGATTGGCGCCCTTGCCGCCGAGCTCCAGATGCACGTGCTTCAGCGTGTCGGCCGCGTTCTTGGAAATGGCGATGCCGGCCCGGGTCGAGCCGGTGAACGAGATCATGTCGATATCGGGATGGCCGGAAAGCTGCGTGCCGACGCCGGCACCGTCGCCGTTGACGAGGTTGAAGACGCCGGCCGGCGCGCCCGCCGCGTCGACGATTTCGGCAAAGAGCAGCGACGACAGCGGCGCGATCTCCGAGGGCTTCAGCACCATGGTGCAGCCGGCGAGCAGGGCCGGGATTACCTTCAGCGTGACCTGGTTCATCGGCCAGTTCCACGGCGTGATCAGGCCGCAGACGCCGACTGGCTCATAGAGGATTCGGTCATTGGGCGCGTGCGGGCCGAGCAGCCGATCGAACTCGAAATTCTTTGCGGTGCGGATGAACGTCTTGATGTGCCAGGCGCCGGCCGGTGCCTGCTGGGTCCGCGCCAGGTCGATCGGCGCGCCCATCTCCAGGCTGATCGCCTGGGCCATCTCCTCGGCGCGGGCCTGGTAGATGTCGAAAATCCGCTCGACCAGGGCGATGCGGTCCGCTTTCGGCGTCGTCGACCATGTCGCATAGGCGCGGTTGGCGGCGGCGACCGCGGCATCGGTGTCGGCGGCCCCTCCCAGCGAGATGACGGCGCATTGCTCTTCGTTCGAGGGATCGATCACGGGGAAATCGTTGGCGAGCGCGGGCGCGGTCCAGGCGCCGTCGATGTAGAAGTCGCGCTTTTCGATCATGGGTGCTGTCCTGTCGTTGTCCGCTTTTGCGGCTCATGGGGCTTTGGCACGGGTGTCGCGGAATTGGCCGCCGATTTCAAGTCCGCCGGTGTTCAACTTCGCTGGCGCGGGGCCGTGCGGATCGGCAGAAGCAGCAGGATGCCGCCGACGAAGAAGACGATCAGCACGGAGATGCCGACCCGCTGGCTGTTGCTGAGCGCGGTCACGAGGCCGACGGCGAACGGGCCGACAAAGCTGGTCAGCTTGCCGGACAGCGCGTAGAGGCCGAACATCTGGGTCAGCCGGTCGCGCGGCGCGAGCGCGACGAGGAGCGTGCGGCTCGCCGATTGCAGCGGGCCGGAGGCGGCACCGATCACCCCGCCAAGCACCAGATAGGCGATCTCGGGCGCGGAGGAAAAGCTCGGCGCGCCGGGCGCCGGAGGCGCGACGGGGAAGACGAAGGCGATTGTCCGGGCGTCGAGCGAGAGAATGCCGATGGCGGCCGCGGTCAGCAGCGCCAGGGCGACGATGACGACATTCTTTGGACCGAAATAATCGTCGAGACGGCCGCCGATGAAGGCGCCGATGGTTCCGGTGATCGTAAGTAAGATGCCGAAAAGGCCGATCTCCACGGTCGACCAGCCGAACTGGCCGGCGGCATAGATGCCGCCGAAGGCAAAGAGAGCGACGAGCCCGTCGACATAGACCATGTGCGCCAGGAGATAGAGGGCGAGATTGGGCAGGCCGGGCAGCGACGCGATCGTCCGGCGCAGTTCGGCCAGCCCGTCGGCGACCGCGCTGCCGGCATGGCGCCGCCGTTTCACGTCGGGGGTGAACAGAAACAGCGGGGCGACGAAGATCAGATACCAGATCGCGGTGAACGGCCCGGCGGCGCGGTCGCCGGCGCCGGTCTCGGGATCGAGCCCGAACAGGGGCGCGAAACCGAGCAATGTCAGCCCGGTCTCGGGCCGGGCGGCGAGAAAGCCGAGCACCAGGATGAGGCTGATCATGCCGCCGACATAGCCGACCGCCCAGCCGGTTCCCGACAGCCGGCCGAGCCGCTCCGGCGGCACAAGATCGGGCATCATCGCATTGGTGAAGACGATCGCGAATTCGGCGGCGATGGTGCCGAGCGCAAAGGCAATCAGCGCGATCGCGACCGCGTACGGGGCGCCCGGTTCGGCCAGCCACAGGGCGGCAGAAGCAATGACGATGACGACCGAGAACCCGGCGATCCAGGGTTTACGCGGCCCAGTCGCATCGGCGATTGCGCCGAGCACCGGTGAAAGCAGGGCGATCACAAGCCCGGCCGCGGCGGTCGCATAGCCCCATGAGGCCTGGCCGGCGACCGCGCTCTCGGCGACGCGGGAGGCGAAGAACGGCGCGAACACAAAGGTCGTGATCAGCGTGAAATAGGGTTGGGCGGCGAGATCGAAGAGAATCCAGGAGGTGATCGCGGCCGGCCCGGCGCCGCCGCGCCTGCTGTCACTGTGTTGCGGGTCGCTCATCCGCGGGCGGCCGGCTCGCCGGCGAGATCGGCCAGGAGCCCGGCGGCGACCGCCAGCCGCGAGACGCTGAGCCGGCCCTTTTCGGCGATGTCGCGGGTGGTGCGCGCGGTGCGCTCGACATCGGTCGGCCTCTGCGCAATCCAGGTCTCCAGCGGATCGGCCTCGCCGTCGGAACTGGCCAGCACCGCGGCGGTGATGCGGCGATGCGCTTCGCCGAGGATCTGGCGGGCGCGGTCGAGCGCCAGCCGGTCGTAATAGTCGCGGACATCGAGGCTGCGCGCCTGGTCCTCGAGCCGGCCGATGCGGAAATGGTCGGCGATCGCGAAATAGACGGTCGCCACGGCGCCGAGCGCCATGTCGGTGCGGTCAGCGATCGCCACCATGTCGGGGATCATCGCAAATACCGGCAACCGGGCGATGCGGCCGGCGAGATTGCCGGGCACGCCGGCGCCTTCATAGCGCGCTTCGGCGGTCTCCACCCGCTCGGCCAGATAGGGCGGCAGGTAGCGGTGAACCGCCGGCGCCAGTTCGGTGATGCCGGCGTGGTAATGGGCGACGACGGCGGCCAGCCCGTCCTCGCGCGGCGCATTGCGCAGGAACCAGACGATGCGATCGACGAGATGATCCTGGACGGCGGCGTAGAGTTCGAGCTGCATGGCGCCGGGAATGCGGGTGTCGAGGGCGTCGATCTTGCCGTTGAGCTCGGTCAGGCCGTAGCTGTCGCGGGCCGCGGCGAAGGCGAACGCGATATCGTCGACGGTGGCGCCGGTCTCCTCGGCCAGCCGGTAAACCAGCGTCGGGCCGCCGCGGTTGACCATTGAGTTGGCGAGCATGGTTGCGATGATCTCGCGGCGGAGCCGGTGGTTGTCGATATATTCGGCGAAGTCGTCGTGCATCCGGGTCGGGAAGTAGCGATAGAGCTCGCGGCCGAGGTAGCCGTCATCGGGCACGGTGCTGCCGAGCAGCTCGTCGAACAGCACGATCTTGGCATAGGCGATGAGGACCGCGATCTCCGGCCGGGTCAGGCTCTGGCCGGCCTCGGTCCGCTCCTCCAGATCGGCGTCCTCGGGCAGGTCCTCGACGGCGCGGTCGAGCAGGCCGCGGGCCTCGAAATCGTTCATGAAGCGGGCATAGATGCCGGTGTCGTCGCGGCTCCGCCGCTCGGCCAGCGACAGGGCGAGCGTCTGCAGATAGTTGTTGCGCAGCACCAGATCGGCGACCTGGTCGGTCATCGCCGCAAGCAGTGTGTTGCGGGCCTTGCGGGTGAGCGAACCTGCGCGCATCGCCGCGCCGAAGGCGATCTTGATGTTGACCTCGACGTCGGAGGTGTTGACCCCGGCGGAATTGTCGATGGCGTCGGAATTGCAGCGGCCGCCGGCAAGCGCGAATTCGACGCGTGCGTGCTGGGTCATGCCGAGATTGGCGCCCTCGCCGACGACCTTGACGCGGAGTTCGGGCGCGGTGATGCGGACGGCGTCGTTGGCGCGGTCGCCGACCTCGTCGTCGCTCTCCCGGGTCGACCGCACATAGGTGCCGATGCCGCCGAACCATAAGAGGTCGGCGGGCGCGCGCAGTATGGCGCCGATCAGTTCGGGCGGCGTCAGCTTTTCCGCCTTGATGCCGAGCGCGGCGCGGGCCTCCGGCGCAAGCGCGATCGTCTTGGCAGTGCGCGGATGAATGCCGCCGCCCTTCGACAGCGTCTTGGCGTCGTAGTCCTTCCACGTCGAGCGCGGCAGGGTGAACAGGCGCTCGCGCTCGGCAAAGCTTGCTTCCGGATCGGGATCGGGGTCGATGAAGATGTCGCGGTGATCAAAGGCGGCGATCAGCTTCGTCGCCCGCGACAACAGCATGCCGTTGCCGAACACGTCGCCCGACATGTCGCCGACGCCGACCACGGTGAAGGGTTGGTTCTGGATGTCGTGGTCGATCTCGCGGAAATGACGCTTGACCGCCTCCCAGCCGCCGCGGGCGGTAATCCCCATGCCCTTGTGGTCGTAGCCGGCGGAGCCGCCGGAGGCGAAGGCATCGTCGAGCCAGAAGTCGCGGTCCTCGGAAATTCCGTTGGCGATGTCGGAAAAGGTCGCCGTGCCCTTGTCGGCGGCGACCACAAGATAGGGATCGTCGGCGTCGACGCGGACGACATCGAGCGGCGGCTCGACGCCGTCGCGGCTGAGATTGTCGGTAACGTCGAGCAGGCCGGAGACGAAGATCTTGTAGCTCTCAATGCCTTCGGCCTGGACCGCTTCGCGGCCGCCGTCTCCGGGAAGCTGCTTGGGCAGGAAGCCGCCCTTGGCGCCGACCGGGACGATGACCGCGTTCTTGACCTGCTGTGCCTTGACCAGGCCGAGCACCTCGGTGCGGTAATCCTGCAGCCGATCCGACCAGCGGAGACCGCCGCGGGCGATCGCGCCGAAACGCAGATGCACGCCCTCGATGCGCGGGCTGTAGACGAAGATCTCGCGATAGGGCCGCGGCGCCGGCAGTTCGACGACGGCGTGCGGGTCGAGCTTGAAGGCGAAAGTCGGCTTGGGGCGGCCGTTGTCGTCGGTCTGGAAGACATTGGTGCGCAGCACCGCGTTCACCAGATTGACGAAGCGGCGCAGGATGCGGTCTTCGTCAAGGCTCTCCACCGCCTCGAGCGCCCGGTCGATGTCCTCGCCGATGCGCTTGACGGCGGCGGTGCGGGCGGTGTCTGCGAGCGCCGGGTCGAGCCTGGCTTGGAACAGTGCGGCGATATTGGCGGCAATGCCGGCGTGGCGGTTCAGCGTCGTCCACATATAGCCCTGGCTGAACGGAATCCGGGCCTGGCGCAGATAGCGCGAAAGCGCCCGCAGGATCGCGATGTCGCGCCAGTCGAGGCCGGCATTGAGCACCAGGGCGTTATAGCCGTCATTCTCGGCGTTGCGGGCCCAGACCGCCTTGAAGCAGGCATCGAGCTTGGCGCCGATGAGGGCGATGTCGAGGGCGCCGCCATCGGCGCGCTCAAGGGTCATGTCGTGCAGGTAGAGCTTCTGCCGGTCGTCGGCGGGCTTGACCGAATAGGTCCGCTCGTTGACGACCCGGAAGCCCATGTTCTCCAGCACCGGGACCCGCTCGGACAGCGGGATCGGGTGGGTGCGGTGGTAGACCTTGAGGGCGATCTGGTGCGGGCCGAAATAGCCGCGGTTATAGAAATCGATGGAGACGTCCGCGGCGCCCATTTCCGATTCGGCGATCGCCACGTCGGCGACGGCGGTGGCCGGATCGTAGGCCTCCTTGTAGGCGGCGGAAAAGGCGGTGGCGTAGCGTTCGGCCAGAAGCTTGGCGCGGGTCTGGTCGTAGCTCTCGGCGAGATTGTCGGCGAGTTCGTCGAACCAGGTGCGGACGATCTTGGCGATGGTCCGCTCAAGGGTTTCCGGATTGGGATTGGCCGTCGCCCCGGCGTTGCGGGCGATGATGAAATGGACGCGGGCGAGCGGGCCTTCCGGATAGGTCACATACCAGGCCGACAGCCGGCCCTTGAAGCCCTCGGTCAGATAATTGCCGATCGCCTGGCGGATCACCGACGAATAGCGGTCGCGGGGAACGAAGGCGAGAATCGAGACGAAGCGCTCGAACTTGTCGCTGCGCACGAGCACGCGCACGCGCGGACGTTCGTCGAGATGATGGATCGCATTGGCGAAGATGCAAAGCAAGTCTTCATCGATCTGAAAAAGCTCGTCGCGCGGATAGTTCTCCAGGACGTTCAACAGCGCCTTGCCGGAATGGCTCTGCGGTTCCAGCGCGGCGCGGCGGATGACGACGTCGACCTTGCGGCGCAGATAGGGGATGAACTTGACCGAGCGGGTGTAGGCGGTCGAGGTGAACAGGCCGATCAGCCGCAATTCGCCGACGAGCCGGCCGTTGTCGTCATATTGCTTGACGCCGATATAGTCCATGTGGACGCGGCGGTGGACGCGCGATTTGACGTTGGCCTTGGTGATGATCAGCGGCTGCGGCTGCATCAGGAATTCGCGCACTTCCGGTGTCATCAGTGCCGGCTGGGCGCCGCGGCGCAGCACGTGCATTTCGGGATCGCTCAACAGCCCGAGCCCGGGCCCGTCGGTCGGCTTCAGCGCGCCGCGCTTGGCGCCGCCGGTGAATCGGTATTCGCGCACGCCGAGGAAGGTGAAGTTGGCGTCGACCAGCCATTGCAGGAACTGCACCGCCTCGGCGATCTCGTCAACCGGGATCGGCGGCGGCGATTGCTGGAATTCGGTGATCGCCCGGTTGACCCGGGCCATCATCGGCTGCCAGTCGTCGACGATGGTACGCACGGTGGCGAGCAGCGAATCGACCGCGGCTTCGATCGCCGCGCGGTCGTCGCCGTTCTCGATCGGATCGATGTGGATATGAATGAGGCTGAGGCGGCTCGACGGATCGGCCGCTACGGCCGCAGTTTCGGTGAGCAGGCGGGTGATGCGGCCGTTGCGGTTGCGCTCAACGGCGAGAATCGGATGGACGACGAGGCGCACCTTGCAGCCCAGATCGCGCAGCTCGCCCATTACCGAATCGACCAGGAACGGCATGTTATCGTTGGCGATCTCGACGACCATGACGTGGTCGCGGCGACGGTCGCCGGACACCGTGGACTGGCCGATGCGGATGGTGTGCCGGCCGGGCTTGTGGGCCATGACGTGCGTGAACGCATCGCGGGCCAGCGCGGCGAGCTCGATCGGCTCGTAGCAGATGACGTCCTCGGCGGGGGCCCGGGCAAAGAGCACGTCGCCGAGCCGGGCCGCATCGGCGCCGGCGCCGGCATCGGCGGAAAGGATGCTGTGGGCGTTCTTGATCCGCCGTAACTTGTCGGCCTCTTTGTCCTTGGCCATGTCTTCCTCCGCTAGCTCGGCATTGCCGCGGCCTACCGCCGCGCCCGGTGTCGTTGATTCGCACCTGAGTGGCTCAGACTATTTTTATTGTCCGGGACGTGCTGTCGAGCTTCGGTCGGACGCCATTGCGTCGGCGACGTGTTTCGCGGCGCTGATTTCGTGCTACAGGGTGGCGTCGGCAGCCGGCTGGCGGCGAGGCGACGAGCGGACATGACGGTTCCCGGTATCGATGGTCATTGTCGTCGGGACGAATGGCGCGAGCATATCACGAGTGGGGAAAACCATGGCGAAAAGAGCAAAAGACAGTCCGAAAAAGGCAAAGTCGAGATCGAACACCGCCGGCGCGGCCCGGTCGATCGCTGACGTCACTGCGCTCGATATCGAGATCGCTGAGCCGTTCGACGACGATATCGCCGGCTATTTCGCCAAATGTGAGGAGAAGCTCGGGCTCATTCCGAACGTGCTCACGGCTTACGCCTTCGACCAGGACAAATTGCGGGCCTTTTCCGCCTTCTACAACGATCTGATGCTGGCGCCGAGCGGGCTGTCGAAGCTGGAGCGCGAGATGATCGCCGTCGTCGTTTCTTCGATCAATCGCTGCTTCTACTGCCAGACCGCCCATGGCGCGGCGGTGCGCGCCTATTCCGGCGATCCGGTGCTCGGCGAGCTGATGGTGCAGAACTATCGCGAGGCAAAGCTCGACAAACGCCAGCGGGCGATGCTCGGCTTTTCCGCCAAGCTGACCGAGGCGCCGGCCAAGGTCGGCGAGGACGACCGGGCGGCGTTGCGCCAGGCCGGGTTTTCCGACCGCGACATCTGGGACATCGCCGCCGTCGTCGGCTTCTTCAACATGTCGAACCGGGTGGCGACGGCCACCGGCATGCAGCCGAACGCGGAGTATCATTCACAGGCGCGGTAGTCGACCGTGAAGAAAAGTCCTTCGCTGCGCTCAGTGTACTTTTCTTCATTTTCTTGCAATGCGTTGGCGCATCTTGAGGCGGCTCTGCGATGCGCCAACACTCTGTTGTTTTCGCAAGGTTTTGAACGATCTTCGTTCAAAACCTTGGAATTCCCGATCATGGCCGATGGCCATGATCGGGCAGGAAAAAATGTCAAATCAGTCCGCAGGGCCGCCCCAAGGACTGATTTGTCCGTCTCTAAACGGGAAAAAGTACACCGAGGCGTAGCCGAGGGACTTTTTCACGACCGACGCGATAGGGTCTGATTGAACCATCCCGGCGCTTGCGCGCCGATCACCCTCACCCGACTTCGCCCAGCGGCTCAGCTTCGCTTCGCCGGGTCTCCGTATCCCTCTCCCTCAAGGGACAGGGAAAATACCGTAATCGTTTGAATGCAAAAGCAATTTCCCGAAGTGAGCGCGCAAGAGTCCGCTCCGCGGCGGCCGCAATTCAGTCGATCGGGCGCCCGCCCTTGCCGCCGGCGGGGCCGGGATGATGCGGCAGCCCGTCCGTCAGATGGATCTGCGGCAGCTTGAAGGCCGTATAGGTATGGCAATCGAAGTCGACCTTTTCGGGGGCATCAAGGCTGCCGAGCGTCATGAACAGGACATTGTCAGCCTCGAAGGTGAGCGCGCTTCCGCACGTGGCGCAAAACCGCCGGACCGCACCGTCCGATGACGTGTAGCGGTCGGGCCGTCCTTTCGTCCATTCGACGGTTCCCTCGGGGAACTGGACAAATCCGCTGAACGGCGCACCCGAGGCCTTGCGGCACATGCCGCAATGGCAATAGCTGGCATAGTCCGGGGCGGCGCTCGCCCGGTATCGGACCGCGCCGCACAAACACCCGCCTGCCCAGTCCATGTCCGCTCTCCAAGCCTCTCTGCGCACGACATTCTCAGACACTGGGCGTTACGGCCTTGATCGGCGGATTGACCGAGCAAGCTCGTATTCGACCCGGCCTTTCCGCGCCGCCCGCGCCCCGTGGGGTTGTCCCGGC
Source organism: Rhodobiaceae bacterium (assembly GCA_028278505.1). Lineage (GTDB taxonomy): Bacteria > Pseudomonadota > Alphaproteobacteria > Rhizobiales > JAKPQE01 > JANQEG01. The sequence goes on from JANQEG010000130.1 coordinate 13,288, forward strand.
AGTTCTGAAACCCGCCCGGCGCTCAGTACCAGGCGTCCTCCATCGCCGCCTTGCGCTCGGCCACGAACGCCTGCAGCGCCTCGTCGATGCCGGGATCGATGTCCGGCATTTCATAGGCGTCGAGCATCGCCCGCCATTTCTCGTGGGCGCGCCGCTGCTGGTTCTTCTCGCCGGCCTCAACCCATTGCTCGAAGGATTCGCTGTCGGTCAGGTCCGGATAGATGAAGGCGGTCTCGTAATTGGTCATGGTGTGGGCGCAGCCGAGGAAGTGATTGCCCGGCCCGACCTCGTGGAAGGCGTCCATGGCGAAGCCGTTGTCGTCGATGTCGATGCCGGCCAGATAGCGGTGCATCATCATCAGATGATCGGCGTCGATGACGAATTTCTCGTAGCCCATCACCAGCCCGCCTTCGAGCCAGCCGGCGGCGTGCAGCATGAAATTGACGCCGCATTGCACGGCCGGCAGCAGCGAATCGGCGCTTTCCTGGGCGGCCTGGCTGTCGGCGATCTTGGAGGCGGTGAGCGAGCCGCCGCATCTGAGCGGCACGCCGAGCCGGCGGGCGAGCTGGCCGATCGCCAGATAGGCGAGCGCCGGCTCCGGCATGCCGAAGGTTGGCGCGCCGGATTTCAGCGACATCGAGGAGAAGAAATTGCCGTAGATCGCCGGCGCGCCGGGGCGGACGAGCTGGGTCAGGGCGATGCCGATTTGGGCCTCGGCATGGGCCTGCGCCAGCGCCCCGGCAATCGTCACCGGGCCCATGGCGCCGGCCAGGATAAACGGGGTGACGAGCGCGCATTGATTGGCGGCCGCATAGACCCGGAGCGCACCGGTCATCACCGAATCGAAAACCAGCGGCGAGTTGACGTTGATCAGCCCGAGCACGACGCAATTGTTTTCGACGAACTCCCGGCCGAACAGGATCCGGCACATCTCGACCGAGTCCTCCGCCCGCTCCGGCGCCGTAACCGATCCCATGAACGGTTTGTCGGAGAGGCGCATATGGGCGTAGACCATATCCAGATGGCGCTTGTTGACGGGAATATCGACCGGCTCGCAGACGGTGCCGCCGGAATGGTGAAGTGCCGGCGACATATAGGCGAGCTTGACGAAATTGCGGAAATCGTCGAGCGAGCCGTAGCGCCGCCCGCCATCCATGTCGCGCACGAAGGGTGGTCCATAGGCCGGCGCGAAGACGAGATTGTTGCCGCCGATTTCCACCGAGCGGAGCGGATTGCGGGCGTGCTGGGTGAAGGTCGAGCGCACCGAAGTGTCGATGATCGAGCGCGGCAGGCCGCGCGGAAACCGCACCCGCTCGCCCTTGACGTCGGCCCCGGCCTCCTTCCATAAGCGCAGCGCCTCCTCATCGCCGCGGAACTCGACGCCGACCTCCTCGAGCAGCCGGTCGGCATTATCCTCGATCGCCACCAGCGCCTCTTCGCCGAGCAGGTCGAAATTGGGGATTTTGCGCGAGATGTAGGGCGCCGCCGCGGCACCCCCACCCTGTCGCCGCGCCGCCCGGCGGCTGTCGCGGCCGCCGCCGCGATCCCGGCGCGCGCCACCCTTTCCGCTCATCGATTCGCCTGAAGTCGTCATGATATTTCGTCCTCCGAGAGGGTCGGCAGCGTCGCGCCGCCATCGCCGCCACGCCGCCGATTGCGACGCCGCCCGCGCCCGCTTTCCGTTGCCGCCGGCGCCGCCATCGGCAGGGTCACTTCGCTGGACAGTCCCGGATAGGGATCGTCGCGATGCGGGATCGCCATGGCGGCGACGAACTGGTTCTGGAAGTCCTTTTCCACCGCCGTTTCGATTTTCTCGATGCGATGCACGACCTCCTCGATCTCACGCCGGGCGCGAACGTCCTGCAGCGCCATGCGCGCGCCGGTTCCCGCCGCATTGCCGACCGCGCTCACATTGGCCGGCAGGCAATCGGGGATGAGGCCGAGGATCAGCGCATATTTCGGATCGATATGGCTGCCGAAGGCGCCGGCGAGCTTGATCCGCTCGACTTGGGTAAGGCCGAGCTTGTCCATCAGCAGCCGGGCGCCGGCCTGCAACGCCGCCTTGGCGAGCTGGATGGCCCGGACATCGTTCTGGGTGATCGAGATTTCCGGCGTTCCCGCCCGCAGAACGTAAGAATAGGTGCGCCCCAGCGCCCGTATATGGGTCGAGCGGGCGACCGCATCGGCGCGGAAGGCGCCATCACGGTCGATGATGCCGGCGAGAAACATCTCGGCGATCGCCTCGACGATGCCGGAACCGCAAATGCCGATGACGCCGGTGATCGCCACCTCGTCCTCAAAGCCCGGCTCGTCCGACCACAGATCGCTGCCGATCACCTTGTAGCGGGGTCGAAGCGTTTCGGGATCGATGCGCACCCGCTCAACCGCGCCCGGTGCCGCGCGCTGGCCGGAAGACAACTCCGCGCCCTCAAACGCCGGTCCTGTCGGCGACGAGCAGGCGAGCAGACGCGCCCGGCTGCCGAGCACGATCTCCGCATTGGTGCCGATGTCGACGAGCAGCGTCGCTTCCTCGGCCAGATGCGGCTTTTCGGCGAGCACCACGCCGGCCGAATCGGCGCCGACATGACCGGCAATCAGCGGCAGTGCATAGAGCCGGCACTCGGGATTGAAATGCAGCCCGACCGCGTCCGCCTTCACCGTCTGCGCCGCACCGCTCGCCAACGCGAACGGCGCCCCGCCCAGCTCGGTCGGATCGATGCCGAACAAGAGATGATGCATGATCGGATTGCCGACGACGACGATGTCGTAGATGTCGGTCGCTGCGGCATTGACCTCGCCGGCGACCTTAGCGCCGAGCTCGTTGAGCGCGCCGCGCACCGCCTCGGTCAGTTCGCGCTCGCCGCCCGGATTGAGCATGACGTAGGACACGCGGCTCATCAAATCCTCGCCATACCTGATCTGCGGGTTCATCAGCCCGGCCGAGGCGAGCACGCGGCCGCGGTTGAGATCGACGAGATGGGCGGCGATCGTGGTTGAGCCGATATCGACGGCGAGCCCGAGCAGGCGCCCGGGCGGCTCAGCCCAGGCAGCCATGATCTCGGCGGGATGCCGGCCGTCGTCGAACACGGCGACCGCTATCCGCCACTTGGCCGTACGAAGCGTCTTTTGCAGGGCCCGCAAAACCGACGGGGCGCAAGTCTCGGCCTTGACACCGTGTTGGGCGTCAAGCGCCCGGAACACCCGCTCCAGATCGCCGGACGGTTCGTGCATGTCCGGTTCGTCGACGACGAGGTCGTAGAGCCTGACCGCCGGATCGAGCGGCAGCCGGCGCTCCTCGGCGCGTTTGCGCACGATCTGGCGATGCATCTGCGAATCGGCGGGAACGTCGACGACGATGTCGCCGCGGACCCGCGTCTGGCAGCCCAGGCGCCGCCCCGTCTTCAGGCCGTGCTCACGCTTGAACGTGGTCTCGATCTCGTTGACCGGCGTGACGTGATCGGCCCGGCTTGAAATGTTGAGCTTGGCGAAATCGCCGTCGGCCAGCGTGATCTGACAGCGGCCGCAGATCGCCCGCCCGCCGCAGGCCGATTCGACATAGACGCCGAGCGCCCGCGCCGCATCGAGCAGGGTCGTGCCATGGGGAAACCGGCCGCGCCGGCCGCTCGGCATGAACGCAACGAGGGCGTGGTCGGCGGCATTTGCTTCGATTTCGGCCATATGGCGGCTCCGTTGCGACCCTGGATCAGGCTCTCCGCCGGCGGCCCTCCCGGCGGCCGCGGCGTTCGCCGCCCTCGCCGCCCTCGGCGGCGGGCGCGCGATAGGTCTTGATCCAGGCCATGCAATTGGCGTCCGTCGACATCAGCACGTTGGCCGCCCGCACCGCCTCCATTTCCTGGGGCCTGAGCGGATTCATGATCGCCGAGGTCATGCCCGAGGCGATCGCCATCGGCAGGAAGGCGGCGTTGATGCCGTGACGGTTGGGCAGTCCGAACGAGATGTTGGAGGCGCCGCAGGTGGTGTTGACCTGCAATTCGTTGCGCAGCCGGCGGACCAGCGCGAACACCTGCTGGCCGGCGGTCGCCATGGCGCCGATCGGCATCACCAGCGGATCGACGACGATGTCGTGCGGCTTGATGCCGAAATCGGCGGCGCGCTCGACGATCTTCCTGGCGACCTCGAAGCGCACGTCCGGGTCTTCGGAAATGCCGGTCTCGTCATTGGAAATGGCAACGACGGGAACGTCATGCTTCTTGACCAGCGGCAGCACCACCTCGAGCCGCTCCTCCTCGCCGGTCACCGAATTGAGGAGCGGCCGGCCGTTGCAGACCTCCAGACCGGCGGCGAGCGCCGCCGGCACCGAGGAATCGATGCACAGCGGCACGTCGACGAGACCCTGAACCAGGTCGATCGTCTGCGCCAGCAGCGGCGGCTCGGTCTCGTTGGGATTGACCGAGGTGACGCCGGCATTGACGTCGAGCATGGTCGCGCCGGCCGCCACCTGGGCGATCGCATCGGCTTCGACGGTGGTGAAGTCGCCGGCGCTCATTTCGGCGGCAAGCTTCTTGCGGCCGGTCGGGTTGATCCGCTCGCCGATGACGCAGAACGGTTGATCGAAACCGATAACGGCCTCGCGCGTGGCCGAGGCGATGATTGTGCGGGTCATGGCGAAACTTCCTCGTTCAAGATCTCTTGCGGAATGACGGCCTCGTCCTCGGCCAGGATCTCTTCCAGCCGCTCGGCGACGACGGCATCGTCGGATTTCGGTTCTCGCTGCCACGGCTTGCGGTCGCGCAGCACGCCGGATTCGTAGACGATCTCGGCGACCAGCTCCTCCTGGCGATAGGCCATGACGTGGACGCCGGCAATCCCGGCCATCTCGCGCACCTGCTGGATGATCTCGATGCAGATCTTCTTGCCTTCCTGGCGCTGGTTCTCGGCGCCCTCGATCCGCGCGATCACCTCATCGGGGATATGGATGCCGGGCACATGGGTGCGGATCCAGCGCGCCGCCTTAGCCGAGGCCAGCGGGCCGACGCCGACCAGGATGAAGCAGGCCTGGTCGAGGCCGTCATCGCGCACCTGGCGCATGAATTTGTCCAGAAGCGGCACGTCGTAGCAATATTGCGTCTGTACGAACTGGGCCCCGGCGGCGATCTTCTTGGCCAGGCGGAACGGCCGGAACTCGTAAGGCGGCGAGAACGGATTGGAGGCGGCGCCGAGGAAGACGTAAGGGGGCGAGCTGATCTTCCGGCCGGAAAGGAAGCGCTGCTCGTCGCGCATGATGCGGATCGTCTCCAAAAGCGACAGCGAATCGAGATCGAAAACCGGCTTGGCGTTGGGCTGGTCGCCGGCCTGAACGCCGTCGCCGGTCAGGCACAGAATGTTGGCGACACCCATCGCCGCGGCGCCGAGCACGTCGCCCTGCATGGCGATGCGGTTGCGGTCGCGGCAGGACATCTGCATCACCGGCGCATAGCCCATGCGGGTCAGCAGGGCGCAGATGCCGACGCTCGACATATGGCAGTTGGCCCCCGATCCGTCGGTGGCGTTGATGCCGTCGACCCAGCCGTCGAAGATAGCCGCCCGCTCGTAGACATCCTGCGGATCGGCGGAATCGGGCGGATTGAGCTCCGCGGTGACGGCGAATTCGCCGCGCCGCAAAATACGCTCCAGACGACCATAGGAGGTATGGCCGGGCGGCCGGACGCTGCCGTCGTCGAGATCGGCCTGCAGCGCGCTCATTGTTCCGGCTCCTTCGCCGCGGCAGCGCGCGCGGCCGCCGCTTCGGCGGTGACGCGCAGCCAGGACGAGGAGCCGACCAGGCTTTGGTCGAGCGGCTTTTGCACGCCCATGATGGTGTCGCCGCTTTTCATCCGCTGCGACCCTTCCCAGGCCTGGACCCAGACGCAGGGCATGTCCGGCTCGACCTCGCAATTGCCGTTGGCGCGGACCCCGCCGCAGGGACCGTTGCGCAGGCTCTTCGGGCAGTTCATCGGGCACGACATGCCGGTCGCCGAGAGCACGCATTTACCGCACATGCGGCAGTCGAAAAGAAAGCCCTTGGTCGCCTTTTCCACGACGAGCACCGGCCGCTCGACCCGGGCGTAGCCGATCGCCTGCCACAGCGGGTGCAGCTTCAGAAAGAGATCGGCGAAGGTGCCGTAGAACCGCTCAAGCACACGGGCATTGCGCACCGACCACAGCCGGATCGAATAGCGCGCCCGGGCCCGCGCGACGCGGCTGACGCCGGACGGCTTGTAGTAGCGGCGGGGGGCGGCCATCAGGCGGCCTCCCGGCCGTTGCGGGCGACCAGTTCGGCGAGCCGCGCCTCGTCATATTCCGAAAGCAGCCGGGCGAGCGCTTCATCGGCCGCCGCCTCCAGATCGTCGCCGCACGGCTCGGCGGTGCCCTGACGCCAATCCTCCAGATAGTCGTCGCTGCCATGGGCGCCGCTTTTCATCGCCGCCCGATCAATCGCCTCGGTGAAGCGCAGCGGCAGTTCGCGCTTGACCGCGCGCCGGCCTTCGCCTGCCGCCAGCATCGCCGGGATGTCCCGCCAATAGGTGATCCTCATCATCGCCATGACACGCTCTGGGTCCGATTTCGGCGCCGGGCGCCATAATCGGACGATCCTATCAGCACGGCTTTTCTGCAGAATGATTCGGAACGACTTGCAGCCATCCGAAAACGACACGGAAGACGCCGCTTTTTCTCGCTTAACACTATAGAATTACGAGGTTTTTACGCGATCCGGCAAATGTCGCAAATCAGACAGTTTCCGCCGCCGGAACCGCCTCGCCGGCGCGTATCGGCAAAGGCCGGGACGGCTTGAAACCGGTCGCCAACAGGCGCCCGAGATCGCCATAGCCGGTGAACCGGCGGCAATAGCCAAGGCCGAGTCTTTCGGCCGCCGCCGCCGCGGCACGATCAAGCTCCGGATCGTCGGTCTGGGCCAGATAGACCAGCTTCTCGTAATGGCCGAAATAGCTCTCCGCCAGCTCCGGCCAGCGGTCGAGGCCGAGCGGTTTGACGACGAAACTGTCGAAATGGCGGGCGAGGAAATCGGTCAGGTAGAAGGTGGTGATCTCGTCCTCGGCGGTCTCCGCAAACGCCTCATTGCCGGTGAAGAAGCTGTAGCAATGGGGCCCGGCGATGCGCTCCACGCCCTCTTCGAGGAGCATCGCGTCGAGGCGGCCGCCGGTACCGCAATCGCCATAGACGACGAACAGCCGGTCGGCGCGCGGCCGGTATTTGCGGATGGCTTCGCGCACCGCGCCGGTGATCGCCTCCGGCGTCATGTGCAGATCGGCCGGCAGGCAGCGCAGTTCCACATGGGACAGCCGGTTCGCCTCAATCAGCGCCAGCACCTCGCGGGCCAGCGCGCCGCAGGCAATCAACAGAATCCGCTCAGGAGAGGCTGTGCCGTGCATCAATCCTTACCGGTCACGCCATGGCGCGAACATTGTGGCGGCGGGCGACGAAGTCCTTGGCCGTCTCCACCGCCACCGCGGCGTCGCGGCAATAGGCGTCGGCGCCGATCGCCTGGGAGAACTCCTCGTTCAGCGGCGCGCCGCCGACCAGCACCACATAGTCGTCGCGGATGCCCTTTTCGATCAGCGCATCGATGACGACCTTCATATAGGGCATGGTCGTCGTCAACAGCGCCGACATGCCGAGAATGTCGGGCTTGTGCTCCTCGATCGCCTCCAGATAGTTCTCCACCGGATTGTTGATGCCGATATCGATGACCTCGAAGCCGGCGCCCTCCATCATCATCGAGACGAGATTCTTGCCGATGTCGTGGATGTCGCCCTTGACGGTGCCGATCACCATCTTGCCGACCTTGGGCGCGCCGGTCTCCGCCAAGAGCGGCCGCAGGATCGTCATGCCCGCCTTCATCGCATTGGCCGAGCGCAGCACCTCGGGCACGAACAGGATGCCGTCGCGGAAATCGACGCCGACGATGCGCATGCCTTCCACGAGGGCGCGGGTGAGAATGTCATAGGGCGCCCAGCCGCGTTCCAGCAGGATATTGACGCCCTCCTCGATCTCCTCCTTGAGGCCGTCATAGAGGTCGTCATACATCTGCTCGACGAGTTCCTCGTCGTCCAGCGCCCTGAGATCGATATCGTCTTCGCTCATTGTCGGCATCTCCGTCGGGGCGCCGGATCGGCGAAACGCTCCGGCACGTTTCGGTAACCTCTTTAGCGCACTTAATTGCGCCGCCATGGGCGCCGCCCTTTCCTTTGCGACAGCGGCATGCATGATTGCGACAATTCGGCTCGGCTCAGGGATTTTTCAAGTATCGAATACGCCCCACTTACAGGGGGTTAACGCGATTCGGCCGTGGCGGGAAGGTTGCGGCGGGCGCTCGTCTGCCTGCGCCTGGTACGGACCCAATGTCCTTCCTGAGAGATGGCTGACAGTTTATTCGGGACACATGGTTTACACCTTCGGCATTTGGGGAGGCCCGAATGCCCTGGAAAGAGTGTGGACCG
>JANQEG010000133.1 GCA_028278505.1 Rhodobiaceae bacterium
ACGTTCGAGGCTTTTCGCGCCGGGATTGGCGCAAAAGGGCCCGTCCCGAAGGGTTTTGCCCCGCCGGACGGCTGAACGCGCCCGATCCTCGCCCGATGCATTGCAAATCGGGTGTACCCGATTTGCAGCAACACGGACTCCGACGACGGCGATATATCGCCGTCGTGGGCATCGCGCTCCGGTACGGGCACGCCCATCCGCACACGGCGGATGCAAAACAGAATTGATTCAATATGATCGCAATTTGCTCTAGAATCGCTTTTGACATTCCCAGGGCTCAACGCCGCATCTTTGAACGGGGGATGTGATGACCGTTTCGCGGAATTCTGCCGTATTCCTCGTCGCTCTCGGCGCCATTGCGATCAGCTGTTCGACCCCGACCTATTCGGCGCCGGGAACCGACCTTTGCGCGGAAAACCACGATTCCGTCGCCGTCGTCATCGGCAATAAGGACTATCAGCAGGCGGCGCCGGACGTACCCTATGCTCTGAACGACGCCCGGGCGATCAAGCAGTTCCTGGTCGACGGCTTCTGCTATCGCGAAGGCAATATAATCCTGCTTGAAAACGCCACATATGTGGATTTCGTGAAGACGTTTGGCGATGCCAATTCGCCGGAAGGCAAGCTATGGAATTGGGCAAGAGCGGGGCAATCCAACGTCTTCGTCTACTATTCCGGCCACGGCGCGCCGGACATCCGCACAGGCGACGGTTTTCTGGTGCCTGTCGACGGAGATCCGAACGACTCCCGGTTCGGGCTATCGCTGAAGACCCTGGTGACCAATCTTCAGGTTCTCAAACGGCAACGTCTCGGCAAGACCCGCGAGGTCACGCTGGTCCTTGATGCTTGCTTTTCAGGCCGGGAAGGCACCGGCAAGCCGCTGATCCGCGGCTCGTTTTCCGGCTGGACACCGAAGCGTCCCGAAACCGGCAACGATATTCTCCAGTTTTCTGCGGCCGCCGCCGACGAGATCGCGCGCTGGGATGACGAACGAGAGCACGGCCTCTTCACCAGGGTTTTTCTGGACGCAGCCAGCGGCAAGGCCGATCGCGGCCGGACCGGCAATAATGACGGAACAGTCTCCGCTGAAGAACTCACCCGCTATATCGACAATGAAGTCACCTATCTGGCGCGGCGACGCTTCGGCGACGACCAGACACCGGAATTGCCAAGTGCGGATCGGATTTCGTGGCGACTGGCCGTCAGCGCCGTTTTGCCGCCGTCCAAGCCGCAGCAAACCTCCGTGCCGCGGCCTGACGCGCCGAAGAAGACAAACCTGCCGCCGCCCGATTTACCGCCGGACTCACCCTTCGGGCCGTTTTACAGAGACTTTTTCGAAGAAGACCACGCTCCAAAAGTCGCGCCGAAAACCTCGCAGCGCGTGCTTGGCATGACATTGTCGTCGATAACCCCCGAATATCGCAAACGTTTTAACATTGCCGAGGACATATCCGGTGTCGTGATCACGGACGTTGATCCCGACAGTCATGCCGCGGAACGGAAATTGAAGGCCGGCGACGTCATCCAAGAAATCCATCAACAGGACGTCTCGACGAGCGCCGACGCTGCCGCCACGGTGGAGGCTTTGAAGAAGAAAGGGCGAAGGAGCGTACTGCTTCTGACGATTAACGCCGATGGGTACCGCTTTGTGGCGATCAGATTGCCGAGAGGTTAGCGACAAAAAACCCGGCTCACCTGAAGCCGGGTGGCACGGTAGGGTTGGAGCAAGGCGCAATGCAGAGTGGACAGGAGCCACTCGCCCCGTTTTGGCAAGCTCGTCGAACTTGAAGAAAAGTCCTTCGCTGCGCTCAGTGTACTTTTCTTCATTTAATTGCAATGGGTTGGCGCATCTTGAGGCGGCTCTGCGATGCGCCAACGCGTCATTGTTCTTGCAAGGTTTTGAACGAAAATCGTTCAAAACCTTGCGATTTCCGATCATGGCCGACGGCCATGATCGACCAAGAGAAGCGTCAAACCGTTCCGCAGGGCCGCCCCAAGGACTGGTTTGTCCGTTTGTAACCGGGAAAAAGTACACCGAGGCGAAGCCGAGGGACTTTTTCACGACCGGCAAGCTCTGGTCCCTCGCCAATCCCGTCAGCGAGTCGTGCTGATCGGACGACGGTCTCGTACCGGGCCGCGCTTTCAAAGACCCGACCCGCGGCTGCCGCGTCAAACATCCACCTTCAGCGCGGCGATGAAGGCCTCCTGCGGGATCTCCACCTTGCCAAACTGGCGCATGCGTTTCTTGCCTTCCTTCTGCTTTTCCAGAAGCTTGCGCTTGCGGGTCACGTCGCCGCCATAGCATTTGGCGGTCACGTCTTTCCTCAGCGCTCGGATCGTCTCGCGGGCGATGATGCGACCGCCGATCGCCGCCTGGATCGGGATCTGGAACATGTGCTGCGGGATCAGATCCTTCAGTTTCTCGCACATGGCCCGCCCGCGCCGGTCCGCCTGCGACCGGTGCACCAGCATGGACAGCGCATCGACCGGCTCGGCATTGACCAGGATCTGCATCTTGACCAGATCGCCGGGCTTATAGTCGGTCAACTGATAATCGAAGCTGGCATAGCCCTTCGATACCGATTTCAGCCGGTCGTAAAAGTCGAACACCACCTCGTTGAGCGGCAGTTCATAGGTGGCCATGGCGCGGCTGCCGACATAGGAAAGATCGACCTGAACGCCGCGCCGCTCCTGGCAGAGTTTTAACACCGCCCCGAGATAATCGTCCGGGGTGATGATCGTCGCCTTGATCCACGGCTCGGCGATCTCCGAGATCTTCATCGGGTCGGGCATGTCGACCGGGTTGTGCAGTTCCATCGTCGAGCCGTCATTGAGATGGATCCGGTAGACGACGGAGGGTGCGGTGGCGATCAGTTCGAGGTCGAATTCGCGCGCCAGCCGCTCCTCGATGATCTCCAGGTGCAAAAGCCCGAGGAAGCCGCAGCGGAAGCCGAAGCCGAGCGCCGCGGACGTCTCCATCTCGAAGGAGAAGCTCGCATCGTTGAGCCGGAGCTTGCCCATCGCCGTGCGCAGATCCTCGAAATCATTGGCGTCGATCGGAAACAGTCCGCAGAACACCACCGGCTGCGCCGGGCGGAAGCCCGGCAGCGCGATTTCGCACGGTTTTCTGTCGTCGGTGATGGTGTCGCCGACGGCCGTGTCCGCCACCTCCTTGATCGAGGCGGTGATGACGCCGATCTCGCCCGGGTGCAATTCGTCGGTCACCAGCAGCTTCGGCGTCATGACGCCGACCCGATCGACATCGTAGACGGCGCCGGTGCCCATCATCCGCACCTTCTGGCCCTTCTTCAGATGGCCGTCGATCACCCGGACAAGCACGACGACGCCGAGATAGGCGTCATACCAGCTGTCGACGAGGAGCGCCTTGAGCGTTGCTGCGGCGTCGCCCTTAGGCGCCGGCAGCCGCTTGACGATCGCCTCCAGCACATCGTCGACGCCGAGCCCGGTCTTGGCCGAGATTTCCAGCGCATCGGACGCATCGAGCCCGATCACGTCCTCGATCTGGCCCTTGATCCGCTCCGGTTCGGCGGCCGGCAAATCGACCTTGTTCAGGACCGGCACGATCTCGTGGTCGTTGTCGATCGCCTGGTAGACATTGGCGAGCGTCTGCGCCTCGACCCCCTGGCTCGCATCGACGATGAGCAACGAGCCCTCGCACGCCGCCAGCGAGCGGTTGACCTCATAGGCGAAGTCGACATGGCCGGGCGTGTCGATCAGGTTGAGGACGTAGTCCTCGCCGTCCTTGGCCCGGTAGCGCAGCCGCACCGTCTGTGCCTTGATGGTAATGCCGCGCTCGCGCTCGATGTCCATGGTGTCGAGCACCTGCGCCTTCATCTCGCGATCGGAGAGCCCGCCGGTCATCTGGATCAGCCGGTCGGCGAGCGTCGACTTGCCGTGGTCGATATGGGCGATGATCGCGAAATTGCGGATATGGGCGAGGTCGGTCATGGCGCGCTAGATAACACCGGCACTGCCGCCGGCAAAGCGGAAAGCGCGGGGCCGAAAAGGGGGTCGTCGGGAAGGCCGCGGCCCTTCAGCGAACGGCTAAAGCGGCGGTTCAGTAGTCCGCGCCGACGGCGGCGGTCAGGAACCGCATCAAGGGCGCAGCCCCGCGATAGCTTTGCTCGACCGCATCGATGAACCGGGCCTTGCCGATCTCCGACGGCTCGAAATTGCGCACGCAGAAGAAGCTCTTGCGCTTCAGATCTTCGATGTGCGGGTGGTCCTTGTCATAGCCCTTGGGCGGCCGCGTCAGCCCGTCGCCCCATATGCCGCCGAACATTTTTTGGATCGTCCTGTCGTCGCGCACCGCCACCCACTCGGCCTGTTTGCGGTCGATGCGGGCGCGGATCGACGCAAGCGCCTCGGAGGGCGGCATCCACACGCCCGCAGCCGCGATCACCTCGTCGGGGGCGAGATGCAGATAATAGCCCGGCGCGTGCACGTCCTTCGTCTTTTGGTGGCGGAAATGCACCGCCGCATGCTCCTTATAGGGCCGCTTGTCCTTGGAAAACCGCGTGTCCCGGTAGATGCGGAACATCGAGCCGCCATTGGGGCGCGGATCGGCGATGAAATGCGGCGAAATCGCTTCGAGCCGCGGCGCGAACGCCTCGATGAAGGCAATGATCGGCGCCTGCACATCGCGGCGGAACCGGTCCTTGTTGACGGCGAACCAGTCGCGATTGTTGTTGTGCTTCAGCTCGTCGAAGAACTGCAGCAGCGCGCCGTCAAAGCCGGTGAAATCGGTCACGATCCGCCCTCCCTGAATGAGAACAAAAATAGAACGATTGCCGGGCAAACGCAAGGCTTTTGTTTTTGAAGTGACGTCGCCTGTGATTCTGTCGGGATGATGCCGGTCAGGATGCTCCACCCGGCCGTCGGCCGCCTTCTCCCTGGACGGAATTGCGCTGCGACCGCGGGGATGGCATTGAGGACGGGGCCCTGGCAAGCCAGCGTCATTCGGCCGCCAGATTGGCCTGCGCCACCAGCAGCCGCTGCGCCTCGTCGCCGGACATCGGCTGGCCGAACAGGAAGCCTTGCGCGTATTCGCAACCGAGCTGAAACAGCTCCAGCGCATCCGATTCGGTTTCCGCCCCCTCGGCCACCACCGCCATGCCGAGATCGTGGGCGAGCGCGACGATGGAGCGCAGGATCACCGGCCGCGGGCCGCTGCGGCTGGTGCCGCGGACGAAGGACTGGTCGACCTTGATGGTGTCGAAGGGGAAGCGCTGCAGGTAGGAGAGCGACGAGTAGCCGGTGCCGAAATCGTCGAGCGACAGTCCGGCGCCGAGTGCGCGGACGCGGGCGAGCACCTGGGCGGCATATTCGGGATTCTCCATCACCAGCGATTCGGTGATCTCCAGGCGCAGCGTGCCGCGCGCGATCTGATTGCGCGACAGCACCGCCTTGATGTCGTTGATCAGATCGTGGCGCAGCAATTGCCGGCTGGAGACGTTGACGCTGACGAACACGGCCGTATTGCCCGACGCCGCCTGCTGCCACTGGCCGAGCTGGCGGGTGGCGCGGTCGAGGACCAGCAGGCCGAGCGGAATGATCAGGCCGGAGCGCTCGGCAACGGGCACGAATTCGGCCGGGTTGATCTTGCCGCGGCGCGGATGCTCCCAGCGCAGAAGCGCCTCGAAACCGGCGATCGACTGGTCCGCAAGCCGGATGATCGGCTGGTAGACGACGGCGATCTCCTCGCGTTCGATGGCGCGGCGGAGGTCGGATTCGATCTGCAGCAAATCGGTGCTGTGCAGCCTGAGCGCCGGCCGGAACGCCTCGATGCGATCGCCGCCGAGGCGCTTGGCGTGATACATGGCGATCTCGGCGTCGTAGACCATCTCCTCGACCCGGCGCTGCTTGGTTTCGAACATGGCAATGCCGATCGAAGCGGTGAGGAAAAGCTCGCGCTCGGCGAAATTGATCGCCGCCCGGATCGCCCGGCGCAGGGAATCGGCAAAGGCGGCGATGCGCTCCGGCTCGCGCTCGGAAATCAGGATGACGCCGTAGCGGTCGCCGTCGAGGCGGGCGAGCGTGTCCTGGGGCTTCAGAAGCCGCGCCAGCCGGCGGGCAATCGTCAGCAGGATGGAATCGCCGACCGATATGCCGAGGCTGTCATTGACCTCCTTGAAGCGGTCGAGGTCGATGATGAACACCGACGGCCGCGCCGCATTCTCGGTGCGGGCGCGGGTGACGGCGGCGTCGAGCCGGTCGAGAAAAAGTTCGCGATTGGGCAGCCCGGTCAGATTGTCGTGAACCGCATCGTGCAGCAGCCGCTCCTCGGCGGTGCGCGCCTCGGTGACGTCGAGCAGCGTGCCGACGCAGCGGATCACCTCGCCGTCGGAACCGAGCACCGGGCGGGCGCGCAGCTGGAACCAGCGATAATGGCCGTCTTCCGAGCGCAGGCGGAATTCCTGCGAGATGCGGCCGCGGCGCTGGTCGATGATGGTGTCGAGATTGGCGCGGAAGCGGTCGCGGTCGCCGGGATGCAGGACCGCCAGCCAGTCGCGCGCCGGACCTTCCAGGGTGCCGCGCTTCAACCCGAGCATTTCCTCGGCCTCGGGACTGGCGAAGATGCGGTCGCGGGAAACGTCCCAGTCCCAGACGATGTCGCCCGAGCCGACCAGCGCCAGCGCCTTTCTCTCGGTGTCGCTGACCAGCCCCTCGGCCACCGATCCGCCGGCAAAGGCATGCTGCATCACCGTGAAGCCGAGCAGCAGCACGATCAGCACCAGCCCGCCGGAAAGCGCCGGCGACACCAGGTCGTTGGCGAGCGCCCCGGTGAGCGACAGCCAGGCGCCGAAGATCCACATCAGCAGGATGATCCAGGTCGGCACCAGCATGATGGCGCGGTCGAAGCCGTGGGTCGACAGCCACAGGATCAGCGCCATGCCGACGAAGCCGAGCAGCGCCAGCGAGATGCGCGAAATCCCCGCGGCGATCGGGGCGTCGAAAAACGCCAGGCCCATCAGCCCGACGAGACCGACCAGCCAGGCGATCGCCACATGGCTGAAGCGGACGTGCCAGCGGTAGAGATTGAGATAGGCGAAAAGGAAGATCAGCAGGGTCGCCGCGAGCGTCGCTTCGGCGCCGGCGCGGTAGATCTGATCGTCGCCCGGCGCCAGCTTGAAGACCTTGTTCCAGAATCCGAATTCGATGCACAGATAGGCCAGCACCGACCAGGCGAGCAGCGCGATCGCCGGGAACATGCCGGTGCCCTTGACGACGAACAGGATGGTCAGAAACAGCGCCAGCAGGCCGGCAATGCCGATGACGATGCCTTTGAACAGCGTCGTCGAATTGACATAGTCCTTATAGGCGTTCGGCTCCCACAGATAGAGCTGCGGCAGCGTCGGCGTGCGCAGTTCGGCAACGAAGGTGACGACCGAGCCGGGATCGAGCGTGACCCGGAAGACATCGGCCTCCTGGCTCGGCTGGCGCTCCGGCGCAAAACCCTGGCTCGGCGTGATCGCCGCGATCCTGAGCGCGCCGAGATCGGGCCACAGCACGCCGGAGCCGGCGAGGCGGAAGTGCGGCGACACCAGCAGCCGATCGATCTGCTCGTCCGAACTGTTGGCGAGCGCGAACACGATCCAGCTTGTGCTGGCATCGCCGGTGCGGGCGCGGACCTCGATGCGGCGGACGATCCCGTCGGCGCCGGGGGCGGTGGAGACCTGCAGCCTGGCGCCGGCTTCCGGGTGGCGCTCGACCGCATTGGTCAGGTCGAGCGCGCTCTCCTCAATCGGCACGGCGATCGGCTCGAGCGCATGCGCAAACCCCATCGCGGCAAGCATCGCGATGAACCCGATCAGGATGGGGACCAGCCTGGGCAAGCGCAAAAACGTCCTCCCGCGTGTCAGAAACACTACAAAAGCCTTGGTAGCGACAAGTCTTGCCTAGAGCAAGGCGATGTTACGGCTTTGGTTTAAGCCCGATGGCCGGCTCCATCGCGGCACCGTTGCGCGCGACCGGCTTAAAGTCGTCAACGAGAATCGCATAAAGGATATGATCGCGCCAAACGCTGTCGATCTGCAAATACTTGCGGGCGAATCCCTCGCGGGAAAATCCGCTTCCTTCCAGCAGCCGCCGCGACGCGGTGTTTTCCGGCATGCAGGCCGCCTCGATGCGGTGCAGATGCAGCGTCCCGAAAGCGAACGGCAGCAGGCAGGCGACGGCCTTGGTCATGTAGCCGCGGCCGGCATGGCGCGCCCCGATCCAATAGCCGAGCGAGGCACACTGGCTGACCCCGCGGCGCAGATTGGACAGGGCGAGGCCGCCGAGCAGGCAGCCGTCGTCGCGGAAGATGAAGAACGAATAGCCGCGATCGGTGCGGCCCTCATGCTGGTATCGCTTGAGCCGGCGGCGGAACGCCGCCCGGCTGAGGTCGTCGGCCGGCCAGGTCGGTTCCCAGGCTTTGAGGAATTCCCGGCTTTCCCTTCGCAGCGCCACCCAGTGCTGGAAGTCGTCCATTGTCGGCGAGCGTAGCGTCAGGCCGTCGCCGCGGATCACCGGTTCGGGACCGGTCGCGGTGATCGTCCTGATGAAGGGAAGGCGGCGCATTGCTGTCAGCCGGCGGCCAGGCGCCCGGCGATCTCGTCGCGGCTCATCAGGCCGTCGAGCGGCCCGATCGCCGCCAGCGTCGGCTGCGAGGCCAGGAACACCTCGCCGGCGATGTTGCGGATATCGGCCGCCGTCACCGCATCGATCCGGGCCAGCGTCTCCTCAAGCGGGATCGGCCGGCCGAAGGTCAATTGCTGGCGCGCGAGCTGGCCGGCGCGGGCGGACGGGTTCTCCAGGATCATCAGCAGGCCGGCCCGCATCTGCGCCTTCGCCCGCGCCACCTCGTCGTCATCGGCGTCGTCGGCGACGCGGCGGATCTCGTCGATCATCAGCGGCATCAGCTCGGCCACGTCCTCTTCGCCGGTGGCGGCATGGATGCCGAACAGGCCGGTGTCCGAAAAGGCGTAGTGGAAGGCGTGGATCGAGTAGCACAGGCCGCGCTCCTCGCGGATCGTCTGAAACAGCCGCGACGACATGCCGCCGCCGAGGATCGCGGCCAGGATCTGGACCTTGAAATAGTCCTTGCCGAGCACCGGCTTGCCGGCGAAGCCGAGGGTGATCTGCACCTCCTGCAGCGACCGGTCCTCGCGGTTCTCGCCGCCGCGATAGGCGGCATTGGCGCGACCGTTTTCGGCGGTTTTGGAGAATCCGACAAAGCGCTCCGTGGCATCGGCAACGAGCCGGTCATGGTCGATGGCGCCGGCGGCGGCCACGACCATGCGCTCGGTGCAGTATTCACGGACGAGATAGGCGCGGATCGCCTCCGGCCGGAACTGCTTGACCGTCTCGACGGTGCCGAGGATCGGACGGCCGATCGATTGTTCGGGAAAGGCGGCCTCCTGGAACAGGTCGAACACCCGATCATCGGGGACGTCCATGGCGGCGCCGATCTCCTGCAGGATGACGTGCTGCTCGCGGGCCAGTTCGATCGGATCGAACACCGAATTCTGCAGGATGTCGGCGAGGATATCGAGCGCCAGCGGCACGTCGTCGCGCAGCACGCGGGAATAATAGGCCGTGGTCTCGACGCTGGTCGCGGCGTTGAGTTCGCCGCCGACCGCCTCGATCTCCTCGGCGATCGCCTTGGCCGAGCGCCGCGCCGTGCCCTTGAACGCCATGTGCTCGAGCAGATGGGCGATACCGTGCTCGTCATTGGCCTCGGCGCGCGAGCCGGTGCCGACCCAGACGCCGAGCGCCGCGCTCTCCAGGTGCGGCATCGCCTGGCTGACCACGGTCAGCCCGTTTTCAAGCTGCGTTACTTCAACCGACATTTCCTAACCCTGTGCCCCCGCGCCGACCGTTCGGGCCCGGTCGGCGATATGGTTCTCCACCTCTTGAATATCGTTCGCCAGCACGCTGCAGCGCTCGGGTCTCTCCATCAGATCGCCGAGCCAGGGCGGCAGTTGCGGCCGCTCGCCGATCGCGGCTTCGACCGCGTCGGGAAACTTCGCCGGATGCGCCGTCGACAGCGTCACCATCGGCACCTCTGCGTCGACATGGCGCCGCGCCACCGCGAGCCCGACCGCGGTATGGGGATCGACGGTGAGGCCGGTCTCGGCGCGGATGCCGGCGATCGTTTCGCGGGTTTCGGCCTCGTCGGCGCTGCCGGCATCGAAGACGGAGCGGATCTCGTCGAGCGCCGCCGCATCGATCGCAAAGGCGCCGGACTGGGCGAGCCGGTCCATCAACCCCTTCACCGCCGCCCCGTCACGGCCATAGGCTTCGAACAGCAGGCGCTCGAAATTCGACGATACCTGGATGTCCATGGACGGGCTCTGGGTGGCGACGACGCCGGCGGTCTCATAGCGCCCGGTCGCCAGCGCCCGCGCCAGGATATCGTTGACATTGGTGGCCACCACCAGCCTTGAGATCGGCAGCCCCATGCGCATGGCGACGAAGCCGGCGAAAATGTCGCCGAAATTGCCGGTCGGCACGGTGAAGGCGACCGCCCGGGCCGGCGCGCCGAGCGCGACGGCGGCGGAGAAATAATAGACGATTTGGGCGACGATCCGCGCCCAGTTGATCGAATTGACGCCGGCAAGCGCCAGCCGGTCGCGGAACTCGAAATGGTTGAACATCCCCTTCACCAGGGCCTGGCAATCGTCGAAATTGCCCTTGATCGCCAGCGCGTGGACGTTGTCGTCGGCAATCGTCGTCATCTGCCGGCGCTGCACCTCGCTGACGCGGCCATGCGGGTGGAGGATGAAGACATCGGTCGCGGCGCGGCCGCGAAAGGCCTCGATCGCGGCGCCGCCGGTGTCGCCGGAGGTGGCGCCGACGATCGTCGCGCGGCGCCCGGCGCCGGTCAGGACGTGGTCCATCAGCCGGGCGAGAAGCTGCATGGCGACGTCCTTGAAGGCGAGCGTCGGCCCGTGGAAAAGCTCCAGCAGCCAGTGGTTGGGCGCGAGCTGGACGAGCGGCGTCACCGCGGGATGGCGGAAGCGGGCGTAAGCCTCGTCGATCATCGCCCGCAGATCGCCATCGGCGATTTCGCCGCCGACAAAGGGCTGGATGATCTCAAAGGCGACCTCCGCGTAGGGCCGGCCGGCGAGGCCGGCGATCCTCTCCGGCGCCAGTTGCGGCCAGGTCTCGGGCACGTAGAGCCCGCCGTCGCGGGCCAGGCCGGCGAGCAGCACCTCGCAGAAACCAAGCACCGGCGCCTCGCCGCGGGTACTGACATATCGCACCGGCTCTCCCCCTTATCGCCGCCGGACCGGTCGATTAAGACACGGCCGCTTTTCTGCTTGCTCCGGGCGCCAGAAATTAGAGCATCGTACCCCCAATTGGAACCGTTCTGACGGAGCGATTTTGCGTCAGGACCAAGCAGCGTCGCGCAGGCCATACCGGCCGCCCACGACAAGCGGTCGCATCAACATTGTCTCGATGCGGCTTGACCGGCGCCGCCGAATTCGTCACCACTCGGCGCTGAACGGAGAGAACCGAATGTCGGAGCGCAATACCGATCGCGTCGCCGATGCCGCCAAGGAAAACCTGGTCGACCGGCTGGCGCCGGTATGGGCCAGGCCCTATGCCCAGCTGGCCCGGCTCGACCGGCCGATCGGCTGGCAGCTGCTCATGTGGCCGTGCTGGTGGTCGGCGGCGCTTGCGGCCGGGGCGGCCGGCTGGGCCGGGCCCGATCCGGTACATCTCGTCCTGTTCCTGATCGGCGCGGTCGCCATGCGCGGCGCCGGCTGCACCTATAACGACCTCGTCGATCACGATATCGATGCCAGGGTGGCGCGCACCCGCTCGCGCCCGATCCCGAGCGGCCGGGTATCGGGAGTGCGGGCCAAGGCCTATCTCGTCGCGCTCTGCCTCGTCGGGCTCGCCGTGCTGCTGCAGTTCAACGATTTCGCGATCCTGCTCGGTTTCGGCTCGGTGCCGCTCATCCTCGTCTACCCGTTCATGAAACGGATAACCTGGTGGCCGCAGGCAACGCTCGGACTGGCGTTTTCCTGGGGCGCGCTGATGGGCTGGGCCGCGGTCTTCGGCCGGCTCGATCCGCCGGCCATCCTGCTCTATGCCGGCGGCATATTGTGGACGATCGGCTACGACACCGTCTACGCCCATCAGGACAAGGAGGACGACGCGCTGATCGGGGTGCGGTCGACGGCATTGCTTTTCGGCGACAACACCAGGATCTGGGTCGCCGCGCTTTACGGCGGCGCGCTGATGCTGTGGGCGATTGCCGGCGTTCTGGCGGGAACCGTCGGCGTCTTCCACGCCGCGCTGGTGCTTGCCGCGCTGCACATGATCCGCCAGATCGGAACCCTCGACATCGAGGATCCGGACCGCTGCCTGGCGATCTTCAAATCCAATTCGGGATTCGGCTGGATTCTGTTTATCGGGCTGATCGGCGATTCGCTGATCCGCAACGGCTTTTAGTCGACTGTGAAGAATAGTCCTTCGCTGCGCTCAATGCCTGGCGATGATCTCGCGTTCGCTGACCGTCGGCGAGGGACCCGGGCGGCCGGATTTGCGGCGCGTGAGGAAGCGCGGGCGCCGCGCGGCGAAATAGGAGCCGCGCCGGCGCGGCACCTGGCGGTCGAAACGGACGGCGCCGATTCGCCCGGAGACGCGAACCTCCTCGCCGGTCTCGTCGATGATCAGCAGCGGCAGAAACAGCCGCTCGGACCAGCGCCGCCATTCGGCGACCAGATCATCGGTGTCATGGGCAACGAACAGCGGCAGCACGAGCGCCGGATCGTCGTGCACCAGTTCCAGCGCAACGCATAGTGGCTTTGAGTCCGTCGGCGGAAAGAGACGCGCCGCGATGCCGCGATAGCTCGACAGCGGAACCGAGACGCGAACCGGGATCTTGCCGCCGACCAGCCGGCGCAGCACGGCGCGCTGCCGGTTGAGTTTGATCTCGGTGTCGACGGCCGCCCGCGCGTCCGTCCCGGCGAGCGGGACGCGAAACCGCGCGGGCAGGTGGTTGGGATCCACCCGCATCGGCCGGTCGGTCCATGCGGGCAGTGTCCTGCTTTCGGGTGTTTGACGCCTCAAATCCCCTACCCCAAATTGTGGCCGTATGGCGTTTTCGCTCTTTCGGCCTCGACGATGTGGGGACATTACCGCAAAGTGATTTTCTCGAACTTAAGAGCTTAGGTTAAATTTTCGTGATTTCAAAAAGGGTTAGCCAAAGGTAAGCAGGGCTGTCCGGAGCCGTTTCCAGCGTCTGCCCGGACAGGGCTTGCCGGCCGAAGGCGAACCGGCCCATAACGGCCGCACCCGAAAAACAGGAAAGCCAACGAGAACGTAATGAGCGGACCCTTCGACCAGACCGATTTGGAAATGCAGGCAGCCGCGCTCGTCGAGGCCGCACAGAAGGCCGGCGCCGATGCCGCCGATGCGGTGACGCTGCGCAGCGTCTCGCTCGGCGTCGAGGTCCGTCTCGGCAAGGTCGAGGAAACCGAGCGTGCCGAGGCCGACACGATGGGGCTTCGGGTTTTCGTCGGCGCCAGGACCGCGACCGTGTCCACCAATGCCATGGACGCCCCGGACGCTCTCGCCGAACGCGCCGTGGCGATGGCCCGTGTCGCCCCGGAAGACCCGTTCGCCGGCCTCGCTGGAGCCGATCTCCTCGCCGGCGATGTCTCCGACCTCGACGTGCTCGACCGGACCCAGCCGGACGCGGCCGATCTGAAGGAGGCGGCGCTCGCCACCGAGGCCGCCGCACTCGCCGTCGACGGCGTGACGAATTCCGGCGGCGCCTCGGCCAGCTGGTCGCTCGGCGGCATGGTGCTGGTGACCTCGAACGGCTTTTCCGGCCGCTACCTCGCCTCCAGCCACAGCCGCTCGGCGATGGCGGTCGCCGGCGAGGGCACGGCGATGGAGCGCGACTACGACTATACGGTGGCGCGCCACGGCGCGGATTTGATGGACGCCGAAACCGTCGGCCGCAATGCCGGCGAGCGCGCCGTCCGCCGCCTCGCGCCGAAAAAGGTCGCCAGCCGGAGCGTCGACGTGGTCTACGAGCCGCGTGCGGCGGCGAGCCTGCTGCGCCATTTCGCCGGCGCCATCAGCGGTGCGGCGATCGCCCGCGGCACGAGTTTCCTGAAAGACCGCAAGGGCGAACAGGTGTTTGCGCCGGGCGTTCGCATCGTCGACGATCCGCTGCGCCGGCGCGGCCTGCGCTCGCGACCCTTCGACGGCGAGGGCATCGGCTCGGCGGCGATCGATCTCATTGCCGACGGGGTGCTGACCGACTGGCTGCTCGACCTCGCCTCGGCGCGCGAACTGGGTCTTGCGAGCAACGGGCGGGCGCGCCGCGGCGCCGGTTCGGCGCCGGCGCCGGGCGCCACCAATCTCGCCCTGATGCCGGGGGCGACGAGCGCCGAATCGATGATCTCGGCCATCGGCGAAGGCATCTACGTCACCGATCTGATCGGCCATGGCGACAATCTGGTCACCGGCGACTACAGCCGCGGTGCCGCCGGCTTCTGGATCGAGAACGGCGAGATCGCCTACCCGGTCAGCGAAATCACCATTGCCGGCAATCTCGCCGACATGTTCCGGCGGCTGACGCCGGCGAGCGATTTCGAATATCGCTACGGCGTCGATGCGCCGACCGTGCTGATCGAGGGGATGACCGTTGCCGGCGAATAACGGTGCGACCGACGATACCTCGGGCGGCGTGCGCTCGTCGGACCGCGCCGATCTCGACCTTCTTGTTGCGGCGGTCGAGGCGGCGGGCGTATGCGCGCTCGGCTATTTCGGAAAAACCAACCGAAGCTGGACCAAGGGCCACAATTCGCCGGTGACGGAGGCCGATATCGCCGTCGACCGGCTGCTGCGCGAGCGGCTGACGGCGGCGCGCCCGGATTATGGCTGGCTTTCCGAGGAAAGCGAGGATTCCGCCGAACGGCTGCAGCGCCGGCGGCTGTTCGTCGTCGATCCGATCGACGGCACCAAGGGGTTCATGAAGGAACTCGATGACTGGACGATCTGCGCGGCGGTGGTCGAGGACGGTCGTCCGGTCGCCGCGGCGATCCTCCGGCCGACGACGGACGAGCTCTATACCGCCGTCAGCGGCGGCGGCGCCCGCCGCGGGACGACACCGATCGCGACCGGCGGGCGCAGCGTGCTTGAGGGCGCCCGGCTTGCCGGACCGAAAGGCCTATTGCCGCGCCATGTCGCCTATAGCCACGAGCCGTGGGTGCATTCCCTGGCGCTGCGCATGATCTACGTCGCCGAGGGACGCGTCGACGGCGCCGTCGCCCGGGAAAACGCGCGCGACTGGGATCTGGCGGCCGCCGATCTCCTCATCCACGAGGCCGGCGGGCGGCTGACCACGCTTGACGGCGATCCGCTCAGCTACAATGCGGCGGTGTCGCGCCACGGCATTCTGGTCGCGGCCGGGCCCGGCCTTCTGGCCGACCTGACCGGCGCCGTTGCCGAGGCGGTCACCGACATCGACGACTGACCGGGGCGGATTGCGCCCTTTCCGGCGGACGCATTTCGCGATATGCCCAGTCTCGCGCCTGACAGTTTGTCCAGACAGGCCGCAATCCAATTCATACGGCGCCCCTGGAGATCCGATCCGTGACCACTTCGCCCCCGGAAAAACAGCTTCTCCACCTCGTCTTCGGCGGTGAGCTGGCTTCGCTTGAGACCAACCGGTTCCGCAATCTCGAGGCGCTCGACATCGTCGGCATCTTCCCCGACTATGCGACGGCCTACGAGGCCTGGAAGGCCAAGGCCCAGAGCACGGTCGACAACGCGGCAATGCGGTATTACATCGTGCATCTGCATCGACTGCTCGATCCGGATAACGACACCGCTGCCGACTGACCGGATCGGGTGCGGGTCCATACGCCATGTTGAAACGCCTCGGCCGCTCCAGCGTCGTCCAAAGGGCTGCAGGCTCGTTGCTTGCCGCCTATCTGAAGTTCGTCTACCGCACGAGCCGCTATATCAGCGAGCCGGCGGACCCCTATACGCTGGTCGTCGATCATCCCGCATTCATCATCACCTTCTGGCACGGCCAGCATTTCATGGTGCCGTTCGTGCGCCGGCCGGGACACGATATCCGGGTGCTGATCTCGCGCCACCGCGACGGCGAAATCAACGCGATCGCGGCCCGGAAGCTCGGGCTCGGGGTCATTCGCGGCTCCGGCGATCATCGCGGCCGCGGCACCATGAAGGGCGGCACGACAGGCTTCATGGCGATGCTGGCGGCGCTGCGCGAGGGCGCGACGGTGTCGATGACCGCGGACGTGCCCAAGGTCGGCCGCGTCGCCGGCCTCGGCATCGTCCAGCTCGCCCGGCTTTCCGGCAAGGTCCTGGTGCCGGTATGTTTCACGACAAGGCCGCGGATCGACCTCGACAGCTGGGACAGGGCGACCGTGCCGCTGCCGTTCGGGCGCTGCGTCTTCGTCGCCGGTGAGCCGATTTCGGTGCCCGAGGACGCCGACGCCGACCTCCTGGCGGACAAGCGCCGGGAAGTCGAAGACCGGCTCAACGCGGTCACCGCGCGGGCGCGGGCCCTTGCCGACGGAAAGGCCGCGTGATGCAGCACAATCTTTTTGTCGGCGTCTATAGAAATGCGGGGCGGATCGCGGCCCCCGCCGCCGGCCTCCTGCTCGACTACCGGACCCGAAAGGGCAAGGAAGACCCCTCGCGCCGCGGCGAGCGTCTGGGCCGGGCCAGCCGTGACCGGCCGCGCGGGCCGCTGGTCTGGGTTCACGCGGCCAGCGTCGGCGAGGTCAATGCGGTGCTGCCGCTCGTCAAGCGCATCCGCGCCACCGGTCCGCACGTGCTCCTGACCACGGGCACGGTGACCTCGGCCAAGGTCGCCACGCCGCATTGCCGCAACGGCATCGTGCATCAGTTCGTGCCCCTCGACATGCCGCCCTTCGTCGACCGGTTCCTGCGGCACTGGCGGCCCGATCTGGCGCTGTTCGTGGAATCGGAACTGTGGCCGGCGATCGCCACCGCGCTCCGGCAGCAGAACATCCCCCAGGTCCTGGTCAACGGGCGCATGTCGGACCGCTCGTTCCGGCGCTGGATCAGGATGCCGACGGTCGCAACCGCAATGATCGGCGGCCTGTCGCTGTGCCTGGCCCAGAGCGAGCGCGACGCCGAGCGCTTACGCGCGCTCGGCGCCGCCCATGTGCTGTTCGCCGGCAATCTCAAATTCGATTCGCCGCCGCCGGCGGCCGATCCCGCGGCCCTGGCCGCGCTTGAAGCCGCGATCGGCCGGCGCCCGGTGTGGCTTGCCGCGAGCACCCATCCCGGCGAGGAAGCGGATGTCATGTCGGTCCATCGCGCCTTGAAAGCGCATCTGCCGAACCTGTTGACGATCATCGCGCCGCGGCATCCGGACCGCGGCGACGAGGTGGCCGCGCTCGGCCGCGCCGCGAATGCCGGCGTCGCCCGGCACAGCGTCGGCGAGGCGATTGCCGCCGATACCGATTTCTACATCGTCGACACCATCGGCGAACTCGGCCTGTTCTACCGGCTTGCGCCCGTCGCCTTCGTCGGCGGCTCGCTCGTCCCCCATGGCGGCCAGAATCCGATCGAGCCGGTCAAGCTCGGCACCATGGTCGTGCACGGCCCCCACACCGACAATTTCGCCGAGATCTACGGCGCACTCGAACGCGCCGGCGGCGTCGCGCGCGTCGCCAACACGGAACAGCTCGCCAAGGCGGTCGGCGCGCTCCTGTCCAACGCCGCCGACCGGAAGCGCCGGACCAGGCTCGCCGCAAAGGCGCTCGATCCGTTCGTCGGCGCGCTCGGGCGGACGGTCGAGGCGCTGTCGCCGCTCTTGACCCCGCTGGCCATCCACGCCCGCCTGCGCGAGACCGGCAATGGTTGATGCGCCCGATTTCTGGTGGCGACCGCTGTGGCCGCTGTCGCCGGGGGCGCTCGCCGCGCTGGCGCTCGCCCCGCTCGGCTGGCTCTACGGTGCAGTCGCCGGCGCGCGCATGGGTGGGGCCGGCGCCGAAGCGCCCGTACCGGTCGTCTGCGTCGGCAATTTCATCGTCGGCGGCGCCGGCAAGACGCCGGTGGCGATGGCGGTCGCGCATATCGCCAAAGCGATGGGGCGGAACCCGGCCTTCCTCAGCCGCGGCTATGGCGGTGCTTTGCCGGGGCCGGTCGTGGTCGAACTCGGCGTGCACACCGCAGGCGAGGTCGGCGACGAGCCGCTGCTTCTGGCGCAAATCGCCCCGACGATCGTTGCCCGCGACCGCGCCGAGGGCGCGCGGCGCGCGCTTTCGGCGGGAGCCGACTTTCTGATCATGGATGACGGTTTCCAGTCGCCGTCGATCATCAAGGATATCTCGATCGTCGTCGTCGACGGCGGCCGCGGCATCGGCAATGGCCTCTGCCTGCCGGCCGGGCCGTTGCGGGCGCCGCTGGCGCGCCAGATGCGCGCCGCCGACGCGGTGCTGGTGCTCGGCGAGGGCGCGCCGGGCCGTGACATCGCCCACCATGCCGCGCGCCAGGGCCGGGCGCTGATCGCGGCCAGGCTCGAGCCGGTCGACCCGCCCGAGCTCGCCGGCCGCAAGGTGCTTGCGTTTGCCGGCATCGGCCGACCGGACAAGTTTTTCGACACGGTGCGGGGGCTCGGCGCCGAGATCGTCGCGGCGCGGGCCTTTGCCGATCACCACCCCTACACGGACGAGGAAGCCGCCGAACTGGTCAAGACCGCCGTCGACAACGACCTTTTGCTGGTGACGACGGAAAAGGACCGCGCCCGGCTCGCCGACCAGACGGCGACGCAGGACGTGCTCGCCGAGCAATCGACGGTGGTCGCCGTCAAGGTCCGCTTCGAGGACAGGCGCCAGATCGAACGGCTGATCGGCCGCGCGATCGAACGCGCTTCTTTGCGGCTGAAATAGAGCCTATTCGCCGAGTTCCTGATAGCGCTTCAGCGCCGCGGCGGCGTCCAGATAGGGCTCCTGGCGGGCGACGCTCCAATAGCGCAGTTCCTCGATCGGGATCGGCACGCCGGTGACCGCGCAGCGGACAAAGCTGCCACCGCGAACGATCTTGAAATCGGCGTCGAGATAGCGGAGCTGCGCCTCATTGCCGGTCACGGGTTTTTCGAAACGGTTCATCAAACCTTCATCGGCCGCTCTGTTGTCACTGTCAAGATAGTGCGGCGCGGTCCCGATGGCCAGTTGCGGATCGAAGGCGGTTCACGCCCTTGCGGCCCGAAACTCTGATGCCCTTACCCGATTTCGACCAATGGTTCAGCTTTGCTTCACCCTGTCTTCGTCTCCCTCTCCCGTGAAGGGAGAGGGAGAGCCGGCTGATGCCGGGCAGCGGAACCGCCTCAGTCGATCACCGCGACCTGCGCGAAGGCGCCGTCCTTGACCGTGTGGACGGCGTAGAGCCCGCCGACGTCGCCGGCTTCGTCGAAGTCATGGCTGCCGGTGGCGCCGGTGTAGTCGATATCCTTGCCCTCGGCGATCAGGCCCTTGGCCTTGGCGAATTCGCCGGGACCGACCGCCTCGCCCGGTGCGCCGGCCACTTCGGCGATCGCCTTGGCGACCGCCGCCCGGTCGGCCGAGCCGGCCTTTTCGATCGCCAGCGCGATCAGCATCGCCGCGTCATAGCCCTGGCCGACGAAGACGCCGTCGGCCGAGCCGCCGGCCTTCTCGAACGCCGCCACGAAGGTCTTCCAGGCCGCCGCGTCATGATCGGAGGTCGGTGCCGTCACGGTGAAATTGCCGAGGTTTTCCGCGCCGAGCTCCTTGATGATGACATCGCCCTTCATGCCGTCGCCGCCGATGAACTTCTCGAACAGCCCGTTCTCCAGCGATTCCCGGATGATGGTCAGGCCGGAATCGTTTTCATAGGCGAACAGCATCAGGGTGTCTGCGCCGCCCGAGGCGAGCGAGGCGATCTCAGAACGGTAGGATGCCTTTTTCGGCTCGTGCGCCTGATAGCCGGCAACCTCGCCGCCGAGCGCTTCGAAGGTCTTTTTGAAGGTCTCGGCGAGGCCGACGCCGTAGTCGTTGTTGATGTAGGTGACGGCGACCTTTTTCACGCCCATGGTGTTGAACGTGTAATTGGCCGCGGCAACGCCCTGATAGGCGTCCGAAGGCACCGTGCGGAACACCAAATTGTTGTCGTCGAGGCCGGTCAGTTCCGGCGAGGTGGCGCTTGCCGAGATCGTCATCACGCCGGACGGCACCATCACCGAATTGGCCGCGGCGATCGTCGCGCCCGAGCACATCGGCCCGAACACGGCGGCGACCTGCTCGACATTGACGAGCTTGGTGGCGGCGTCGACCGCGGCCTGGGCGTTGCACTGGCTGTCGCCGGTGACCGAAACAAGCTTCATGCCGTCGAGCACGCCGCCGGCGGCATTGACCTCGTCGAGCGCCAGTTGCGCAGCCGCCAGGATCGGCGGCGCCAGCCCCGCGATCGGGCCGGTCAGCCCGCCGAGAAAGCCGATTTTGATGTCGTCGGCCGCCGCCGACGCCGCACAGAGCGAGGTGGCGGCGACGAAAGCCGATGTCGTAACAGTTTTAAGGGCCATATGAGCCTCCCTTGGTTTCACTTAAGGCTTTCCGGGATCTCCCGGTGGTGCTGCACCGGCCGCGAGCACCGATTTTCCGGTCTTGCGGTCCGGTTCCGGCAGGATCCCCTCCGGTCTCAGTATAAGCACGAATTGCAGGAGCAATCCGATCAGGAAAACACGTATATAGGCGGCCTTGACCGCCAGCTCGGTCGGCAGCCGCTGGGTGAAGATCTCGGTCGTCGACCAGATCGTCCACACCACGACCGCGCCGAGGATCGCGCCTCGGTTGTTGCCCGATCCCCCCAGGATCAGCATAACCCAGACAAGAAAAGTGGCAATCATCGGATCGGAGCTCTCCGGCCCGATGAACTTCGTGTAGTGGGCCTGCATGGCACCGCCGAGCCCCATGATCACGGCGCCGAGGATGAACGCTTCGAGCCGCCGCTTGGCGACGTCCTTGCCCATCGCGGCGGCTGCGACCTCGCGTTCGCGGATCGCCCGCATCATCCGTCCCCACGGCGCGTTGATCTGCAGTTCGAGCGCGATGTAGATGACCGCGACGACGCCGATCACGAGCAGCATGAAGGCGATCTGGCTGACCTCCGGTGAGAACGAATCGAACGGCCGCGGCAGCCCGTTGATGCCGCGCGTGCCGTTGGTCAGCCAGCCCTCGTTCTTCAAGACCAGCCGGATGATCTCGGCAATGCCGATGGTGCCGATCGCCAGATAGTCGGAGCGGAGCTTCAGGCAGATGCGGCCGATCGCCCAGGCAATCAGCCCGGCGGTCACCATCGCCGCCAGCCAGCCGAGCGGCACCGGCAGGCCAAAGCCGCCGACCCGCGCCGGCGTCGGGTCGGTGGTCAGGATGGCGCTGGTGTAGGCGCCGACCGCAAAGAAGCCGGCAATGCCGGCATTGAACAGCCCCGTAAAACCCCATTGCACGTTGAGGCCGAGCGCGAGCACGGAAAAGATCCCGGCATAGGCGACGAGGCTGACGAAATAGAGCAGGAGCCCGGTGTCCATCATCGCGCTCCTAAAGCACTTTGCCGCGGAAGAGGCCGGTCGGCCGCCACACGAGCAGTGCGACGAGGATGGCGAAGGCGACCGCCGTCTTATAGGCCGGCGACAGAAGCGGCCCGGTGCCGAAAATCGGATAGGACGAGAGTTCCTCCGCACAGCCGATGATGATGCCGCCGACGGCTGCGCCCATCGGATTGCCGACGCCGCCGAGAATGGCGGCGGCGAACATCGGCAGCAGCGACGACCAGCCCATCATCGCGTCGACCTTGTTGGCGGTGCCGAGGAAGACGCCGGCGGCAGCCGCAAGCGCCCCGGCGACGATCCAGGTCAGCGTGATGACGAGCCCGGTGTCGATGCCGGAGAACTGCGCCAGCGTCGCATTGTCCGACATCGCCCGCATCGCCTTGCCGAGCCGGGTCTTGTTGAGGAAGAGGTGCAGCCCGCCGATCAGGATCACGGTGCCGGCGAAGATCGCCAGTTCGCGGTCCTTCAGGAGGAAGCCGAAATAGTTCTCCGGCCGCTCGATGCCCTTGACGTAGGAGATCGGATCGACGCCCCAGATCACCTGTACCGCCGAGCGCAGCATCAGCGCGATGCCGAAGGAGGCGATCACGGTCACCAGCGTCGGGCGCAGCCTCAGCCGCTGATAGAACGCCCGGTCGATGCCGACCGCGACCGCGGCCCCGGTCACCATCGCCGCCGGCAGGGCGATCATCGGCGGAACCCCGGTCGTCTGAACGACGGCGAGCGCGGAAAACGCGCCGAAGGTGGCCATGTCGCCATGGGCGAGGTGGGCAAAGCGCAGAATGCCGAAGATCAGCGTGATGCCGACGGCGCCGAGCGCATAGACGCAGCCGAGCACGAGGCCGGGGATGAGGTAGAAATTGATGAATTCCATGCGCCCCGGTCCTCAGCTTCTTTGATGAATTCGGCGAGAAGCCAAAGGCCGCGCGGTCACGGGCGCCCCCC
Source organism: Rhodobiaceae bacterium (assembly GCA_028278505.1). GTDB lineage: Bacteria > Pseudomonadota > Alphaproteobacteria > Rhizobiales > JAKPQE01 > JANQEG01. The sequence goes on from JANQEG010000133.1 coordinate 22,550, forward strand.
TCTCCCTTGAGGGAGAGGGATACGCAGACCCGGTGAAGCGAAGCCGAACCGCTGGTCGCAGTCGGGTGAGGGTGAGAGGATTTCTGTCTACCCCGCTCCCTGACCCTCCCCCACAAGGATTCCGCTGCGAAAGGGGGACTCCAGCGAGGACAGACCGCAAATACGGTCGCCCGTTGCACCGCCCCAATGGACCCCCGCCTTCGTGTTCGGTTCCAGGTGATTGTTTGGATGGAATCGGTGTAGAGCAAGGTATTGCCTTTTTGAGGGAGCGGCTTGCGCCATGGAACTGAGACTGCACGC
>JANQEG010000012.1 GCA_028278505.1 Rhodobiaceae bacterium
TCCATTGGCCGGTCCGCCAATGTTGGCGCTTGTTCTGTCAGTCGACGCTTCAATTCACAATGGCAGATGACATGGCGTATCGAGGGGATAATTGGATTCGCGCTTTCGCGGGAAAGGTGGATAAAGGCAAGGTCGCGCGAACTGACCACCGCATCAGTTCGGCAACGTTCGAACAAGGATATTTCTCGGAATTCGACGTGTTAGGCGATCGATCGATGTCGTTGCAGTACCCGGCTTCTGAGATGTGTGAACACGATAGCGCGAAAGCGGGGAACCATTGGCTTCGGCGACAATCACCTGGTTGAATGATAAATATCGAGCCATCGCCCAAATCGCGACCGACATACCGTGTTGAGCGGGGCAATGGGCCCCCGTTTTGCACGGGGGCGGTGGGTGGTGGGGCGCTTGCGTGAAGGACGCCGCAAAGGGCTGCGAAACGGAGCGCGAAAGCTTTGACCGGCCGGCAATGCGCCGACACAAGACCGCAGGCGGGGCCGGTGTGTTCGGCGAGTGTCTAAGCCCCGCCCTGCCCTAGATCGGCGGCAGCAAATCGCTCTGGCGCAGCGAACCGGGCTTCAGATATTGCAGAAGATCGAGCGGATCGCCGGCGGCGGCGAGGCGGACGATCGCGCCGGGCCGGGCCGGCGGCAGCCGGGTCGGCTCGGTCCGCCCGGCGTCCGCGGATTGGTCCGCCGTCTCTGCTTTCGCGCCGGCTTCGGCGGCGGCGATCGCGGTCCAGTATCGCGTGGCGTTCAGGGCGGCGTTGGCCGGCGCGTCATTGCGGAAAAACGCATCGAAGACGGCGGAGGGGTCGCGCGCCCGAAAGCCGCTATAGGCGGCGACCATGACCGGCGGTTCGGCGGCATCATCCACTGCTTTGGTGCCGGTTTGCGCAATCATCGTCGTCACGTCGTGCTGGCGGACCAGAACGTCGTAGACTTCGGCCGCCGTCCGCGCCGAACCGTCACGATTGTAGAAGATGCCGCGATTGGCCTTGGCCTGGGCGGCGAAACTCGTCGCCGCGGTGCTTTCCGGCGCCGAGGTGGCCAGCGAGATCAGGCGGGAGGCGCCGCCGGCACCCAAAAAATGGGCGATATAGAGTTCGCCGCTGGTCGGTGCCCGGCCGATATTGTTCCGCAGCACCGCCGCGTTCTGCTCGGCATAGGCGCCGGCCATGTTTGCGGCAATCTCGGGATCCTCGCGCAAGGCCAGGATTTTCTGGCGGCTCGCGGCATCGGCGACCGTGTATTTGCCCGAAGCATCCCGGCTGATTGCCGCCGCCGCCTCATTAAGGCCGAAGCGGTCGCCTTCGCGCTTGATCATTTCGAGCCAGGTGCTCTCGATGAACTGGAAGATGCCGGTGGCGCTCGATGTCGCCGCCTTGGCGCGCGGATCAAGGCTGCTTTCGCGCATCGCCGTCTGCAGCAGATAGTCGAAATCGGCGCCCGTCGAGCGGCTCGCCGCCTTGAACGCCGTCTCGATCCGCCCATTCACCGCCGGTACGGCCGCAGATTTCATGTCCTCTCTCCCGGCGCCCTTGCGCCTGATGCAATGCTCGGCCCGCTATGGTAAATGCCGGGTTAACGGCAATGTTCGGCGAGCGCGAAGGCAGCGGCATGGCGGGGCTTTATTTCGAGGAATTCGACGCGGGCAAGGTCTTTCGCCATCCGCTGCGGCGGACGGTGACGGAGACCGACAACATCCTGTTCTCGACCATGACGCTCAACCCGCAGCCGCTCCATATCGACCGCCATTTCTGCGCCGAGACCGAATGGGGCGAGCCGCTGATGAACAGCCTTTTTACGCTCGGCCTGATGATCGGCATTTCGGTCAACGACACCACGGTCGGCACGACGATCGCCAATCTCGGCATGACCGATGTGCGGTTCCCGAAACCGCTTTTTCAGGGCGACACGGTGCATGTCGAAACCGAGGTGGTGAGCAAGCGGGAATCGCGCTCCCGGCCCGATGCCGGCATTGTCGAGTTCGAACACCGCGCCTTCAACCAGAACGACGAACTGGTCGCGATCTGCCGCCGACAGGCGTTCATGCGCCGCCGCGGCGCGGACTGACCGGTTCGGCGCCGCCCATGCGCTCGCTTCTGTTCGTTCCCGGCGATTCGCCAAAGAAGATGGAAAAGGCGCTCGGCTCGGGCGCCGATGCGCTGATCCTCGATCTGGAGGATTCCGTCGCCGCCGGCGCAAAACCGGCGGCGCGCGAAGCCACGCTTGCCTTCCTCCGCGACACGCTGGACGAGGACGGAGCGCCGGCCCGTATCGTGCGCATCAATGCGCTCGACAGCGGGTATTGCGACGCCGACATCGATGCGGTGATCGGCGGCCGGCCCGAGGCGATCCTGCTGCCGAAATCCCGCGACGGGCGCGACGTCACCCTGCTCGACGCCAAGCTGACGGCGCGCGAGCCGCTGCACGAAATCGATGACGGCACCATCAAAATCCACGCGATCGCCACCGAGACGGCGCAGGCGCTGTTCACGCTTGGCAGCTATCAGGGCGCCAGCACGCGGCTGGCCGGGCTGTCCTGGGGGGCGGAGGACCTTTCCGCCGATCTCGGCGCCGAAACCAACCGACACGCGGACGGCCGCTACCGCGATCCCTACCGGCTCGCCCGCACGCTTTGCCTTCTTGGCGCCACCGCCGCCGAGGTGACGCCGATCGACACCGTGCACACCGCCTTCCGCGACCTCGACGCGCTCCGGTCCGAATGCGAGGAGGCGCGGATCGACGGTTTTACCGCAAAGCTCGCCATCCATCCGGCGCAGGTGCCGGTGATCAACGACGTGTTCACGCCGAGCGCGGCCGAAATCGCCCGCGCCGAAGCAATCGTTGCCGCCTTTGCCGAAGCGGGCGATGCCGGCGTCATCGGGCTCAACGGCGAGATGCTCGACCGGCCGCATCTGAAGCGCGCCGAGCGGCTGCTTCAGCGGGCGCGGCTTTCGCGGCTCAGCCGTGCCAGGCGGTGACGACCTCGTCGAGGGCCGGGCGCCCGCGTTCGGTCGGCGGGTCGAGCGGCGTGCCGATATGGACGAAGCCGGCGATCTTCTCGCCCTCGGCGAGGCCGAGGATGGCGCGCGCGCCCTCGTCATAGGCGTACCAGTCCGTCACCCATTGCGCGGCATAGCCGAGCGCATTGGCGCCGATCACCAGATTCATCGCCGCAGCACCCGCCGACAACACCTGTTCCCATTCCGGGATTTTCGGGTGGACCACTGCGCGCGAGACGACCGCCACCATCAGCGGCGGATTGGTCAGCCGGTCGCGCATGAAGGCAAAGCCGTCCTCGCCGACATTCGGATTGATCTCGGCCAGCCGCGCGTTGAGCGCCTCTGCAAGCGCGTCGCGATCGGCGCCGGTGACGGTGACGAACCGCCACGGCACCAGCTTGCCGTGATCGGGAACGCGGGCGGCGATCGTCATGAGCTTTTCCAGTTCGCCCGCATCGGGCCCCGGATCGCCGAGCCGGTTGGCCGGGATCGAGCGGCGGGTGAGCAGCAGGTCAAGGGCGTCGGGCATAGGGGCCTCATCAGCAAAGCGGGATTTGCAGCGGAGTTATACCAAGGACAGATAATTCTGACCCATCTGACCGGGATGGTTTTCCGCCGTGGCCAGGAGCGTCCGAGCGCGGTGATGCCCGGCATCATAAGCGAGGCGCGACACCGCCACGACGGAAAAGAACCCGGCCAAAGGTGGGCCAAATCGGCCCATCGGGTGCGTTGCGGCGCTTGC
>JANQEG010000026.1 GCA_028278505.1 Rhodobiaceae bacterium
CGCTCCCTCAAAAAGGCAATACCTTGCTCTACACCGATTCCATCCAAACAATCACCTGGAACCGAACACGCAGGCGGGGACGGGAATCCAATTATCCTCTCGATACGCACTGTCGTCGGCCATGGCGAATTGAAGATTCGACTGACAAAACAAGCGCCAATAGGGACGGATTGGCCAATGGGCACCTGTGTCGCCAAGTGAGGTGCCAAGAGGCTGTCCTTGCGCGCGGTTTTTCCCACCCAGAGCAGCGAAAATCGGCAAGAATTGTGCATCCCCTAGCGCTTTCGTGGGGAAGGTGCGGATCGGGCGGAAAATCGGCGATCAGGCACAGTCGAGGCGGGCAATCCAGTGTCCGTTGCCATGGCTTAAGTCGTTCTTTACCGCGTCTGTTGGCACAACTTTAACGCGTGCGCCGTAAGCTGCCGCCGAATGAAATTCGTCAATGGTGAAATGGAGGGTCACCGTGGTGAATCTCGGCCTCTTTGCTGCCTGCTTTCCCGACAACCCGGCGCCGACCGCGCGCGCCGGCAGCGCCGGATTTGCGGATCGCGAGGAATTGGCCCGGCATTGCCTGCGGGCCGGCGTCGTCGTCGACATCCCCGGCCTGGAGGCGATCGCCGATGAATGGCAGGCGCTGGAACGCCGCGACGCCGGTCCGCCGATTCCGTTCAACCGCTACAATTGGGTCCACCGGATTGCCGCGTGTTATACGACCTCGGGACAACGGCGTCTCCGGGTCGTCACCGTGCGCGAGCACGGCCGGCTGGCGCTGGTGCTGCCGCTGATGACCGAAACCACCGCAGCCGGAATCGTCATCGGCCGCTGGCTCGGGTCGCCGCTCAGCAAATACGGCGACTGCCTCGCCGCCGACACCCTGAACGTGAACGCTGCGGTAGAGGCCGCCCTCGCCGAAATACGCCGATGGCGGACGGTCGACGCGCTGCTGTTGCGCAATGTCCGCGCCGACGCGGTCTGCGCGCCCGCGGTCCGGCGCGCCGCGTCCGTTGTCAACACACGGGCGGCCCCCTTCCTCGATCTGACCGGCTACGCCGACATCGATGCCTTCCGCGCCGCCGCAATCGGGGCAAGCGACCGCACGGCATCGCAAATGGACGCCGCCGGCCGCGTGACCCTTGAGGTTGCGCCCTCGGGACCCGACGGCGCCGGCCTGATGCGGCAGGCGATCGCCTTCGAGACCGCGCGGCTCGGCGATCGCGGCAGCGCCTGCCGCCTGTTTTCAGACGACGCGTCAAAGGCGGCCCTGATCGATCTGGCCGCCCATCCCGACAGCGGTCTGATGATTTCGACGCTGCGGCTGCACGGCGAGATCATCGCGATCGAGGCGGGCTATCGCTGCAGCGACCAGTATTGCGCATTCCTCACCGCAACCAGCCCCGACGCGGTCGAAATCGATCCCCGCGCGCTCCAGATCGAGGCCATGGTCGGCTGGTGCCTCGACCAAGGCCTCGCCCGGCTCGACCTCCTGGCGCCGGCCAGCGAGGACGAGGCGCGCATCGCCACCGGATCGGCGGAGGTCAGCGACTGTGCGCTGCCGTTGACGCTGCTCGGCCGGTCCTATGTCGGCTTTTACCTGAACGGGCTGCGCGCGTTCTTCGGGCGCGGGTCCGCGTAAATCCCCGATCCGAAACCGGATCAGCCTTCGCGAATGACCAGCACCGAACAGGTGGCGTGGCGCACGACCTTTGCCGCATTGGAGCCGAGCAGATAGGTGCTCATGCCCGGCCGGTGCGAGTTCATGATGATCAGATCGGCCCCGACCTCATCCACCGCGTCCAGGACTTCGTGGTAGACGCCGCCATTGCGCACGAGCACCCGGACCGTGCCCTCCGGCAGGCCGTACGCCGCCGCCATTTCCTCGAGCTTCTTCTTGGCATTGGCGGTCGCCGTCTTTTCGTAGTCCGGCGGCAGATATTCGGCGACGAGGCCGGGCAGCACCTGCAGCACGCAGACGAGCCAGATCTTCGAATCGTACTGTTTGGCGAAGTTGACGGCGGACTCGATCGAAGGCGTGGAGAACTTCGGCTCGGCCGGATCGACGGGGACGACGATTTTCGAAAACATGTGAAGGAACTCCCGGTTTCTGCCTCGGCTCCCGTGACCGAATGTCGAGGAATCGGATTTCTATAAGGGTCGACGGGAACCGCACCCCGATTCGACTCTAGAGCCTTTCCCGGCTGGTTGGAACCATTCTGACGGAGCGATATTCGTGACAAGGCCAAGCCGCGTCGCGCGGCCATGGCGGGCGCATGGCGGGCGCATGACGGAGGCGTCGATGCCCCCGGCCGATGCCCGCCGGCGCCGGCACCGGCCCCACAATTTGCCGGCACATGGCTGAAATAGACAGATGTCTGTCGGATTTTGAAAATCCGAAGGATTACGCGATGTTGCGGCGCAATTACAATATTATCAATAATTTAGCCGGAGAAGTACGGGGTGTTTTGCACTGCGGTATACTGCAGTGCAGCGTAATTGCAGCGCAAATCACTCTTTTCTTGCATTAGAAGTTCCGTATGATCATGGCTTGGCTGTCGTAAATTTGGGAGGGAACATGAAACATGGAGTGAAAATGGGCGTCGCGATGACCATCCTCATGACCGGGGTGGCCTTCAGCGCAACGACCGCCAGTGCTGGCGAGCTCAGTGCCGCCATGCTGTCGAACACTTGTGACGGTTGCCACGGACCGGACGGCACCAGCGCCGGGCCGGCTGCCCCGACGATCGGCGGCACCAACAAGGAGTACATGCTGGAAACCATGATCGCCTTTCGCGACGGCCTCCGCCCGTCGACGATCATGCAACGCATCGCCAAAGGATACAGCGACGAAGAGCTGGAGCTGATCGCCGGGCATTTCGCCGCAAAACCTTTCGGCCGCACCGCCGAGCAGGAAACCGATCCGGCGCTCGTCGCCAAGGGCAAGGAGATTTACGACAATCTCTGTGAGGACTGTCACGAGGACGATGGCCGCGCCGCCGAGGACTATGCGGCCCTGGCCGGTCAGATGATGCCCTATCTCGGCTACGAAATGGCGGACCTGATCTCCGGCACCCGCGATATCGACAAGAACGAGGCGCTGTCGAGCAAGGAACGGCGCAAGAAGAAGCGCAACCTTGAAGAACTCGTCACCACCTATGGTGATGAGGGCATCCAGGCGATTATCCATTTCTTTGGCAGCCAGAAGTAAGGGGGGAGCGCCATGAGCAAGATGAACCGCAGGACCTTCGTCCAGTTGACCGGTGCAACGGCGATCGCCGGTGCCGTTGGCATGCCCCACATCGCCCGCGCCGCGGGCGGCAAGGTCGTCATCGTCGGCGGCGGTCCGGCCGGCGCCACGACCGCGCGCTATCTCAAACTGGCCAATGCCGACATCGACGTGACGCTGATCGAGGCCAATCCGACCTATCACACCTGCTTCATGTCGAACGAGGTGATCGCCGGCGAGCGGTCGCTCGAATCGATCGAGGTCGGCTTCGATGCGCTCAAGGCCATGGGCATCAACGTCGTCCAGGACGTGGCGACCGGTGTCGACGGCGGCGGCAAGACCGTGTCCACGGCCGGCGGCCAGAGCTTCGCCTTCGACCGCTGCGTCGTGGCGCCCGGCATCAGCTTCGACTACAACGTCGACGGCATCACCGAGGCCGACGCCGAAATGGTTCCACACGCCTGGAAGGCCGGCCCGCAGACCGCGCTTCTGCGCGATCAGATCCAGGCCATGGACGATGGCGGCGTCGTCGTGATCGTGGCGCCGGGGAACCCGTTCCGCTGCCCGCCGGGGCCGTATGAGCGGGCCAGCCTGATCGCCCATTACCTGCAGGCGCACAAGCCGAAATCCAAGGTGATGATCATCGATCCCAAGGAGAAGTTTTCCAAGCAGGGCCTGTTCACCCAGGCCTGGAAGGACCTCTACGGCTTCGACACCGACAACAGCCTGATCACCTGGAACCCGGCCTCCAAGATCGGCGCCCTCGCCTCGATCGACGTCGCCAACAAGACGGTCAAGACCGACTTCGAGGACATCAAGGCCGCGGTGATCAACTTCATTCCGGCGCAGAAGGCCGGAAAGATCGCCATCGATGCGGGTCTGACCAACGACAAGGGCTGGTGCCCGATCGACAAGGCGACGTTCGAGTCGTCCACGGTTCCGGGCGTGCACGTGCTCGGCGATGCCTCGATCGCCGCCAAAATGCCGAAATCCGGCTACGCGGCGAACTCGCAGGGCAAGGTCGCGGCCTCGGCCATCGCCGCCGCACTCGCCGGCAACGACGCGCCCGAGCCGTCCTACGTCAACACCTGCTATTCGATCGCGGGCAAGGACTACGGCTTCTCGGTTGCGGCCGTTTACCGCTACAATGCCGACGAGAAGATCATCGCCGGCGTCAAGGGCGCCGGCGGCCTGACCGCCGTCGACGCCAGTTCGGAGACCCGTGCCCGCGAGGTGCAGTACGCCTACAGTTGGTACAACAACATCCGCAGGGACATCTGGGGCTGATCACCACTTAAAGGGCTTCGCTCAAGACCGGTCCCCGCCCGAATTTCGGGCGGGGACCTCTATATGAGGCGACGATATAACCGGGCCGCGTGACAAAACTCCGCCGGGAAAACCGAATCGTCGGATCTGCTGGAGGAAACGACGTTGTTGAAGCTTTGGAATTGGATTCGCCGGCCGCGTGTCATCGTCGGTTTCGTTTTCGGAGCGATCGGCATGTTCTTTGCCATGGTCGGCTTCAGCGCCGGCCTCGACTACACCAATACGACGGAGTTCTGCACCTCCTGCCATTCCATGCAGATCAACTACAACGAATACAAGAAAAGCTTCCATCACAAGAACATAGCGGGCGTCCGCGTGGGCTGCGCCGACTGTCACGTGCCCAAGGAATTCCCCGCCAAGATCATCGCCAAGATCGCCGCCTCCAAAGACCTCTACCACTGGTTTCTGGGCACCATCGACACGCCGGAGAAATTCGAAGCCCATCGTCTGGACATGGCCAAACGGGTCTGGGGCCATATGGAGAAGCGGAAATCGAAGAATTGCCGCACCTGCCACGATTACGACACGATGGAAATCGAGGAGCAGAGCCGCCGCGCCCGCCGCAAGCACGAGGCGGCCGTCGCCGAGGGCGACCACTGCATCTCCTGCCACAAGGGCATCGTCCACCGCATGCCGGCCGGATACGACGAAAGCTGAGGCGGCGCCCCTTCGACGGCATGGCCGGGCTTGATCCGCGGCTGTCCGGTTGAGGCCCTGGCGCTCCGATGTGCAGCCGTGCTTTGCGTCGTTCACGCAAGCGCCAACACCACCCACCATGCCCGGGCGCACAGGAACCCATTGCCCCGCTCGACACGGTATGCCGGTCGCGATCCGAGCGATGTCTCGGTTTATCAATTGGACCAGGAATCTGTCGCCCACGCTATTGGTTCCCCGCTTGCGCGGGGAAGGTGCGGATTGATGCGAAAACGCCAACACCACCCACCATGCCCGGGCGCACAGGAACCCATTGCCCCGCTCGACACGGGTGGTCGGCAGCCTCTCCGGAAAACCACATGAAGATCAGGCGCGCCGTCACGGCCGACCGCCCGCGGATCGCCGCCATCCAGACGCAAAGCTGGCAAAGCGCCTATGCCGGCGTGCTGCCGCCGGATTATCTCGCCGGGCAATTGGCCGGAGATCTGGCCCGCCACTGGCAGGCGGTCGCGATTTCCGACAGCGACATCGTGCTTGTCGCTATGTCGGATGACGACATCGTCGGCTTCATCGCCGTCTGGGTCGACCCGGACCCGCTGATCGACAATCTGCACGTCCTGCCCGGCCGACGCTCCGCCGGCATCGGCCGGGCCCTGATGGCGGCGGCGGCCGACGCGTTGGAAGCCGGCGGCCATAGCCGCGCCCATCTCTGGGTCGTCGCCGAGAACGTCCGGGCGATCCGGTTCTATGAGCGCCTGGGCGGGCGCATCGTCGAGCGGGCCGACTACATGATCTTCGGCAATGCGGTTCCGAGCCTGCGGATCGAATGGTCCGATTTGCGCCGGATCGGGAATTCTTGAGAATGGCCGGCGGCCTTGCCGCTGCACCGTCGCCCGACGGGCTCAGTCGTCTCCCGCCGCCACTTCGCCGCCGACGCGCTTCAGCGCCTCTTGCGTGTCGACATCGATCGCGACCGCCTCGCCGATCTCCACTTCGACAACGCCGTCGGCATATTCGCCGATCAGGTGTCGGGCGCCGGTGTCGCCGTGGATCGTCGTCAGTTCGTCGAAAAACCGCCGCGACCACAGGATCGGGTTGCCGCGCTTGCCGCGATAGGTCGGCACGACGAGCATCGCGCCCGCTTCCGGATCGAAGGCATCGATCAACCGGTCGAGCGCCTCGGGCGCCACCATCGGCATGTCGCCGAGGAGCACGAGCGCGGCATCCACATCCTCGGGCAGAGCGCCGATGCCGGCCCGGAGCGACGTCGACAGCCCCTCGGCATAGTCGGTATTGTGGACAAAGGCGACGTCGAGGCCGTCGAGCGCCGCCTCGACCGCGTCGGCGCGATGCCCGGTCACCACCGTCACCGAAGTCGCCCGGCTTTCGAGCGCCGCCTCGACCGCACGGCGCACGATCGGCACGCCGTCAATGGTGGCGATCAGCTTGTTCGGCCCGCCCATCCGCCGCGACCGGCCGGCGGCGAGCACGATGGCCGCGACGTTGGCGCCGCTTTCGGCAGCAGCCTCCCGCGGCTGCGGCCGCGTCACGATCTCCATCAGCAGCCCCCCAACGCCCATCGCCATGATGTCCTCGGCCGTCACGTCGAGGCCGGCGAGCATGCGCTGCAGCACCCAGTCGAAACCGTTTTCCTTGGGGCTGCGGGCGCAACCCGGCGCGCCGATCACCGGCACGCCGGCAAGTTCGCCGATGATGAGCAGATTGCCGGGATCGACCGGCATGCCGAGATGGTCGACGCGCCCGCCGGCCGCGACAATCGCCGCCGGCAGCACATCGCCCGGATCGACCACCGCCGAGGCGCCGAAGATGACGATGAGATCGTGCCCGGCGCCGGCCAGGCCGCGCAGCGCGCCGGCGAGCGCCTCGACATCGTGGCCCACCCGGCGCTCCTCGGCGATCTCCGCGCCGGCCGGATCGAGCCGCGCCTGCAGCACCCGCCGGGTCTTGTCGAGGACGGAAGGCTTGGTGCCCGGAAGGCGTGTTGCCGCAAGCCCGATCCGCAGCGGCCGGTACGGGGCAATCTCGATCAGTCCGCGGCCGTGATTCTGCGCTGCGGTAATTGCCGCGGTAAGCACGACCTCATTGACCGCAAAGGGGATGATTTTGACCGTTGCCACCATGCGCCCCGCCTCGACGGCGGCGGCCTCCGGCAGCGTCGCGAAAGTGATCGCCGGATCGATCCGGTTGAGCCGGTCGACGCCGGCTTTGTCGACCTGCAAGAGGCCGGCCGACCGGGCAAAGAGGTTGCAGCGGCCGGTGTGGCCCGGTTCGGAGACGATTCCGGCACCGAGCACCGCATCGGCGATGCGTTCGGCCGCCGCATCCTCGTGGACATCGCCCATTTCGAGCCGCGCGCCGATAATCTCGTCGATCCCGGCGGCATCGAGCCGCGCGACCTCGTCAATGCCGATGCGCGTGCCCTTCCTGATGACGCCGTCCTGGCCGAGGCCGATCGTGTGGGCGACGATCGCGCCCAAAGCCTCGCGCAGCCGGATCGGGCCGAACTTCATCGCTTTTCCGCCTCCGGGTCCTGGCGCAGCGCCGCGACGATCTCGGCCAGCACCGCAACGGCGATTTCGGCCGGGCTCTGGGCGCCGACATCGAGGCCGATCGGGGCGTGGATTGAGGAAAACGCCGCCTCGGAAACGCCGGCCTCAAGCAGCCGCTCGCGCCGTTTGCCGTGGGTCTTGCGGCTGCCGAGCGCGCCGACATAAAAGCAGCCGGCGTCGAGCGCTTGGGCAATCGGCCAGTCGTCGATCTTGGGATCATGGGTGAGCGCGGCCAGCGCCGTGTAGCGATCAAAAGCGATCTCGCCGGCCACGTCCTCGGGCCATTCGGCGATCAGCCGCACGTCGGGAAACCGTTCGGGCGTCGCGAACGCCGTGCGCGGGTCGACCACCATCATGTCGAAGCCGGCGAGCCTGGCCATCGGCGCCAGCGCCTGGCTGATGTGGACCGCGCCGATCGCAACGAGCCGCGGCGGCGGCACGTGCACGGTCAGAAAAGCCGGGCCGGTGTCGGTCTCGACCGTGCCGCTCCTGCCGGAGCGGAAACGGGCGGCGATCTCCGCGCCGAGCGGGTCTTTGTCGACGGCATCGGCACGCACCAGCCGCTGGGCGCCGCCGTCGAGCGCGGTCACCAGCGCCACTGCCCGGCGGGCGCGGCGCTCGGCGTTCAGGGTTTTGAGGGTTTCAAGGTTCATGGCGCTGGCTGTTCAAAGTACGCATCGACAAAGAGCATACCCCCACCCGGCCGGCGCTGACGCGCCGTCCACCCTCCCCACAAGGGGGAGTGTTGAGAAGCGTTCGGCGCCTGCCGCCATCGTCCCCTCCCCCCTTGCGGGGGAGGGACAGGGAGGGGGGTCTAAAGTCGACAAACGCCCTCACCCCACCTTCTCCACATAGACTTTTATGCGCCCGCCGCAGGAAAGCCCGACCTGCCAGGCGGTTTCGTCGGCAACGCCGAATTCGAGCATGCGCGGCGCGCCGCCCTCGATCACCTCGAGCGCGTCGGCGATCACCGCGCCCTCGACGCAGCCGCCCGACACCGAGCCCTCGAAATTGCCCTCCTCATCGACCGCCAGATGGCTGCCGACCGGCCGCGGCGCCGAGCCCCAGGTCTCGACCACGGTGGCGAGCGCGACGCCGCGCCCGGCCGCGCTCCAGGCTTCGGCCATGCCGAGCACATCCTTGACGTCGAGATCGGTGGCATCGCTCATGATCTTCTCCTCAGGCCGCCCGGCCCATGTTCAGAAAGCGTTTCGGGTCCGCATCGCCGTCGCGCCGCCCGTCGAGCGCGGCGACCAGATCGCGCATGGCGTCGAGCGAATGGATCGGCCGCAGCACGTCCACATGTTGAAGCATGGTGCGGATGCCCCACGCCTTGGCCTCGAACTGATCGAAGCGCAGCAGCGGGTTGAGCCAGATCAGCTTACGGCACGACCGGTGCAGCCGGTCCATCTCGAAAGCCAGGTCGGCATCGCACTCCCGCTCCAGCCCGTCGGTGATCAAGAGCACGGTCGCGCCCTGGCCGAGCACCCGGCGGCCCCAGTGCCGGTTGAACGCGTGCAGCGCCGAAGCGATCCGGGTGCCGCCCGACCAGTCGACGACCGCAGCCGAGCATTCGGCCAGCGCCTCGTCCGGGTCTTTCACCCGCAATTGCCGGCTGACATCGGTCAGCCTTGTGCCGAACAGGAAGCTCGAAACCCGACGCCGGTGTTCGGTCAGCGCGTGCAGGAAATGCAGGAAAATCCGGCTGTACTGGCTCATTGAGCCGGAAATGTCGCAGATGGCGACGATCGGCGGGTGCACGACCTTGCGCCGGCGGAAGCGCAGCGCGATCAGATCGCCGCCGGTTCTAAGCGAGGCGCGCAGCGTCCGCCTGGCATCGAAGCGGTGGCCGCGCACCGCCGGCGTCAGCCGCCGCGTCCTGATGGCGTCGGTCGGCAACGTCATCTCGGCAATCAGCCGCTTGGCCTCGGCCAGTTCATCCGCCGTCATCTGGGCAAAGTCCTTGCCCTGCAGGATTTCCCGCTCCGACATGGTAAAGCGCGCGTCGATCTCGATGATCGGCTTGGGCGGCGCCGTCTCCGGCACCTGGTCCGCGAACATGGCATCGGTGACCCGCTGCGACCCCGCTTTCGCTTTTTCTGGTTCGCGCGGCCCCGACGGGGCGACCGGCGACATCATGGCGAGCATCTTCTCGATCAGCCCGCGCGGGCGCCAGAACATCGAAAACGCCTCGTCGAAGACGGCGTGGTGCTCGCGCTTGTTGACGAAGACGGCGTGCAGCGTCCAGTAGAAATCGTCACGGCGGCGCAGGCCCGCGGTCTCGACCGCACCGATCGCGTCGATGACCGCGCCCGGCCCCACCGGCAGCCCGGCATGGCGCAGCACCCGGGCGAAATAGACGATGTTGTCGGAAAGCCGGCCGGAAGGGTCGGCCGTCGCCGGCTCGCGCGATCCGTTCATTCGATCGCCCCCGCCTTCGCCTTGGCCTCGTCGACCAGCGCCCGCATGTCGCTGGTGCCGAGCCGGGCGATGTCGTCCTGATATTTCAACAGCACGCCGAGCGTGTCCGACACCGTCTCGGGATCGAGCGCAACGACGTTGAGCTCGGACAAGGCCGAGGCCCAGTCGAGCGTTTCCGAGACGCCCGGCGCCTTATAGAGCTCCTCGCCACGCAGCGCCTGGACGAAGGCGACGACCTCGCGGCCCAGCCGGTCGCCGGCGCCCGGCACCTTGAGGCGGACGATTTCGAGCTCGCGCGCAGCACTCGGATAGTCGACCCAGTGATAGAGGCAGCGCCGGCGCAACGCATCGTGGATTTCGCGGGTCCGGTTCGAGGTGATCACCACCAGCGGCGGCGACGCGGCCCGCACCGTGCCCAGTTCCGGGATCGTGATCTGGAAATCGGCGAGCAGTTCGAGCAGATAGGCCTCGAACGCCTCGTCGGCGCGGTCGAGCTCGTCGATCAGCAGCACCGGGGCCAGCGTCAGCGTCGGTTCGAGCGCTTCCAGCAGCGGCCGCTTGACCAGGAAGCGCTCGGAGAAGATGTCACCGGCGAGCTGGTCGCGGTCGGTGACGCCCTCGGCCTCCGCCAGCCGGATTTCGACCATCTGGGCGGCGTAGTTCCACTCATAGACCGCCTGGCCGACATCGAGGCCCTCATAGCATTGCAGGCGAATGAGCCGGCGGCCGAGCGCTTCAGCCAGCACCTTGGCGATCTCGGTCTTGCCGACCCCGGCCTCGCCTTCCAGGAATAGCGGCCGCCCCATCTTCAGCGACAGATAGAGCACGGTCGCCAGCGACCGGTCGGCGACATAGCGCGCGCCGCGCAAGAGCTCCTCGGTCGCATCGATCGAGGACGGCAGGTCGCGGGCGGCGGGCGAAACGTTCATGGGTGGACTCGTTCGGTTGTGCTGATATGTGTCGCCGATAGCGTCACCTTAGCATCGGCAATACGCCTGTGCGACGGTCGCGTATCGACTTGAAGGAAGATAGGGCCATGCCATCGATGGCGACAACGCTCGACGACATCGGCCGAATGGCGAACGCGGCCGGCCTCGCCGTCTATGGCGGCTTTCATGCCGAGGACGCGGACGGCGCGCCGCCCGGTGCGGCAACCATCATCCTGCTCGGCTATGGCGGCGCGGGATTATGGCGGCGGTTCGAAACCTCGCCGGAGGCCGCGGACGGTACCGCCAATCCGCTCGACCGCTGGAGCCGCCGGGTGATCGGCGTGATTGCCGAAACGCTCGGCTGTGCCGCCGCCTTCCCCTTCGGCGGCCCGCCCTACTCGCCATTCCTGCGCTGGGCCGCGCGTGCCGGAAACGTGTGGCAGAGCCCGCTCGGCATGATGATCCACGCCGAATACGGCCTTTGGGCGTCGTGGCGCGGCGCGCTCGTTTTCAATGAGGTTCTGCCGCTCCCTGAACAGCCGCCGGCCGCCCGGCCGTGCGACACCTGCCCCGATCGCCCGTGCCTGTCGGCCTGTCCCGTCGGCGCATTCACCGACGCCGGATACGACACCGCGGCCTGTGCCGGCCACCTTGGAGACGCTGCCGGAAGCGATTGCCTCGGCCGCGGCTGCCTGGCGCGCCGGGCCTGTCCGGTCGGGCGCGAATATGCCCACGAACCGGCGCAGGCGGCCTTTCACATGCGCGCGTTCCGCGCCGCCAGATCGGGGTAGCGGCATTCTATTCCGGGATGGAATCGGCGAGCGACGACGGATCGCGTGGTATGGCCTCGCAGGGACCTCGCCGTAACGATGTGGGCGATTTCCATGTTTCGACAATGCTCTGATTAATTTATGCTTTCGGCGACGCCAATGGTTCCCCGCTTTCGCGGGGAAGGTGTGATTGGTAATCTCTGAGTATTCTAGATACACCGTCCCCGCGGAAGCGGGGACCCATTGCCCTCATCAACACGGTATGTCGACGGCGGCCTTTGTCGCGACGGCGAAGCCCGCGGACCGCAAGGACCGCCTCGAAATCCTGATTATCCTTTGGCCTCAAAACCTTTCACGAATTCCTTCAACTATGAAGATTTCTTACACGAAAATGTGTAGCACCCCCCCAAATCCCGGGGGTAGATCATCGCCCGCGGTTACGCGACAATAGCCCCGCTTTTGCATGCTGGCTAAAGCGCTACCCTGGCCCGTGACGCCGCCCGGCGTTCACGGGCCCCTTTTTGTTTCAGCCGAAAACACCTTCGAACAGATCGTGAGCGGCCGGGTCTCCCGCGGCCGCGCCCGGTCATTCCGCCGCCACCTGCGGCAGCGCGGCGAGCGATGCAGCGAGCGCCGCCTCGTCATAGTCGCGGTCTTCCAGCTTGCCGGCGAAATAGTCGTCATAGGCGCCCATGTCGAAATGGCCATGGCCGGACAGGTTGAAGAGAATCGTCCGCGACACCCCTTCTTCCTTGCATTTCAGCGCCTCCTCGAAGGCGACGCGGACCGCATGGGTGGATTCCGGCGCCGGCAGGATGCCCTCGGCGCGCGCGAACGCGACGCCGGCCTCGAAACAGCCGATCTGGTGCACGGCCGCGGCCTCGATCAGGCCGGTTTCCTTCAACTGGCTGACCAGCGACGACATGCCGTGATAGCGCAAGCCCCCGGCATGGAAGCCCGGCGGGATGAAGCCGGCGCCGAGCGTGTGCATCTTGACCAGCGGTGTCAGCATCGCGGTATCGCCGAAATCATAGGCGTAGACGCCGCGGGTCAGTGTCGGACAGGCGGCCGGCTCGACCGCGATAACCCGCGTCGGCAGGTTCTCCTTGATCTTCTTGCCGATGAACGGGAAGGCGAGCCCGGCGAAGTTCGAGCCGCCGCCGGCGCAGCCGATAACGATGTCCGGATAGTCGCCGGTCTGGTCGAGCTGTTCCAGCGCCTCGATACCGATCACCGTCTGGTGCAGGAGCACGTGGTTGAGCACCGAGCCGAGCGAATAATTGATGTCCGGATTGGTCGCGGCGACCTCGACCGCCTCGGAAATGGCGATCCCGAGCGAACCCGGCGAGTCAGGATCCTTCTCCAGGATCGAGCGGCCGGCATTGGTCTCCGTGCTCGGGCTCGGCACGCAGGTCGCGCCATAGACGTTCATCAGCGCCCGCCGGTACGGCTTCTGATCGAAGCTCACCCTGACCATGTAGACCTTGACCTCGAGCCCGAACAGCGCGCCGGCAAAGGCGAGCGACGAGCCCCATTGTCCGGCGCCGGTCTCGGTCGACAGCTTCGAGACCCCCGCCTCCTTGTTGTAGAAGGCCTGGGCGACGGCGGTGTTCGGCTTGTGGCTGCCGGCCGGGCTGACGCCCTCATATTTGAAGTAGATCCTGGCCGGCGTATCGAGCGCCTTCTCCAGCCGCCGCGCCCGCACCAGCGGCGACGGCCGCCACAGCTTGTAGACGTCGCGGACCGGACCGGGAATTTCCACCTCTCTGTCGGTCGTCACCTCCTGGCCGATCAGCGCCATCGGAAACAGCGGCGCCAGATCGTCCGGCCCGACCGGCTGCTT
Source organism: Rhodobiaceae bacterium (assembly GCA_028278505.1). Classification (GTDB taxonomy): domain Bacteria; phylum Pseudomonadota; class Alphaproteobacteria; order Rhizobiales; family JAKPQE01; genus JANQEG01. Next base: position 13,734 of record JANQEG010000026.1, read on the forward strand.
GGTGCCGGGATGCAGCACCGGCTCCGGCGGCGTCGGCAGGTCGGCGACGATGTTGTACCAGGCCCGCGGTATGCGATCCTCCGGCAGGGTGTATTTGACGCTGTCATTCATGGCGCTGTTCCCCGTTATTTCAGGCTTGAAAAATGATGCTAGCCGATTTGAAAGGCCCCGTCACGAATGCCGGCAGGCCTCGGCACGACCCGCCCAGACTGTACCGGGAATCGCCGGCCGGGCAATGCGGATTTTCGCCACGAAAGATCGATCCGTACACGACACGACACAACAGAAATTTGCCTTCATGCCGGGCTTGACCCAGTGCGGGCTCAGTTCGATGCATTCGCCATAGGCTATTGTCGTGATGACGTTTTTTCGACTGAAGTGAGGCCTGGACACACGAGAGCTGTCTCTCGTCCCGACGTCACCACCCGACTTCTCCCTTGTCACCACCACCCGTCCCTTGTCACCACCGCCCCCTCCCGTGTCGCCACCACCCCTCCCGTGTCACCACCACCCCTCCCTCGTCACCACCACCCCTCCCTTGTCACCACCACCCCTCCCTCGTCACCACCCGGCTTGTCCTTGTGGTCCATTGGCCTGTCGACTTGCCAACGCATATGTGAAGGAGTTCAAGCGCTTCTGGGTGCCGGACCGCCATTGGATTGCCCAATTGCCTCCCGATCCGCACCTTCCCCGCGTAAAGCGGGGAACCATTAGCGTCGGCGATAACTTCCTGGTCCAATTGATAAATTCGAGACATTGCCCGAATCTCGACCGACATACCGTGCCGAGCGGGGCAATGGGTCCCCGCTTCGGCGCTAGGGGATGCACATTTCTTGCCGATTTGCGCCGCTCCGGGCGCGAGAAATCTGCGCGCAACGAGAACCTCTTCGCACCTCACTTGGCGACAAGCGGGTGTCCAATGGCCGATCCGCCACTGTTAGCGCTTGTTTTGTCAGTCGAATCTCCAACCCGCAACAGCCGACGACAGTGCGTATCGAGAGGATAATTGGATTCCCGTCCCCGCCTGCGCGGGGACAGGCTTTTCGCGGGAAAGGTGGACAAAGGCA
>JANQEG010000007.1 GCA_028278505.1 Rhodobiaceae bacterium
TGGAGTTTGACTCATCTGATGGGCTCAAATCGGTTCACTCGGGCAGGCGCGGCGCGCAGCGCGATGTGGGGCATCGGGCAAGCGCCGCAACGCACCCGATGGGCCGATTTGGCCCACCGAACGGCCGGGTGCTTTTCCGCCGTGGCTTTGTCGCGCCTCGCTTATGATGCTGGGCATCACCTCGCTCGGACGCTTCGTGCCACGACGGAAAATCATCCCGGTCAGAGGGGTCAAATCCCACGACGGTTGGTATAAGGCCTTACCGAACATACATTTGTCCGCCGCTATCGCTCCAATGACCTCCCGCTTTCGCAGAGGAATCCAAAAAAGGGCGAGGGGCGTTCAGGCCGAGGCAAAGGGTCCGCCGAGCTCCGCCCGGATCGCCGCAAACACGTCGCGGAACATCTCCGCCGTCAGCCGTCCGGTATTGGTGTTGTAGCGCGAGCAGTGATAGCTGTCGTAGACGCCGATGGCGTCGAAATCATGCCGCCGGCCATGGGCGAACGCATGCCGGGCGGGCACGGCGCCGAGCGCGGCGATCGTCGAATCATGGGCGATGCGGCCGAGCGCCAGCATCACCCGCAGTCTCGGATAGGCCCGGAGCGTGCGCCCGAGGAACGGCCGGCAGGCCTTGATTTCCGCCGGTTTCGGCTTGTTCTCCGGCGGCACGCAGCGCACCGCATTGGTGATCGCCGCCCCGACGAGGCGCAATCCGTCATCGGTCCGCGCCGCATAGGCGCCGTCGGCGAAGCCGAAATCGATCAGCGTTTGGTAGAGCAGATCGCCGGCAAAGTCGCCGGTAAACGGCCGGCCGGTTCGGTTGGCGCCGCGAAGCCCGGGCGCGAGCCCGACGATCAGCAATTGCGCCTCAGGGTCGCCGAAACTGGGAACCGGCGCATTGAACCAGTCCGGTTCGGCAGCCCGCTGGGCCGCGCGGAAGGCGACCAGCCGCGGACACAGCGAACAGTCGCGTTCCGGATCGGCCATCACTCCTCGAATTCGTCTTCGAACTCGTCGTCGATGTCTTCGCGGTCATTGACGCGATCGTTCTGGCGCGGCGGCCGCTCGCTGGGATCGCGGCCGATCCGCGATTTCAGCGACACCAGATCGACGAAATGGTCGGCCTGCCGGCGCAATTCGTCGGCGATCATCGCCGGCTGGGTCGACAGCGAGGAAACGACGCTGACCTTGCGGCCGCGCCGCTGGACCGCCTCGACCAGGCGGCGGAAATCGCCGTCGCCGGAGAACAGCACCATGTGGTCGATCTGCTCGATGATCTCCATCGCATCGACGGCCAGTTCGATATCCATATTGCCTTTGATCTTGCGGCGGCCGGAGGCGTCGAAGAATTCCTTCACCGGCTTGGTCACGACCTTGTAACCGTTGTAGTCGAGCCAGTCGATCAGGGGCCGGATCGAGGAGTATTCCTGATCCTCGACAAGCGCCGTATAGTAATACGCGCGCAGAAGATAGCCTTTCGACCTGAATTCATCGAGGAGACGTTTGTAGTCTATGTCGAAACCCAGCGCCTTGGCGGCGGCGTAGAGGTTGGCACCATCTATAAACAGGGCTATTTTTTCTCTTTCGTCGAACATGTCCGTTTTCGTTTCTGTTGTATTCGGATCTTGGGGTTTTTATTTCTCAACAAATAGAACCAAACGCCGACCACGTTTAAAAGCGGTCGAAGTACGCCTACTATTTCCGTTTACTTACGGTCAAACACACTTCCGTATTGTTTAGGTGAAATCGAACAAAATTCGGTCCAATGTGCTCGCTACTAATACCTAGTCGACTCCCCCTGCTTTAGCAAGCCCGGCAACGATTTCCGGCCGCCGCATCGTCCACAGGCGGGTCCGTCGCCGATGCGGAGAAAGCACGAAATTGTACCGCGATTGCACCGGATCAGTCGGATATGCCGCCGCCAAGCTTGAAAAAAGCGTTGGAATTGCCTAAACAGGCGGCTCTCTCTTACCGAACAGCCGGGAGAACTGCCGATGGCGCGCGTCACCGTCGAGGATTGCGTCGACAAGGTTACCAACCGTTTCGAACTGGTGCTGCTGGCCAGCCACCGGGCGCGGACGATTTCCGGCGGCTCGCCGCTCACCGTCGAGCGCGACAACGACAAGAATCCGGTCGTCGCCCTGCGCGAGATCGCCGAGAACACGGTCGCCCCCGACGACCTCAAGGAAGAGCTGATCCACTCGCTGCAGAAATATGTCGAAGTCGACGAACCCGATACCGAGCAGGAAGACGGCGGCGCACCGGCGGCGCTGCTCGACCCGGCCGAGGCCCCGGCGCCGGGCGCGAGCGACAGCGAGGTTACCTTCGACCGCATGTCGGAGGAAGAACTGCTGCGCGGGCTTCAGGACCTTGTCCCGCCCGACAATAAAGACGATCTTTAAAAACGCGAAAACCGGCGATCGCGGCGCGGCTGCGGCCGGCGGCACACGCAGTGGAGGGGCGGGCCGCAGCAGAAGGGCGGCCCGGCGTCGGGATCGTCCGTCATGATGCGGCAATACGAACTCGTCGAAAGGGTCACCCGGTACAATCCGAACGCCGACGAGGCGCTGCTCAACCGGGCTTACGTCTATGCCATGCAGGCGCATGGGCACCAGATCCGCGCCTCCGGCGATCCGTATTTCTCCCACCCGCTCGAAGTCGCCGCCATCCTCACCGATCTGAAGCTCGACGATGCCTCGATCGTCGTCGGCCTGCTGCACGACACCATCGAGGATACCGACACCACCCGCGCCGAGATCGACACATTGTTCGGCCACGACATCGGCAAGCTCGTCGACGGGCTGACCAAGATCGACAAGCTCGACCTGGTGTCGAAGCGGGCCGAGCAGGCGGAAAATTTGCGCAAGCTGCTGCTGGCGATCGCCGACGATGTCCGCGTTCTCCTGGTCAAGCTCGCCGACCGGCTGCACAATATGCGGACCCTGAATTTCGTGCCGCCGCACAAGCGCGCCCGCATCGCCGAGGAGACGATGGAGATCTATGCGCCGCTGGCCGGCCGCATGGGCATGCACGACATGCGCGAGGAACTGGAAAATCTGTCGTTCCAGCACCTCAATTCGGAAGCCTTTGCGACGATCACGGCGCGCCTGGAAGAGCTTCGCGAGAGCCACGAACAGGTGATCGACTCCATTGAGCGCGATCTCGCCGAGAAATTCGCCGCCAAGGGCATCGAGGCGACGGTGACGAGGCGGCAGAAGAAGCCCTATTCGGTGTTCCGCAAGATGCAGCAGCGTTCGCTCGGCTTCGAGCAATTGTCGGACATTTTCGGGTTCCGCGTCATCGTCGAGGGCGTCGCCGACTGCTATCGGGCGCTCGGCATCGTCCACACCACCTGGTCGACCGTTCCCGGCCGCTTCAAGGACTATATCTCGACGCCGAAGCCGAACGACTACCGATCGATCCACACCACGGTCATCGGCCCGAGCCAGCAGCGCGTGGAACTGCAGATCCGCACCGACGAGATGCATCGGATCGCCGAATACGGCATCGCCGCCCACGCCCTCTACAAGGATGTCGATGTCGGCGAGGGCGGCGTCGCCGTCGACGATCTCGGCGCCATCCACATCTCCCGGACCGCGCGCCTGGAACAGGAAAGCAGCGCCTATGCCTGGCTGCGCCACACCGTCGAGATGCTCGCTCAGGGCGACAACCCGGAAGAATTCCTCGAACACACCAAGCTCGAACTTTTTCAGGACCAGGTCTTCTGCTTTACCCCCAAGGGCCGGCTGATCGCCCTGCCGCGCGGCGCGACACCGATCGATTTCGCCTATGCCGTCCACACCGATGTCGGCGACACCTGCGTCGGCTGCAAGATCAACGGCAAGATCATGCCGCTCGTCACCGAACTGACCAATGGCGACGAGGTCGAGATCATGCGGTCACAGGCACAGACGCCGCCGGCGGCCTGGGAATCGATCGTCGTCACCGGCAAGGCGCGCTCGGCGATCCGGCGCGCCACCCGCGCTGCCGTGCGCAAGCAGTACACCGGCCTCGGCCGGCAGATCCTCGATCGCGCCTTCGAGCGCGCCGGCCATGAGTTTGCCGAAAGCGATCTGGAGCAGGCGCTGCCGCGTCTGCCCCAGACCGGCGTCGACGACGTGCTCGCCGCGGTCGGGCGCGGCGAGTTGCGCTCCGATGACGTCATTAAGGCGGTCCACCGCGATCATCCCGAAAGGCGCGCCAAGAGCGGGCGCAGAAAGCTGACCGGCGAGGACGGCTGGTTCGGCCTCAGCCGCGCGACGGGGCTGAAATTCCGCGTGCCCGGCCTCGGGCGCAAGGTCGAGGATGATCGGCGCTCGATCCCGATCCGCGGCCACAAAGGGGATCTGCCGGTCCGCTTCGCGCCCGATGGCGGGGCGCTGCCGGGCGACCGCATCGTCGGCATTCTCCAGCCCGGCGAGGGCATCACGATCTATCCGATCCATTCCCCGGCGCTGAAGGAGTTCGACAACGACACCGACAACTGGCTCGACGTGCGCTGGGACATCGACGAGAACGATCCGGAACGTTTTCCCGCCACGATCAAGGTCACCGCGATCAACGAGCCCGGGACGCTGGCGCAGATTGCCCAGGTCATCGGCGAGAATGACGGCAATATCGACAATGTCCGGATGATCCGCCGCGCCCACGATTTTCATGAAATGATCATTGAACTCGAAGTCTGGGATTTGAAGCATCTCAATCGTATTATAGACCTCGTGCGCAAGCGCGGCGTGGTCAGCGCGGTGTCGCGGGTGAACGGCTGACGCGGCGGTATGACCGGGCGGCAGAGGCTTTGCGCTGAACGCTTTGTCGAAGGAGCATGCGGGCGTGGAGAAGGCGAGGACGTTGAGTGGAATCGGCCATGTTGTTTCGGCGTCGCGTTGATCCTCATATTCTGGAGAAGCTCAGGATTTGGGCCTGGCCGCGCCACAGTTGGGAGCGGTCGTTCAAATATTTCGTCAAGCGGGTGCTGCGCCTCACGGCAACGCCGCACGCCATCGCCGCCGGCATCGCGGCCGGCGTCTTCACCTCGTTCACGCCTTTTATCGGCCTGCACATCACCCTGGCGCTGGTCATCTGCCTGGTGATCGGCGGCAATATGGCAGCCGCCGTGATCGGCACCGGCGTCGGCAATCCGCTGACCTTTCCCTTCATCTGGGCGGCGACCTACGAACTCGGCCTGACCATTCTCGGCATCGGCTCTGCGCCGGGCGATCCGCACGTTATCACCGGCGGGGTGTTCAGCAGTTCCTATGAGACCATCATGCCGATCCTGAAGCCGATGACGGTCGGCTGCATTCCGATCGGCGTGCCGTTCGCGATCGCGTTCTATTTCCTGGTGCGATCGGCCGTCCGCGCCTATCAGCAGCGCCGCCGCGACCGCTTGGCCGAATTCGTCGAGAAGCGAAACGGCCGCGGCACCGGCCCGGTCGACGACGATGAATTGCGCTAGATCGACGGCGCCCCGAAAGTCCCGGACCGGGCGGCCATGATCATCGGCATCGGCAGCGATCTGATCGATATCCGCCGCATCGAAAGCGCGCTCGACCGGTTCGGCGACCGCTTCATCAACCGCATCTTCACCGAGACCGAGCGCCGGCGCTCGGAGCGGCGCCGGCTGCGCGCGGCCTCCTATGCCAAGCGGTTCGCGGCCAAGGAGGCTTGCGCCAAGGCGCTCGGCACCGGCATGCGGGCCGGCGTCTTCTGGCGCGATATCGGCGTCGTCAACGACCGCTCCGGCCGCCCGACCATCGCCTTGACCGGCGGCGCGGCTGCGCGCCTGGAGGCGATGACGCCGGACGGCCATACTGCCATGCTGCACCTCACCATCACCGACGATTTCCCGCTCGCCCAGGCCTTCGTCGTCATCGAGGCGGTCCCCGATTAGATTTGCTTCGCCCGTCACCGAATTGATGCGACGGTCAGTTGTCGCGGCCTTGCCTTTGTCCACCTTTCCCGCGAAAAGCCTGTCCCCGCGCAGGCGGGGACGGGAATCCAATTTTCCCCTCGATACGCACTGTCCTCGGCTATGGCGAATGGAGATTCATCTGACAAAACAAGCGCTAACAATGGCGGATCGGCCAATGGGCACCCGCTTCCGCGGGTGAGGTGCCAAGTGGCTTTCCTTGCGCGCAGATGTTTCGCGCACATAAGCGGCGCAGATCGTCAAGACGTGTGAATCTCCTCGCGCCTGCGCGGGGACAGGCTCTCCGCGGCAATGACGATGAAGCGGTTTTGCGCGAATTCCGCCCGTGAATTGCCGCAAGCGCAAGCCGCGCGTTGCGTCGCGGCGTTGTAGCGACTATTTAGGACCGGCCCCGCAGCGCGGGAAACAGGCGGAGACCAGGAAGGCGCATGAGCGTGACGGACGAAAAGAAGCAAGCGGCTTCCGGCGGCGGCATCGCCGAGGCGGTCAAGGTCGTTATCCACGCCCTCATCCTGGCCGTTCTGGTGCGCACCCTGCTGTTCCAGCCGTTCAACATCCCGTCCGGCTCGATGAAGGAAACCCTGCTGATCGGCGACTATCTTTTCGTCTCGAAATACGCCTATGGCTACAGCCGGTTCTCTTTGCCTTTCGCCCCCGATCTCTTTTCCGGCCGCATCTGGGCCGGCATTCCCGAGCGCGGCGACATCGCCGTCTTCAAGCTGCCGCGCGACAGCTCCACCGACTACATCAAGCGGGTCATCGGCCTGCCCGGCGACCGCATACAGATGATCGGCGGCGTGCTCCACATCAATGGCGAGGCGGTGAAGCGCGCGCGGATCGACGATTTCGTCGAGACCACGCCCGGCGGCCATTCGATCGCGGTGCCGCGCTTTCGCGAAACCCTGCCGAACGGCGTCAGTTATGCGATCCTCGACCTGACGCCGAACGGACAGGCCGACAATACTTTGGAGTTCAGGGTGCCGGCCGGCCACTATTTCATGATGGGCGACAATCGCGACAATTCCACCGACAGCCGGTTTCCCTCGGTCGGCTTCGTGCCCGACGAGAACCTGATCGGCCGCGCCGAAATCCTGTTCTTCTCGGTCGATGAGGGCACAAGAGGCTGGGAGTTCTGGCGCTGGCCGCAGACCCTGCGCTACGATCGGCTGTTCACCCTGCTCAGATGACCGGCGCCGACAATGACGCCGATCTCGCGGCGCTCGAGGCCGCGCTCGGCCATCGCTTCACCGACCGCGACCTGCTTATCCGCGCGCTGACCCATCGCAGCGCCCTTGGCCCCCACGATCCGCCCGAGGACAGCTATCAGATCCTCGAATTCCTCGGCGACCGGGTGCTCGCCCTGACCATTGCCGATGCGCTGATCGCCGCCTTCCCCGAGGCCGAGGAGGGCGAGCTGGCCCAGCGCCTCAACCGGCTGGTCCAGGCCCGGACCTGCGCCGAAATCGCCCGCGAGCTCGATCTCGGCCGCCATCTGCGCCTCGGCGAGGGCGAGGTGCAGTCGGGCGGCCGCCGCAAAGCGGCGATCCTCGGCGATGTCTGCGAGGCAATCATCGGCGCGATCTACCGCGACGGTGGCCTCATGCCCGCGCGGGCCTTTATCGAGGCCCGTTGGCGCGCCCGTATGCTCGACCATGACGGGCCGCTGCGCGACGCCAAGACGACGCTGCAGGAATGGGCGCAAGGCCGCGGGCTCGCCGCGCCCGACTATGACGTGATCGCCCGCACCGGCCCCGACCACGCGCCGGAATTCACGATTGCCGTTCATGTCGAGGGCTATGACAGGGCAAACGGCGCCGGCGGCTCGAAACGGAGCGCGGAACAGGCCGCGGCAGGCGCCTTCCTGCGCCGCGAGGGCGTCTGGGACGACGACGATGACTGACGAGGAGCAAAACGCGCCCGAGGCGCTGCGCTGCGGCTTCGTCGCCCTGATCGGCGCCCCCAATGCCGGCAAGTCGACGCTGCTGAACGCTCTTGTTGGCTCGAAGGTGTCGATCGTCACCCACAAGGTACAGACGACGCGGTCGATCATTCGCGGGATCGCGCTTCGCGGTCAGTCCCAGATCGTCTTCGTCGACACGCCGGGCATTTTCCGGCCGCGGCGCCGGCTCGACACCGCCATGGTCGGCGCCGCCTGGGGCGGCGCCCGCGACGCCAATCTCGTGGTGCTCATCGTCGACGCCGGCAAGGGGCTCGACGACGAGGCCGAGGCGATTCTTGACGGCCTCGCCGATGTCCGCCAGCCGAAAATCCTGGTCATCAACAAGATCGATCTCATTGCCCGCCCGGCGCTGCTGGCGCTGACGGCGGCGCTCTCGGCCCGCGCCGATTTCGCCGCGACCTTCATGGTCTCGGCGCTCACCGGCGACGGCATTGCCGACCTGCTCGGGCACCTTGCCGGCGAGATGCCGGCGGGCCCGTGGCTCTACCCGGAAGACCAGCTCTCGGATTTGCCGATGCGCAGCCTCGCCGCCGAGATCACCCGCGAGAAACTCTATCTGCGCCTGCACGACGAACTGCCCTATGCCTGCCACGTCGAGACCGAGGGCTGGCAGGAGCGGCCCGACGGTTCGGTCAAGGTCGACCAGACCATCTATGTGGAGCGCGACAGCCAGAAGAAGATCCTGCTCGGCAAGGGCGGGCGGACCATCAAGGACATCTCGGCGACGGCCCGCACCGAACTCGCTGAAATCCTTGAGCAGAAGGTGCACCTCTTCCTGTTCGTCAAGGTGCGCCGCGGTTGGGGCGACGACCCGGAACGCTACCGCGAAATGGGGCTTGAATTCCCGCGGGGGTGATTGGCGCATTTCTCCCCTCCCCCTTGTGGGGAGGTTGGGTGGGGGTAAAGCGCGGCTTTGGCAGACAACCGCTGATTGCTTTTTGTTTCTTTGGCCCCCACCCCCGACCCCTCCCCGCAAGGGCAGGGGAATCGCATTTGGTCAGTTGGCTTCGGCGCAACGTTGCTCTTGCGATGGCCGTGGAAAACGGCCGGCTGCGCGCGGCCTCCAAAGCCCTCTCCCCTTGGGGAGAGGGTTGGGTGAGGGGGGATAAACAACTAGCCC
>JANQEG010000022.1 GCA_028278505.1 Rhodobiaceae bacterium
TCGTCAAAGACTACAATCGAACACGGCTCAAATGCCTCGCCTACAAAGCGCCAATCGAGGCCCTCAATAATCTCCCGAAACCGTACACGCAGGCGGGGACGGGAATCCAATAAGGCCTGGCCGAACATACATTCGCCCGCCGCTATCGCTCCAATGATCTCCTGCTTTCGCAGAGGAAACCTATATGGGGCAACAGAGGCGGACCCATGATCGCAATCATCGGAGGAGAAAATGCACGGGATAATGTCCATGCCTGGCGTCGGGTTGATCGGTTTTCTTATCATCGGCCTTGCGGCCGGCTGGATCGCGGAAAAGGTGATGGCGCGCGATCACGGCCTGTTGACCAATCTGGTGGTCGGGGTCGCCGGATCGTTCATCGGCGGATTTCTCGCCAACTCGCTCGGCATCGCCTTTTACGGCTGGGTCGGCAATCTGGTCGTCGCTACGATCGGCGCTATCCTCCTGCTCTATGTCTTCTCCATGGTGCGGCGGACCTAGATCGTCATGGAATGGTGGATCGGGCTTTCGGAGATAGTACGTAACTTAGGCCTGATCCTTGCCGCCGGCGTCGGTATTGCAATTGCCTACCGGCGCGTCGAAGCGGCGACCCGGCAGGCCGAATCGTCGAACCAGCAGGCCGAATTGGCGCGCCGTGATCATGTAGCCGAGTTGTTCAATCGATCGGTTGGGCAGCTCGGCGACGACAAGTTGGAAGTCCGCCTCGGCGCAATATATACTCTCAGACAGATCGCCAATGATTTTCCGGACCTGTCGGATCCGACCTATAATCTGCTGAGTGCGCATATGCGGGAGACTGCGCCGGATTATGAAGATGAAGAGCCGCCGATCGACGTGGAAGAAATCATCAGGACGATCAAGGACAGGCTGAGCAAAAATGAATAGAAATATCCTGAAGGCGGAATCCGGAGACTTTCGGTTGAAACCGGGTTCGGCACGTTTTCGCCTGGATTTGAACGGCGCATTTATTCGAAAGACCGATCTGAGCTACGCCAATTTGGCGGATGCGAATTTCAGCAATGCGGATTGCACCAATGTCAATTTCAAAGGCGCCAACTTCAGGAATACGAACCTGACCGGAACGATCCTGATTGGCGCGGACCTCACGGACGCGAAGAACCTGACGGTCGAGCAACTGGCGTCGGCTGTCCTCGACGCAACGACGAAATTGCCCGATTACATCAGCTATTCTGACATCCAGAAGGAAATGGCTTGAGCGTTTTCATGCGCGGAGATTGAAATTCTCAACCGAATGGTTGGTCTGCGTTTTCTGGCCGGAGCAAAGCCTGAATGGTGACCTTGATCGACAACCGCGACGGTCGTTCGCGGCCGCGCCATCCGGAAAAGGCAGCGCGGCCGGACAGCCCGGTTCTGCGCAAGCCGGCCTGGATCAGGGTCAAGGCGCCGGGTTCGCCGGTCTTTCGCGAGACCCGGAAGGTGGTCCGTGACAATGGGCTCGTCACCGTCTGCGAGGAGGCCGGATGCCCGAATCTCGGTGAATGCTGGTCGAAGCGCCATGCGAGCTTCATGATTCTGGGCGAAATCTGCACACGGGCCTGCGCCTTCTGCAATGTCGCCACCGGCCGGCCCGATGCTGTCGACACTGACGAGCCGGCCCGCGTCGCCGAGGCGGTCGCGGCGATGGGGCTCGATCACGTCGTGATTACCTCGGTCGACCGCGACGATCTCGACGATGGCGGGGCAGGGCATTTCGCCGCGGTGATCGCCGCCATTCGCGCCCGCAGCCCGGCCACCACGATCGAGGTCCTGACGCCGGATTTCCTGCGCAAGCCGGGAGCGATTGAGACCGTCATCGCGGCGCGGCCCGATGTCTTCAATCATAATCTGGAGACGGTGGCCGCGCTCTATCTGACAGTGCGGCCCGGCGCGCGCTATTTCCATTCCCTGCGGCTCTTGCAGCGCGCCAAGGAGATCGATCCGCAGATGTTCACCAAGTCCGGCATCATGGTCGGGCTCGGCGAGGGGCGCAACGAGGTGCTGCAGCTTATGGACGATCTGCGCAGCGCCGACGTTGACTTCCTGACCATCGGCCAGTATTTGCAGCCCTCGCGCAAGCACCATCCGGTCGCCCGCTTCCTGACGCCCGAGGAATTCAAGGGGCTGGAGACGATCGCCTACGCCAAGGGATTCCATCTGGTTTCGGCATCGCCGCTGACGCGTTCGTCACACCATGCGGGCGAGGATTTCCGCCGGCTCCGCGCCGCGCGCAAGGCCAACGCTTAGCCAGCACTCCGTCATGCCGCATTTCAAGACCACCCGCAGGGCTGCCCATTCGGCCGAAGACATGTTCGCGCTGGTCGCCGCCGTCGAGGACTATCCGGAATTCCTGCCCTTGTGTGAATCGACCCGCGTCGACGGCCGCGAATTCCGCGGCGGGCGCGAGATCATCATCGCCGAGATGACGGTCGCCTATAAGGTCATCCGCGAAACCTTCACCAGCCGCGCCGTCTTCGACCGCGAAAACCTCAAGATCGATGTCGACTATCTGCACGGGCCGTTCCGCCATCTGGAGAACCGCTGGTCGTTCACGCCCGCGGGCGCGCGCGCCTGCACCATCCACTTCGCCATCGACTATGAGTTCAGGACCCGGGCGCTGAGCCTCGTCATGGGCACGATGTTCGACAAGGCGTTCCGCAAATTCGCCGAGGCGTTCGAAGCGCGCGCCGACGCCGTCTACGGACGGTGAAATTTATAACACCTGGCTTTCCAGCAGCATCAGCGCTTCGGCGACCGTCAGCGCGCGCACCCGGGGCCGGCCGATGTCGCCGAAGCGCGCCTCGTGGTGGACGATGCCACCGCCGCGCCGCGCCGTCGCCAGGTGCACCAGGCCGACCGGTTTCTCCGGCGTTCCGCCGCCGGGGCCGGCAATGCCCGTCACGGCAATGGCGAGGTCGGCTTCGGAGCGGGCAAGCGCGCCCTCGGCCATTTCGCGGGCGACCGGGGCGCTGACGGCGCCGTGTTCGTCGATCAGCGCCGCCTCGACGCCGAGCATCTCGGTCTTGGAGGCGTTCGAATAGGTGACGAAGCCGCGGTCGAAGACGTCGGACGAGCCGGCGATCGCGGTCAGCGTCGAGGCGATCAGCCCGCCGGTGCAGGATTCCGCGGTCGCGATCTTCAGCCCGGCTTCGCGGCAGTGGTTGAGCAGGATTTCGGCGCGGGGGACGAGATCGGGGATCGCGATCATCGGCTAAAATCCTCGTCGGTGGCAAGCGCCACGGTCGCCACCGCCTGGGCGGCGATGCCCTCGCGGCGGCCGGTGAAGCCGAGCCCTTCCGTGGTCGTCGCCTTGACCGATATCCGATCTTCGGAAATGCCGCATATCCGCGCGATCTCCGTGCGCATGGCGGCCCGGTGCGGGCCGATCTTCGGTGCCTCGCAGATGAGGGTCACGTCGAGATTTAGGATAGTGCCGCCGCGGTCGCTGACGAGGTCGGCGGCGTGGGCAAGGAAGCGCTCGGACGGCGCGCCGCGCCATTCCGGGTCGGAGGGCGGGAAATGGCTGCCGATATCGCCGGCGGCGATGGCGCCGAGCACGGCGTCGGTCAGTGCGTGTAGCGCGACATCCGCGTCGGAATGGCCGGACAGCGCGTAATCATGGGCAATCTCGACGCCGCCCAGCATGACCGACGTGCCCGGCGCAAAGCCGTGCACGTCATAGCCGAAGCCGGTGCGGATTTCGGCCGCCGGCCGCCCGGCGCCGGCCCTCATCAGCCGCACATCGGCCATGTCGAGATCCTCCTTTGTGGTCAGCTTGGTGTTGCCGCGCTCGCCCTCGACGATCGTGACCTGAACCCCGTGCCACTCGGCGACGGCGGCATCGTCGGTGAAATCGACCAGTCCCGCGGCGTTCGCGGCGCGGTGGGCGGCAAGGATGAGGTCGAAGCGGAAGGCCTGGGGCGTCTGCGCCGCCCATAGCCCCTCGCGCCCAACGGTATCGGAAATCCGGCCATTGGCATCGGCGCGCTTCAAGGTATCGGTGACCGGAGTGGCGGCGAGCGCCGCCCCGGTTTCAAGCGCGGTTGCGGCAGCGCGCGTAATCAGATCGTCGCTCAGAAACGGCCGCACGCCGTCATGAATGAGCACGATGTCGGGTGCCGCCTCGGCCAGCGCCTCGAGACCGGCGAGCACGGAAAGCTGCCGCGTCCGGCCGCCGCCGACGGTTCGGAACCGACCGGCAATGTCGCCGGCTGCGGCGGCGAGAGCCGCTTGATCGTCGGGATGGATCACCGCGACGACCGGACCCAGGTCGTCATGATCGATAAAACGGCGAAGGGTATGAATGATGACGGCCTCACCGCCGATCTTGCGGTACTGCTTCGGCGGGTCGCCGGCCTGGCCGCGCGCGCGGGTGCCGCGGCCGGCGGCGACGATGAGGGCGGCGATGTTCGGTGCGGCTGCGGGCATGGCGGAGACTGGTGTCGCGGCTTAGAAGGGTCCGGCCCTGGTCAGGGCAGGGTGTCAGTCTAGATAGACATGGCAAAGGCCGTGAATAAAGGGGGCGGTGGTGTTTCGATGGTTTCGGCGCGAAATTATCCTGGATTTCTCGAATTGCTCCGGGTTTGCTGTCTATGATATAGGCACTATTGAATGATGCCTAATGATTAAGCAGAAGCCGATGACCGTCGCGACCACACCTGATCTGAATGCGCCGCTTTGCGTCGGCGGCGTGACCCTGCCGAACCGGGTCTTCCTGGCGCCGATGTCGGGCGTTACCGACCTGCCGTTCCGCAGCCAGGCCGAAGCCTATGGCGCCGGCATGACGGTCAGCGAGATGGTCGCCGGCGACTGGCTCGCCAACCGCCATTCGGGAACGCACAGGCGGGCCGAACGGACCGGCCGCGGCGTGCACGTCGTGCAGCTCGTCGGCCGTGAACGGCGGTGGATGGAGGAGGGCGCGCGGTTCGCCGTCGACAGCGGCGCCGACCTCATCGACATCAATATGGGCTGTCCGGCCCGCAAGGTGACCGGCGGTTCTGCCGGCGCCGCGCTGATGTGCGACGTGGAGCGGGCGCTTTCGCTCATCGAGGCGACGGTCGCGGCGGCCGGCGTTCCGGTGACGCTGAAAATGCGGCTCGGCTGGGACGACCGGTCGTTGAATGCATCCGAAATCGCCCGCCGCGCCGAAGCCGCCGGTATCGCGATGATCACCGTTCACGGCCGCACCCGCTGTCAGTTCTTTAAAGGCCGGGCCGATTGGCGCGCGATCCGGGCGGTGCGCGAGGCGGTCACCATCCCGGTCGTCGCCAATGGCGATCTGACCGCCGCCGAGGACGCGCCGGCGATGCTGGCCGAAAGCGGCGCCGACGCGGTGATGATCGGCCGCGGCGCCTATGGCCGCCCGTGGTTTCCGGGGGCGGTTGCCGAAAGGTTCCGGACCGGCCGCGCCGTGCCAGAGCCGCAGGGCGCCGAACTCGCCGACCGGCTCGTCGAACACTATGACGAGATGCTCCGCTTCTACGGCCGCGAACATGGGCTGCGGCTGGCCCGCAAGCATCTGGCCTCGGCGCTCGACCGACTCAAAACAAAAAGCCCGCGCCTCAGCGCGTTGCGCCGCGCCGTGGTGCGCAGCGAGGATCCGGGCGCCGTCATTTCCATGGTCCGCACGCTCGTTGCCGGCGCCGAGGAGGCGCGGGCGGCATGACGACGGCCCCGCCGATCACCAGGCCGGCGCCAGACGCCCATTGTGCGTTCGTGTTGAACGCGCTCACCCATCCGGTCGTCATGGTCGACGATACGGGCAGGATCACGCTCGCCAATGACGCCGCCCAGCAGTTCTTCCAGTCCGGCCTCGCGTCGATGCGGCGCAAGCGGATCGACGCCTATCTGCCGTTCGGCACGCCGGTGCTCGGCCTCATCGACCAGGTGCGCCGGACCCGCTCGCCGGTCAGCGAGTACCGCGTCGACGTCGGCACGCCGCGCAATGGCGGCGAGCGGGTCGTCGACGTCTACGCCACCGCCGTTCCGGAAAAGCCCGAACACGTGGTGCTGATGTTCCAGGAACGCACCATGGCCGACAAGATCGACCGGCAACTAACCCATCGCAGCGCCGCGCGCAGCGTCACCGGCCTTGCCGCCATGCTCGCCCACGAGATCAAGAATCCGCTTTCCGGCATCCGCGGCGCGGCGCAATTGCTGGAGAGTTCGGCCGACGATGACGACCGCGCCCTGACCCGGCTGATCTGCGAGGAGGCCGACCGCATCGTCGACCTCGTCGATCGCATGGAGGTGTTTTCCGACGAGCGGCCGGTCGATCGCGAGCCGACCAACATCCACGCGGTGCTGGAGCACGTCAAACGCCTGGCGCAGACGGGTTTCGCCCGCGATATCCGTATTGTCGAGGACTATGATCCGTCGCTGCCGCCGGTATTCGCCAGCCGCGATCAGCTTATCCAGGTGTTCCTCAACCTGGTCAAGAACGCGGCCGAGTCGCTCGCCGACATCGCCGACGGCGAGATCGTACTGTCGACCGCGTTCCGTCCCGGTATCCGCCTGTCGGTGCCGGGCAGCCGCGACCGGGTGACGCTGCCGCTCGAATTCTGCATCCGCGACAACGGCCCCGGCGTGCCCGCCGATCTCGTCGGCCATCTGTTCGATCCATTCGTCACCACCAAGGCCAACGGCACCGGCCTCGGCCTGTCGCTCGTCGCCAAGATCGTCGGCGACCATGGCGGCGTCGTCGAATGCGAATCGCAGCCGCGCCGCACCACCTTCCGCATCCTGATGCCGGCCTGGACCGGAACTGCGGGCGAGGCGGCAGAATGACGACGGCGCGCGGAACCATTTTGATCGCCGACGATGACGCCGCCATCCGCACGGTGCTCAACCAGGCGCTGTCGCGGGCCGGCTACGAGGTGCGGCTGACCGGCAACGCCACGACGCTGTGGCGCTGGGTGTCGCAGGGCGATGGCGACCTCGTTGTCACCGACGTGGTCATGCCGGACGAGAACATCTTCGACCTGCTGCCGCACATCAGGAAGGCCCGGCCGGAGCTGCCGATCATCGTCATGAGCGCCCAGAACACCTTCATGACGGCGATCCAGGCCTCCGAGAAGGGAGCTTACGACTATCTGCCCAAGCCGTTCGATCTGAACGAACTGATCGCGATCGCCGGGCGCGCCCTGTCGGAGCCGCGGGCCCGGGCCGACAGGCTGCCCGAGAAGCCGGCGGAGACGATGCCGCTGATCGGCCGCTCGCCGGCGATGCAGGACATCTACCGCATGCTTGCGCGGCTGATGCAGACCGACTTGACCGTGATGATTTCGGGCGAATCCGGCACCGGCAAGGAGCTCGTCGCCCGCGCCCTGCACGATTACGGCAAGCGCCGCAGCGGGCCGTTCGTCGCCATCAACATGGCGGCGATCCCGCGCGATTTGATCGAATCGGAACTGTTCGGCCACGAGAAGGGCGCCTTCACCGGCGCCCAGACCCGCTATTCCGGCCGCTTCGAGCAGGCCGACAGCGGCACGCTCTTCCTCGACGAAATCGGCGACATGCCGATGGACGCGCAGACGCGATTGCTGCGGGTGCTGCAGGAAGGCGAATACACGACGGTGGGTGGCCGTACCCCGATCAAGACCGATGTCCGGATCATCGCCGCCACCAATCGCGAATTGCGGCAGATGGTCAATCAGGGCCTCTTCCGCGAGGATCTGTTCTACCGGTTGAACGTGGTGCCGATCCGGCTGCCGCCCTTGCGCGAGCGCTCCGAGGACATTCCCGATCTGGTGCGCCATTTCCTGACCGAGGCCGACGGCCGCGACCAGGCCGGCAAGCAGATCGAGGCGGCGGCGCTGGAGCGCATGCGCCGCTATCGCTGGCCGGGAAATGTGCGCGAGCTGGAAAATCTCGTCCGCCGGCTGCTGGCGCTCTATCCCCAGGACATGATCAGCGTCGACATCATCGACGCCGAACTCGGCCAGTCGACGGCGGCGCGGGCGCCGGAACTCGCGCCCGGCGACGAGGAAACCATGTCGGGGTCGGTGGAGCGGCATCTCAACGACTATTTCGCCGGTTTCGGCGGCAATCTGCCGCCGCCCGGGCTCTACTACCGGGTCTTGCGCGATATCGAGCGGCCGCTGATCCTGGCTGCGCTCGGCGCCACCCGCGGCAATCAGATCCGCGCCGCCGAACTGCTCGGCCTCAACCGCAATACGCTGCGCAAGAAGATCCGCGAACTCGACATCGACCTGATCCGCCATCCCGGCTGAGGCGCATAAGGGATCGGTCCAAAGTCGCCGTTAGGGGGTCGTTAAATCCCTCGCCTTTAGGCGATGGACCAGAGAAGCGCGTCATCGCGAGGCCACGAAGTGGCCGTGGCGATCCAGTCTGCAGATGAAGGAGGGTTCGGCCCTGGATTGCTTCCCCCGGCTTCCGCCGGGGTCGCAAT
>JANQEG010000031.1 GCA_028278505.1 Rhodobiaceae bacterium
ACCATCAGGATGGCGACGCCGAAGCGGTTGAGATCGCGCACGATGGTGAAGATCTGGTCCATGTATTTCGGGCTGAGGCCGGCCGTCGGCTCGTCGAGCAGCACCAGTTTCGGCTCCAGCATCAGCGCCCGGCCCATCGCCACCATCTGGCGCAAGCCGCCGGACAGATCGCCGGCGCGGGTTGAGCGCAGCTCCTTCAGCGGCGGAAACAGGTCGTAGACCTTGGCGATCTGGCCGGAGAAATCGTCGCGGCGCAGGAACGCGCCCATTTCCAGATTCTCGTTCACCGTCATCGACGGGAAGATGTTGTCGACCTGCGGCACGTAGGAGATGCCGCGCGCGGCGATGCGGTTCGGCTTCCAGCCGGTGACGTCCTCGCCGTCGAAGACGACGTTGCCGGCGCGGATCTTGATGAGGCCGAAGACGGCGCGCATCGCCGTCGACTTGCCGGCGCCGTTCGGGCCGATGATGACGACGATCTCGCCCGGCTCGACCTTGAGCGAGAGATTAAAGAGGATGTCGGCGTCGCCATAGCCGCCGGTGACGCCGTTCAGCTCGAGCAGGCTCATGACACGGCCTCTTCGGGCTCCGGTTCGCCGAGATAGGCTTCGAGCACGCGCGGGTCGGCGCGCACCTCGGCGAAGCTGCCCTGGGTCAGCACGCTGCCTTGAGCCATGCAGATCACCGGATCGCAGAGATCGGCGATCATGTCCATGTCGTGCTCGATGACGCAGAAGGTGTAGCCGAGTTCCGCGTTCAGCCGCCTGATGTTCCCGATCAGCTTCTTCAGCAGCGTCCGGTTGACGCCGGCGGCCGGCTCGTCGAGCAGCACCAGCTTGGCCTCGGTCATCATCGTGCGGCCGAGTTCCAGGAGCTTCTTCTGCCCGCCGGAAAGATTGCCGGCGCGCTCGTCGCGCAGATGGTTGAGTTCGAGGAAGTCGAGCACCCATTGCGCCCGTTCGCGGATCTCGGCTTCGTGGCCGCGGACCCGGCGCCGGTTGGCCCAATTGGCGCGCAACCTCTCGCCCGGCTGCCCCGGCGGCACCGTCATCAAATTTTCCGTCACCGTCAGCTTGGCGAATTCGTGCGGGATCTGGAAGGTGCGGACGATGCCGAGGCGGAAAAGCTCATGCGGCGCAAAACCGGTCACGTCGCGGCCGTTGAAGCGGACGCTGCCGCCGCTCGGCCGGAGTGCACCGGCGATCATGTTGAAGACGGTGGTCTTGCCGGCCCCGTTGGGGCCGATCAGCCCGGTGATCGAGCCGGTTTCGACGCGGAACGAACAATTGTCGACGGCATAAAAGCCGCCGAAACGCATTTGCAAGGTGTCCAACTCGAGCAACCCAGAACTCCGGCACGATCTCGCGGTCAGTCGGTCAGCGGCCTCAATACCGCGTGGACCGGGGCCGCGTCGAGGTTTTGAAGTCTAACGGGTAACGCGACAAGTTCATAATCCCCCGTTTCGACATGGTCGAGGACGAGGTTTTCCAGGATGCGCATGTCGGCGTCGAGCGCCGCCCGGTGCGCGTCCATGGTTTTGGAGGTCTCGGGATCGAGCGAGGGAACGTCGATGCCGATCAGGCGGACGTCAAGCTCCGCAAGGCGCTTTACGGTTTCGGGCGCAAGCGTCCGAAATCCGCGCGGCCAGTGGTCGACGGCGGCGTGTTCGACGAGACGCAGCAGCACCCGCGGCGGCAGTCCGTCAATCTTGCCATTAAGCACCGAGGGCGGCACCAGCGCCGCCGCCCCGCGGGCATCGATCACCCGGCACGGGCCGATATAGGGCTCAAGATCGAGGGCGCCGACGGCCGCGCCATCCCGGTCGTAGTGGAGCGGCGCGTCGGCATGGGTGCCGCAATGGGTGGAGAGCGTGATCTTGGAGACATTGACCGGGCAGTCCGGTCCGATCGTCCAGCTCCGCTCTTCCGCGTAAGCCGTATCGCCGGGCCAGGCGGCGATCGACGGGGTCAGCGGCTGGCTGATATCGATGATCGGGCGGCGCCTGGACATTTTACCGCCGCTCAGGTGACCGCCGCGCGGCGGCGGTATTCGGGATTAAGGTGGGCCTTGGTCGCCAGCACCTCGTTGAGGGCGGCGGCCGCATCCCAGGCATCGACATAGCGGATATAAAGCGGCGCAAAGCCGAAGCGGATGATGTCGGGGGCGCGGAAATCGCCGATGACGCCGCGCCCGATCAGCGCCTGCATGACCGCATAGCCGTCCGCGTGCCGCCACGACACCTGGCTGCCGCGGGCGTCCGGGTCGCGCGGGCTGGCAAGCGTCAGGCCGAATTCACCGGCAAAACCGTCGACCGCGGCAATGAACAGTTCGGAAAGCCGGATCGACTTTTCGCGCAAATCGGTGATGTCGAGCTCGCTCCAGAGATCGAGCGCGGTATCGAGTGCCGCCAGCGACAGGATCGGCTGGGTGCCGCAGAGCTGGCGGGCGATCCCGTCTGCCGGCCGGTAATCGGTGTCGAAGGCGAACGGCGCCTCATGCCCCCACCAGCCCGAGAGCGGCGGCCGGATCTTGTCCTGATGGCGCGGATGGACGAACAGGAAGGCCGGCGCGCCGGGGCCGCCGTTCAGATATTTATAGCCGCAGCCGACGGCGAAATCCGCATCGGCACCGAGCAGATCGACCGGCAGCGCACCGGCGGAATGGCTGAGATCCCAGAGCATGAGCGCGCCTGCCTCATGGGCGCGGGCGGTGATTTCGCCCATGTCGTGGCGCCTTCCGCTGCGATAGTCGATTTCGGTCAGCATGACGACGGCGACCTCGTCGGCGATCGCTCCGGCCACCTCCTCCGGCGCGACGATTTGAAGGCGCCGATCGCTGCCGGCGGCACCCGCCACACCTTCGGCGATATAGAGGTCGGTGGGGAAATTGCCGTTGTCGGAAAGGATGACCGGGCGGCCGGGCCTGAGCTGCAAGGCCGCCGACAGCATCTTGAAGAGGTTGACCGACGTGGTGTCGGCGGCGACCACATTGCCGCTGCCGCCGCCGATCAGCGCGGCGATCTTGTCGCCGACCGTCTTCGGCAGGTCGAACCAGTGATGGGCGTTCCAGGCGCGGATCAGCGCCTCGCCCCATTCCGCGTCGCGGACTTTATCGAGCCGATCGCGCACCGTGTGGAGCAGCGGCCCGAGCGAATTGCCGTCGAGATAGATGACGCCGTCGGGCAGCCGGAAGCGCGCCCGGAACCGGGCGAGGGGATCGTCGCGGTCCATCCTGACCGCGTCGTCGCGCCTGATTGTCATTCACCCCTCCGGCCTCTCGTCGGCCTATCCCCTAGCGGCATTGCTCAATCATGGCAATTCATTGCAGCGGCCGCCGCGAGACGATGCGGAAGCGCGGCAGAAGCAGGGCGAGCGAGGCGAGGATGCCGGCGAGCACCCCGAACAGGAGGCCGACGGGCCCGTAGCCCAGTTCGATCGCAAAAATGAGCGACGCCGGCACCATGGCGATCCAGAAGGCGCAGGTCTGCAGCACCAGCGCCATCCACACATCGCCGAGGCCGCGTAAGCCCCCGAGCACCGCCGCCATCATCGCATCGAAGACAAGGATCAGTGCGGCGACGCGGATCGTCATCGTGGCAATGGCGATCACCGCCTCGTCGTCGACGAAGGCCGCCGCGATCACGCCCGGCGCGCCGGCATAGAACGCCACATAGGGCAGGGCGAAGACGGCGCTGACGCCGATGCCGATCCAGCCGGCGCGGGCGACATCCTCATTGTCGCGACGGCCGACCGCGCGGCCGACGCGGATCGCGGTCGCCCCGGACACGCCGATTGCGGTCATGAAGGCAAAGGTCAGAAGCATCATGGTCATTTGGTGGGCGGCGAGCGCCGTCTCGCCGAGCCAGCCGGCGATCAGCACGACGGTGGCGAACGCCGCGCTTTCCACCCCCTGCGCCATCCCCATGGGCAGGCCGAGGCTGCGCAGCCGGCGGCCGATGTCGCCGCCGAGCACGGCGATCTCCCGGCGCCACGCCGCTGCCGTCACAAGGACGCCGAACGGGTCGTCGCGGCGCCGGGCGGCGGCGACCGTGTAGAAAATGACCGCGGCGAAGGCGCACCAGCGCAGGCCCGTGCTCGCCCCGACCGCGCCGAGCGCACCGGCCGGCGCCACCAGCCCGCCCCAGCCGAGCGCGAAAATGCCGTTGAGCGGGATGTTGATGAGATTGACGACGATCATCACCGTCATGCCGATGCGCGGCCGGCCGGTCGCCTCCAAGAACTGATTGGAGGTGATGTAGAGCAGCAGGCCCGGAATCCCGGCCGCGAACACGAACGTCACCTTGGCCGCGCCGGCAGCGATCACCGGATCCTGGCCGGTGGCGAGGAAGAACGGCTCGGCCAAGAGCGACAGCGCAAACGTGACGATGCCGATCAGCACCGCATGCACGATCGAGGCGCGCAATATCCGGCCGCAGCGCAGATGGTCACCGGCGCCGAACGCCTGGGCGACGAGGACGACCGTTGCCGTCAGCATGCCGATGCCGATCAGCATCAGGGTGAGCTGCGGCGCGATGCCGAGGCCGAGATAGGCAAGCTCGCGGGCGCCGGCGAAGCCGGCAAACGCGGTGTCGACCATGAACATGACGAGCATCGCCGACCGCGCCACTACGATCGGCAGGGCGAGCTTCACCGTGCGCCCGATATGGACGGGCAGCGGCACGTGCGCGGTTTCGGTCGTGTGATCGCCGGTGGTCGTCATCCGGTCCATGGGCATGCTTCCGATGCGCAGGCTGAGATCGGCGCCGAGCCGGCACAGGCTAGGGACTCGGCCGGCAAAGGTCACGGGGATTCTGGACCCGGTCTGGTGCAAAGCGCGGCGGTGCGGGCGATCGGACGCAGACGCGATCCGGCGGTGGCGAACCGACAATCACGACGCCGATGCACCCGGAAACTGCGGCGTTGTTGCACTGCAACAGAGTGCATTTGTCACCTTGTTTCGCGACAAACGGTCGTCTAGTTTTACATCAGTAAAAGGTACGGAACCCGGAAAATCCGTGCAGAACGGCCGCCTTTGCCGGCGCAGAATGCGACGGGGAACGGCGGGAGAAGAGAGTTTTATCCTTTAGGACAGGGGCTTTACGGTGATCGAGAGCGGTGTGCGGAACAGCGCCCAGGGCGCGGACAAGATCGGTCTTGTCAATCTGAAGGCGGTCAACTGGAACTTCATCGAGGCGAGGCTTTATGAGGAGGCGGTGCGCCGCAGCGAAGGCACGGTGCTCACCGGCGGCGCACTCGTCGTCGACACCGGCCAGCACACCGGCCGCTCCGCCCAGGACAAGTTCGTCGTCCGCGACGACACCACCGAGAACGTGGTGTGGTGGGACAACAACAAGGCGATCAGCCGCGACCAGTTCGAGACGCTGAAGGCCGATTTCCTGAAGCACGCCGAGGGCCGCGAACTGTTCGCCCAGGACCTTTACGGCGGCGCCGATCCGAAATTCCGCATCAATGCCCGCATCTTCTCCGAATATGCCTGGCACTCGCTGTTCGTCCGCCATCTTCTGGTGCGTCCCGACCCAGCCGACCTCGCGGGCTTCGTGCCGCAGCTCACCATTATCGACCTGCCGAGCTTCCGCGCCGATCCGGCCCGGCACGGCTGCATCTCCGAGACGGTGATCGCCTGTGATTTCGCCAACAATCTGATCCTGATCGGCGGCACCTCCTATGCCGGCGAGATGAAGAAATCGGTGTTCACCATGCTCAACTACCTGCTGCCGGAGCAGGGCGTGATGCCGATGCATTGCTCCGCCAATGTCGGCCCGGGCGGGGATTCGGCGATCTTCTTCGGCTTGTCCGGCACCGGCAAGACGACGCTTTCGGCCGAATCGACCCGCACGCTGATCGGCGATGACGAGCATGGCTGGGGCGACGACGGCCTGTTCAATTTCGAGGGCGGCTGCTACGCCAAGATGATCAAGCTGTCGCCGGAAGCCGAGCCGGAGATCTACGCCACCACGGGCCGTTACGGCACGGTGCTGGAAAACGTCGTCTTCGATCCCGATACGCGGATGCCCGACTTCGACGACGGCTCCAAGACCGAAAATACCCGCGGCGCCTATCCGCTGCACTACATCCCGAACGCCAGCGAGACCGGCCGCGCCGGCCACCCGCAGAACATCATCATGCTGACGGCGGATGCCTTCGGCGTGCTGCCGCCGATCGCCAAGCTGACGCCGGCCGAGGCCATGTACCATTTCCTCTCCGGCTACACCGCCAAGGTCGCCGGCACCGAGAAAGGCATCGTCGATCCGGTCGCCACCTTCTCGACCTGCTTCGGCGCCCCGTTCATGCCGCGCCACCCGTCCGAATACGGCAATCTCCTGCGCGACCTGATTGCCCACCACGACGTCGACTGCTGGCTCGTCAACACCGGCTGGACCGGCGGCGCCTTCGGCGTCGGCCACCGCATGCCGATCAAGGAGACCCGCGCGCTTCTGTCCGCGGCGCTTGACGGCTCGCTGAAATCGGTCGAGTTCCGCACCGATCCGAATTTCGGCTTCGCCGTGCCGGTCTCCGTGCCCGGCGTCGACACCGCGATCCTCGATCCGCGCTCGACCTGGGCCGACATGGCCGCCTATGACGTGCAGGCGGCGAAACTGGTGAAGATGTTCGTCGACAATTTCGCCAAGTTCGAACCCCACGTCGATGCCGCGGTCCGCGACGCCGCACCATCGATCCGCGCCGCCGCCGAATAAGACCAAACGGCGCTTTCAACGACCGTTGGCCGTGCCGGCGATCTCGGCACCGTCATCAACTTAGCCCATAGCGATAAGGGGAACGCGACGGCGTCGGCCCGCATAGCCCTCGCCGCAAGGGCAGGGCTATTGCATATGCGGCAACAACGGACCTTTCCCTCTCCCTTCCAGGGAGAGGGATACGAAGACCCGGTGAGGCGAAGCCGAACCGCTGGGCGAAGTCGGGTGAGGGTGAGGGCTTTGTCATATGAATACCCCTCACCCAACCCTCTCCCCAGAGGGGAGAGGGCTTTGGAGGCCGTGCGCAGCCGGCCGTTTTCCACGGCCATCGCAAGAGGGGCGTTGCGCCGAAACCGACTGACCAAATGCGATTGCGCTCCCCGCAAGGGGGAGGTGAGCGGAGCGGCGGCATCGTCCTGCACCACCATTGCGAGGCGCCGACCACTGCTGCCCGGTTCAAGCGTTTTTGGATGGTTTCGACACCTCCTCCGTCGTCATTGCCCGCTTCATGCGGGCAATCCAATGGCGGTCCGGCATTCAGAAGCGCTTGAATTCCTTCACCGATGCGTTGGTAAGTCGACGGGCCAATGGACCACCCGGATAAACCGGGTGGTGACGAGGCAGGGGTTGGGTGGTGACGTCGAGACGAAAGGCGGCCCCCGTGTCCAGGCTTCATCTCAAAACGGCCAAATTTTTACCTAACGTTCAATAATTCCGGAGTAGGTTTTTTAACCTTAGCGGCGGTAAACCATATAAGGCTGCAGGGCCGCGATCGGAGTAATCGGAATGGTACGCACGAGTTTGGGAATTTTGACGCTGGTCCTCGCCCTGACGCTTCCGATTATTCTCGTTGCCTTCAGCCACAGGCCGGAACCGGCACTGGATTCCGTCATTGCCGGCGGTCAGCTCTGCGGTGACCGCGAGGCGGCGAGCTGCACCGGCAGCATCGGCCGCCCTTAAATCCATCCCAGCTTTACCCGATTCAATCGTCGAGCCATGCGGCGCAGCGCGGCGCCGCCCTATCGCCCCACGGCATGATCGGCACCGTCGAGGTCGAGTTCTTCGGGCTGCCTTCGATCAGCTTGTCGGAATAGACCAGATAGACGAGCACGTTGCGGCGGATGTCGCAGCCCCGCACGATGCGCATCTTCTTGAACACCAGCGACCGGCGCTCGCGGTAGACCTCGTCGCCCTGCTCGAACTTCTCCTTGAAGGCGACCGGCCCGACCTGGCGGCAGGCCAGCGAGATGTCGGAAACCTCCTCGGCGAAGCCGAGCATGCCCTCCACCCCGCCCTTCTCGGGAACCGTGTAATGGCAGGCGACACCGTCGACGAGGGGATCGTCGATGCCGTAGACGGCGAGCTTGTGGTCCGGCGTCAGCATTTTCCAGACCGTCGATTTCTTGAAGATCAGGTCCGGTTCGGTGGCGCCGGCCGGCGCGGCGGCGAGCGCGACAGCGGCGATGGCCGCGGCGAAGAGGGCATGTTTCACGGGCGTGCAATCCTTATCTCAGGGAGAACTTACGATCTCCCTGAGATGGGGATTGCCGGTCTGAAATGCGAGCCGGCCGCCGGCATCAAATGAAGACGCCGGCGGCCGCCCTTGTCGGTGTAAAGTCTCCGCGAGAAGGTCAGAACTCGCGGCCGATGACGGCGTCGGCCGAAGCCCGGCCGCCGCCGCGGATCAGGAAGAAGATGGCTGCGGCGCACCACAGCACCGGATATTCATAGCCGCCATCCGACCAGAAAAAACCTTTGTCGAGATGAAACGCGACCGCATATCCCATGAAGATGGCGACCGCGAGCGCGGCCGGCCGGGTGAACAGGCCGATCGTAATCGCCAGTCCGCCGAAGAATTCGACGATGCCGATCGCCAGCGCCCAGAGCAGGCCCGGCGTGTAGCCGACCTGTTCGAGGAACTGGGCGGTGCCGCCGATGCCGCCGCCGCCGAACGCGCCGAACAGCTTCTGCGCCCCATGGGGCACCAGGTTGAGGCCGACCACGACCCGGAGCAGCAGCTCGGAAAAGCCGTGCAGTCCGCTGTAGATCCCGCCGAACGCCGGGATGAAATACTTTGAATCGCTCATGCCGATATCTCCGTTTTCCCTCTGAAACGGTCACCGGGCCAGACGCGGGCAGCGCCGGCAGGCCCGGTGTCATCAGCGAAGATATTAGAGCATCGTACCCTTAATTGCAGTCGGTTCTGTTTCTCGATCGGTGCGCCGGCGTCGGATCAGCCGGTCTGCTCTTCGTCCGGCTTGAAGGTCAGCGCAAGGCCGTTATTGCAATAGCGCAGGCCGGTCGGCTCGGGGCCGTCATCGAAGACGTGACCATGGTGGCCGCCGCAGCGTATGCAGTGATATTCGGTGCGCGGATAGATCAGGCCCCAGTCGGTCTTGGTGCCGACCCGGCCCTTGATCACGTCGAAAAAGCTCGGCCAGCCGGTGCCGCTGTCATATTTCATGTCCGAAGTGAACAGGGCGAGATCGCAGCCGGCACAGTGATAGGTGCCTTTGCGGTTCTCGTCGTTGAGCGGGCTGGTGAAGGCGCGCTCGGTCCCCTCTTCGCGCAAGATCCGATAGACCTCAGGGGCGAGCCTGGCGCGCCATTCGGCCTCGCTCAGCGTCAGCTTTTCCGGCGTGCCTGCGGCGCCCATGCGCGGAGCGGCCATCAGCCCGACGGCTGCGGCCGATAGCCCCAGGAGAAGCGTGCGTCGTTCCAGCGTCATGATCTTCCCTCGTCGGTTTCCGGCCCCTGCCGGATGTCTGCCCCGATATTGGCACACCGCAGCCGGCAGCCAAGGCCGGCGGCGATGAACTTATGTCAACTCCGTGTGACCGGCCCGCGATCGGGGCCAAAGCGGCGGCGACGAACGGTGACAGCGGCGGCGAATTTCGCTACTGACGTAACCATGCCGGAACATCACCCGCCGCCTTCGCCGGGCCTCGGGCCGCCGGAGCGTGGTATTTCCGATCGGCTGATGGACCGACTGATCCGGCGCTCCGAGGAGAAAATGCGGTAAGTTGGGGGGAAGACGGATCATGAAGCTCTACACCTATTTCCGCTCGTCGGCGGCCTATCGGGTGCGGATCGCGCTTAATCTGAAGAACATCGACCACGAACTCGTCCCAATTGACCTCTTTCGCGACGGCGGCGAACACAAGAAGCCGGACTATCTGGCGCGCAATCCGCAAGGCCGGGTGCCGGCGCTGGCGATCGCCGTTCCCGGCGGCGAGGAGACGCTGATCCAGTCGACCGCCATCCTCGAATACCTGGAGGAGGTCTATCCAGATCCGCCGCTTCTGCCCGGCCATCCGCTGCTGCGGGCCAAGGTCCGGGCGGTCGCCGCGATCATCGCCTGCGACGTGCACCCGCTCAACAATTCCGGGACCCTGAACTATCTCCAAACCGCGCTCGGCCGTGGTGAGGCCGATCTCGATCGCTGGTATGCGCACTGGATCACCGAGAATTTCCGCGCCGTCGAGGCGCTGATCGACGGCCGCGACGGCTTCGCCTTCACCGACCGGCCAACCTTCGCCGACCTCCATATCGTGCCCCAGGTCTTCAATGCCCGCCGCTTCAACGTGCCGCTGCACGCCTTTCCCAAGATCGTGGCGGTCGATGCCCATTGCCGAGATAACGATGCGTTCGAGGCGGCGCATCCGGCCAGCCAGCCCGACGCGGAGTGATCGGGAAAGGCGTTTGTTTACCGCGTTGCTGGTACCCGTTTGACCGGAAAGGCGTGTCGGCGCGATAATCCCCCGCAATGGGTGTGCCGCGAGGCCGGCCGTTCCGGCTTCGGAATCGGGGTGCACGGTGCGGCGTTCGACCGGAATGGGGATATCGGACCGCAGGAACCGTCAATGAGTCGTCGAATTGCATTGGCCCTGGTGCTGGCGCTGCCGGTGCTGGTCGCAGCGCCGACGCTGGCCGCGGCGAACGCCGCGCTGTGCAACCGCCTCGAGGCAGAACTCCGGCGCGTTCTGAGCGCCGGATCGGGCGGCGGCCGCTACGACACGGCAATTGCCCGCCAGCAGGCGGAGATCCGCCGCGCCGGCCGGACCGCGGGACGGCTCGGCTGCAGCGGCCGCGGCCTGCTCGGGTTCCGCGCCGAACCGCATCCGTCCTGCGGCTCGATCGACAACGAATTGAACCGCATGCGCGCCAATCTCAGAGAGCTCGAACGCCGCCGCGACCGCGCCGCGCGCAAAACGTCCGCTGCCGGCAGCCGGGTGCGCATCGAAAAGGCGATCGCCCGCAATGGCTGCCGCACCACGGCCAGCCGGGGCGGCAGTGTCAAGAGATGGCAAACGCCGAAATCTGAAGGCCGGTCTTCGG
Source organism: Rhodobiaceae bacterium (assembly GCA_028278505.1). GTDB lineage: Bacteria > Pseudomonadota > Alphaproteobacteria > Rhizobiales > JAKPQE01 > JANQEG01. Next base: position 11,054 of record JANQEG010000031.1, read on the forward strand.
CACGGCTGGTGGTCCGCACACGGCCCGGATCGTCCGGCAGGGTGATCAGGCCGCGCGGCAACACCTATCGCACCATGTGCGTGCGTCTTTGCGACGGCTATTACTGGCCGATCAGCTTTTCCACCACCAGGAGCCGGTTCGCCGACGACGAGGCCGAATGCCAGTCATCGTGCCCGGCGACGGAAACCCGGCTGTTCACCCACCGCAATCCCGGCGAGGACGCCGAGCAGATGGTGTCGCTGGAGGGCGCGCCCTATACCGAAATGGCGACCGCCTTCCGCTATCGCGAATCGTTCGATCCGAAATGCGGCTGCGGCGCCACCGCCTCGCCGTTCGAGCAGCTCAATGACAGCGCCGATGAATTGCCGGTGGCCGCCGACAGCGACGATGTGATCCCCGGCGGCGGCGAGCTGCGCGGCGAAATCGCCGTTCCGGTCGCCCGGCCGCAGCCCGGCGAGGACCCCGACACCCTGGCCAACCGCGCCGGCAAGTTCGACCCGACCGCGCCGAATGAGACCACCGACGGCGAACGCAAGATCAGGATAGTCGGGCCTTCGTATTCCTATACCCGATAAGCGGCAGCAGAAGCCGCAATTCGGGCCCGTCGTCGCGGCCGGTCAGCGCCCGCCGCAGCGGCTGAAACAGCGATTTCCCCTTGCGTCCGGTCGCCGATTTGAGCGCGGCGATCCACGCGTCCCAGACGCCGTCGTCCCAGGGCTCGGGCGGCAGCAGATCGGCCGCCCGGGTGAGGAATTCGGCGTCGGCCGGATCGCGGTCGGCGGCGAGCGGTTCGGCGACGATGCGCCACCATTCGGCCGCCTCGGCGAAAATCGTCAGATTGCCGCGCACCGCCGCCCAGAACGCTTCGCCGCCGCCGATTCCGAGCGCGTCGAGGCGGCCGGCGACCGCGTCATAGCCGGTTTCGTGCAGGAGCCGCGCGTTCAACAGGCCGATTTCGGCCGGATCGAACCGGGCCGGCGAGGTCGACAGCTTTGACAGATCGAACCCGGCGACGAGATCGTCGAGGTCGGCCATCGGCGCGATCGCGTCGGAGGTGCCGATGAGCGCGGCGAGGCTAGTGACCGCCGCCGCCTCATAGCCGGCTGCGCGTAAACCCGCGATCGACAGCGCGCCCTTGCGCTTCGACAATCCCTCGCCACTCGCCATGGTCAGCAGGCTGTGATGGGCGAAGCGTGGCGCCGCGGCGCCGAGCGCGGCAAAGAGGTCGATCTGCACCGCGGTATTGGCGACATGGTCGTCGCCGCGGATCACATGGCTGATGGCGAGATCGATGTCGTCGGCGACCGAGGGCAGCGTGTAGAGATAGCTGCCGTCCTCGCGGATCAGCACCGGATCGGAGAGCGAGCCGAGATCGATCGTCTGGGGCCCGCGGACGAGATCGGGCCAGGTGATCTTGCGGTGGACGATGCGCTCCGGATCGTCGTCGAAATTGGACAGCAGGAAGCGCCAATGGGGTTTTCGCCCTGCCGCCTCCAGCTCCGCCCGCTCAGCGGCCGACAGCTTCAGCGCCGACCGGTCATAGATCGGCGGCAGGCCGCGGGCGCGGCGGCGCTTGCGGCGGCGGTCGAGCTCATCGGCGGTCTCGTAGCACGGATAGAGACGCCCGGCCGCCTTCAGCCGTTCGGCCGTGGCCTGATAGAGCGCGAGCCGCTCCGACTGGCGCACCACCACATCCGGGTCGATGCCGAGCCAGCCAAGGTCGGCGGCGATCGCATCTGCATATTCCGCGCGCGAGCGCTCCGGATCGGTATCGTCGAAGCGCAGCACGAATCGGCCGCCGTGCTTTCGGGCAAAAAGCCAGTTGATCAGCGCAGTACGGGCATTGCCGATATGGATATGGCCCGTCGGCGACGGTGCGAAACGGACTTTTGCCGGTGTGTCGTTCATGGCCGCGGGTTTATCGGGGCGCTCGCCGCTAGGCAAGCGGGACGCGCCCGGGAAGATCCGACTACTGAAGCTGGCCGCCGATCGTGGTGCTGATCTGCCAGATCAGCTGCAACGCCGCCAGCGCGTCTTCGCCGGTCACCAGCGGCGCCTCGACGCCGTTCACAACGTCGACGAAATGGCGGATTTCAGACATCAGCGGCTCGGTGCTGCGCACCAGCACGCGCTCCATCGCGTAGTCGGTGACGGAACCACCCGGCTCGGCCCGGATCAGGCTCGGCGGCGCCAGATCGGGGCCGCGATAGATCGCCAGCTCCTGGCGGCCATAGTCGAGATGGATATGGCCGATATCGCTCGCCACCGTCAGTTCGCGCACCCGGTTCTGGGTGATCCGGCTCGCCGTCAGCGTCGCCAGCGTGCCGTTCTCGAAACCGAGCGTGGCGACTGCGTGATCGGCGCCGCTCGTGTCGAGCACGCTGATGCCCTGCGCCGAGATCGATTTCACCGGCGAGCGCACCAGCGCCAGCACGATATCGAGATCGTGCACCATCAGATCGGCGATGACGTCGGCATCGGTGATCCGCTTGCCGGCCCAGCCGAGGCGGCGGGCGTCGATGGCGTGGATGTTGTACTTGCCGGCGAAGATGTCGGAGAGCCGCCGCACCGCCGGATTGAACTGCTCGACATGGCCGACGAGCAAATGGGCACCACCGTCCTTTGCCGCATCGATCAGCGCCCGGCAGCCGGCCGCGTCGGTGGCCAGCGGCTTCTCGATCAGGCAGTGGATCCCCGCCCGCAGCAATTCCGTGCCGATCTCGGCGTGCAGCGAGGACGGCGCGGCGACGCAGGCGGCGTCGATCTCGCCCTTCAGCGCATCGAGCGAAGCGAAGATTTTACAGCCATATTGCGCGGCGACCGCGGACGCGGCGGCGGCATCGGGCTCGACGATGCCGACCAGCTCGACCTCCTTGAGCATGGACAGGATGCGCACATGATTGCGCCCCATCGCGCCCGTGCCGATGACGGCAAGCCGCACCGGCGCATTCATCAGCCGTCTCCGAGCGCCAGCCGGACCGAGTTGATGATCCAGTCCTGGGTCTTCTCGTCGAGATAGGGATGCATCGGCAGACTCAGCACCCGCCCGGTCAGGCTCTCGGCCACGGGCAGGCCATTGCCGGCGACGGGGAAGGCGCGATAGGCCTCCTGCTCGTGCAGCGTCGCCTGATAGTAGATCGCCGTCGGCACGTTCGCCTCCCTGAGCCGCGCGACGGCGGCGTCCCGGTCGTGGTCGTCGATGATGATGGTGTATTGCGCCCACACCGAGGTCGCGCCGTCGTTGAGGCGCGGCACCCGGACGAGGTCGCTGAGCCCGGCGGTGTAGCGTTCGCTGATTTGCTGACGGGCGGCGATTTCGTCGGCGAAGATCAACAGTTTCTCGATCAGGATCGCCGCCTGCATGGTGTCGAGGCGGCCGGTCTCGCCGATGCGCACGTGATCGTAGCGGTCATTGCCGGCGCCGTGATTGCGGATCGAGCGCAGCACATCGGCAAGCTCCGCATCGTGGGTGAAGATGGCGCCGCCGTCGCCATAGGTGCCGAGCGGCTTGGCCGGGAAGAAGCTGGTCGTCGTCACCTTGGCGAGCGTGCCGACGCCGGCGCCGTCGAGCGTGGCGCCGAAGCTCTGAGCCGCATCGCCGAGCACGAACAGGCCGTGTTTTTCGGCGATCGCGGTGATTGCCGGATAGTCGGCCGGCTGGCCGAACAAATCGACCGGGACGATGCCGACCGGATTGAGGCCCTGGTGCCTGGCGGTGGTGATCGCCGCCTCCAGGCTCACCGGGTCCATGTTGAAATCGTTTTCACGCACATCGACGAAGACCGGCGTTGCGCCGATCAGCGCCACCACTTCGGCCGGGGCGACGAAGGTGAAGGCGGGAACGAAAACCGCATCGCCGGAGGCGACGCCGAGCGCCCGCATCGCCATGTGTAGCGCCTGGGTGCCGCTGCCGCAGGTGACCGCGTGCCGGGCGCCACAGAATTCGGCGAGGTCGCGCTCGCAAGATTCGATTTCCGGGCCCATGACGAAGCGGCCATGCTCGAGCACCCGCGCGAGCGCGTCATCGATTTTTTGGCCGAGCCGGCGCCGCTGCGCCTGCAGATCGATGAAGGCGACCTTGTTCGCGGGCTTCGGCATATCGCTTTTCAAAATATCGTCTCCCCCGTGATCCTCACGCACCGATGGCCCGATCCGCCGCAATTGCCGAACCGGACGAACCGTGACCGCTGGTATAAGCATATCCGCCGGCCGATCAACTGCGAAAGGCGTCGCAGAGGATCACCTTATGTTTCAGGATGTTAGGTTCACACTGCCGGTTTGCGGTGCAGGTTTATGTTGCAGTGCAATATTGCCAGTGTTTTCAACGCCGACGGCAGATCATCGCCGGTTCTCTGTAATGGCGTATTTTCGTGAACGCCGGCAATGGCGGTCGCCCGGGCCGCCGGCGTTTTCTTTGGCAACAGGGAATTCGGTCAGCGCGCCCGCGCGGCGATCGAGATGTCGCGCATCACGCTCGCTTCGAGTTCGGCGTGCTGGCGCAGTTCCTCCAGCGTGTCGCGGATCGAGACGATGCCGAGCAGTTCGTCGTTCTCGATCACCGGCACGTGGCGGATACGGTTGCGCTTCATGATGTCCATGGCCTCGATCACCGTGGTGCCGGTGGTGCACGAGATCACGTTTTTCGACATCAGATCGCCGACCAGCATGTCGGCAATATCGGGCTTGCGCGAGGCAAACGCGCGGACGATGTCGCGCTCGCCGAACATGCCGACGACCTTGCCGGCGGCATCGACGACCGGCATCGCGCCGATCAGCTTGGTGTGCAGGAGAATGGCCGCCGTCTGGATCGTGTCCTCCGGCCGGCAGGTAATGGTGTCGGGCTGGGCCCTGACGATATCCTCAACGTGCATGCGCGCCTCCTTCCGTTGTCCCCCGAAGCTCTGGAATATGATTTTATTAGAAAGTGATAATACTACAGCCGGTGCGTTCCACGCAAATTCGGCCGGAATCGATTGAGGCATTTGATGAATTCAGGGCCGCGACCGGACCGGCGAGCGTCCGCCCGGTGGTTCAGGAACCGCGCCCGGGAAACTGCGGCGCGCCGTCGGCAATCTCGTAGTAATCGCCCTTGTCGGCAACGAAGATGTGCCTTTCGAGTGTCAAGCCGGTGGGGCTGTCGAGCGTGCCGGCGAAGATCGCCACCGTGTCGCCGCTCACGGGCCGCCAGAACAGCCGCGAACCACAATGCCGGCAGAAGCCGCGATCGGCAAGCTCGGAGGCGCGGTACCAGGTGATCGCCGCTTCGCCCTCGATCTTCAGCGCTGCGGCCGGCGCCCGCGTCGCCGCCAAATGGTGTCCCGACTGCCGCCGGCATTGCGAACAATGGCAGGCGACGATCTCGCGCAAAGGACCGCTCACGCTGTAGCGCACCGCGCCGCACAGGCACGATCCGGTTCGACGCGCAGTGTCGTTGTTGGGATCAGACATTGCCCTAACCGTCTTCCGGGAATTGCGGCAGGCCGTCGGCGATCTCGTAGTAATCGCCCTTGTCGGCAACGAAGATGTGCTTTTCGAGCGTCAGGCCGGTCGGCGGATCGAGCGAGCCGGCGGACACCGCGAGATGGTCGCCGCCGGCCGGCTCCCAGAACAGGAACGATCCGCAGGTTCGGCAAAAGCCCCGCCGCGCCGCGGTCGAGGCCGAATACCAGGCGACCTGATCGCCGCCGTCGATGTCGATCTGGTCGTGGCCGATGCTGAAGCTTGACCAGACATGCCCCGACTGGCGCCGGCACTGGGAGCAGTGGCAGGCATCGAGCGAAAGGCACGGGCCCGCGATGCGGTAGCGCACCGCGCCGCACAGACAGGAACCGGTTCGTGTCTCGGCCATTTCCGGGCTCAGGCGCTGGCGGCGAGGCCGCCATTGCGGACCCGCCTTTCCGTGCGGAGATTTTCCGCCACCAGGAACGACATCTCGATCGCCTGTTCGGCATTGAGCCGCGGATCGCAATGGGTGTGATAGCGGTCGGACAGGCGCTCCTCGGTGATCTCGCGGGCGCCGCCTGTGCATTCGGTGACGTTCTGGCCGGTCATCTCCACATGGAGGCCGCCGGCATGGGTGCCCTCGGCCCGGTGCACGGAGAAGAAATGGTCGACCTCGGCGAGGATGCGGTCGAACGGCCGCGTCTTGAAGCCGGTCGCCGCCTTGATGGTGTTGCCGTGCATCGGATCGCACGACCACACGACGCTGCGCCCCTCGCGGGAGACCGCACGCACCAACGGCGGCAGCAGCGCCTCGATCCTGTCGGCGCCGAAACGGCTGATCAGCGTCAGCCGGCCCGGCTCGTCCGCGGGATTGAGCACGTCGATCAGCCGCATGAGCTCGTCGGGTGTGATCGACGGGCCGATCTTGACGCCGATCGGATTGCGGATGCCGCGGCAGAATTCGACGTGGCCGTGATCACGCTGCCGGGTGCGGTCGCCGACCCACAGCATGTGCCCGGAGGTCGCGTACCAGTCGCCCGAGATCGAATCGATGCGGGTCAGCGCCTGCTCATAGCCGAGCAGCAGCGCCTCGTGGCTGGTGTAGAGGTCGGTGGTGCGGATCTCGTAGGACGATTCGGCGTCTACGCCGCAGGCGCGCATGAAGTCGAGCGCCTCCAGGATACGGTCGGCGAGCGCCTGATAGCGCGCCGCCTGCGGGCTGGTCTCGACGAAGCTCAGCATCCACTGGCGGACATTGTCGAGGCCGGCGAAGCCGCCGGTGGCAAAGGCGCGCAACAAATTGAGCGTTGCCGCCGACTGCCGGTAGGCCATCGACATTCGCACCGGGTCCGGCACCCGGCCGGCCTCGTCGAAGGCGATGTCGTTGATGATGTCGCCGCGATAGCTCGGCAGTTCGACTTCGCCGATCCGCTCCGAGGGTGTCGAGCGCGGCTTGGCGAACTGGCCGGCGATCCGCCCGACCTTGACCACCGGCTGCGAGGCGGCATAGGTCAGCACCACCGCCATCTGCAGAAAGACACGGAAGAAGTCGCGGATGTTGTCGGCCTTGTGTTCGGCGAAGCTTTCCGCGCAATCGCCGCCCTGCAAAAGGAAACCGCGGCCGGCGGCCACTTCCGCCAGCTTCGCCGTCAACCGCCGCGCCTCGCCGGCAAAGACCAGCGGCGGGAAGCTCGCCAGCCGCGCCTCTACGGCGGCGACCGCATCGGCGTCCGGATAGTCCGGCATCTGATCGACCGGCCGTTTCCGCCAACTGTCCGGTGTCCACTTAGCTGCCATCACCCGAAATCCCGATCCGCGACCCTGTCGCGGGAAAAGCGTTTGGCGGCCGCCCGCTTGCGGCCGATCCCGCGGCTTATAGCGGGAACCTGCCGCCAAGGCCAGAGAGACAGAGACCAATTGCAACAGACGGCAAACCGCCGCTCGGCAAGTATTAATTGTATGAACTGAAATATGACCGTAAAATACGAAGTTCATTCGATAAAATCAGGGAGGAGAATATGCGGACGAACATGCGAGGACCAGGCGAGCGCTATCCCGGTGGTTTGCCGGTCAGACCAATCGCTGATCACCTGACGGGCCGTTCGCTTCGCGAGAACGGGCGCAAGCCGAAAGGAAAAATGGCCGGATATCAGGTTGACGTCATACCCGACCCGCCGGATCTGAGAGACAGGTTATACGAACCCTCCCTGCTCGATCTGAAAAGTAAGCTGTTTCCTCCCGACGGCCTGCAAATCCTGGATCAGGGCCGCGAAGGCGCGTGCACCGGCTTCGGTCTTGCCGCCGTCATCAACTTGCTCAACGCTCCCCGTCGTCGCGCCGGCGCCAACGAGCTGCCGCGGTCCGTCAGCCCGCGCATGCTCTACCAAATGGCCAAGCTTCATGATGAATGGGAAGGGACCGATTATGAGGGCTCGAGCATTCGCGGCGCACTCAAGGGATTTTTCCATAACGGCGTTTGCAGCGAAGAACTCGCCCCCTACAATGCCGACGAGCGCAACTGGACCCTGACGCCGAAACAGGCCGAGGCAGCGCGGCTGGTCGGCCTTGGCGTCTATTACCGGCTTCGGCCGAACATTATCGACTATCACACGGCGCTCAACGAAACCGGTGTCATCTATGCCTCGGCGCGGGTGCACACTGGCTGGATCAAACCCGAAGGCGGGGTCATCCAGCCCTCCGAAGTCCACACCGGCGGCCACGCCTTTGCCATTGTCGGATATGACGATCTCGGCTTTCTGGTACAGAATTCCTGGGGTGCGGGCTGGAGCAAACTGCAGGGTCGGCCGGGATTGGCGCGCTGGCCCTATCATGACTGGGCCGCAAACATCATGGATGCCTGGGTGCTGCGGTTGTCGGTGCCGGCACCGGAGGCATTCGCTCTGACGACATCGCGGCTCTCAGCGACCGCGGTCGAGGCGCGGCCGAGCGCTCCGGCGCCACGGCGGTATGAAATAATCGGTCACTTCGCCCATGTCGACGACGGCCGTCTGGTGGATACCGGGCGCTATGCGACACCCATCGAATCGATCATCGAAACGGTCAATATGCTTGCCGCCGATGCGGCTTCGGCGAACCGAAAATATGATCACATGCTCTTTTTCGGCCATGGCGGGTTGAATACCCAGGACGACTCGGCCCGGCGCATCAAGACCATGAAAGAGGTCTTCAAGCGGAACCGCATCTATCCGTTTCATTTCATGTGGGCGACCGGATTTACCGAGGAACTGCTCGATGCACTCGTCAGCGTGTTCTCGCGCTCGGCGGAGCGGGTCGGCGGCTTCCGCGATCTGCTCGATACCGCGTTCGAGAAGATGTCCCGCCCCGTGGGCCGTGCCGTCTGGCGCCAGATCAAGGACGACGCCCATCGCAGTTTCCTGCCCGGCTTCGGCGGCTATCAGGTCTTCGACCTTTTTCAAGCCATGAATGCCGAACTGACCCAACCCTTCAAGGTGCATCTTGTCGGACACAGCGCCGGCTCGATCCTGCACACCTGGCTTGTCGACGCGATCAGATCCATGGGTCACGACGGCCCGCCGATTGACTCGTTGTCGCTGATGGCGCCGGCCTGCACGGTCGACCTGTTCAGCAACTACCTCGCCGATCGAATCGGCAAGGCCGACGCGGCAGACCATATCCGCCAGGCCAGCATTTACGCGCTCACCGACAGGCGGGAGCAGGACGACAGCGTGGCCAATGTCTATGGCAAGTCGCTTCTCTACCTCGTTTCGAACGCATTCGAGGAACAATTGGGGGCGCCGCTCCTCGGTATGGAGTTCTTCCTCAAAAAGACCGAATTGCCGAACGGGCTTACCGTGCACTACACCAGATCCGGCAGTCCCACGGATTCCGACAGCCATGGCGGTTTCGACAACGACCGCGCGACCATGAACGACATTTTGAAGACGGTGCTCGGCGAGGCCTACGACCACAGGAAGGCTTTCCAGCCGCACGAACTGGAAGGGTATTGATGACTTTCCCGCCCGCAGAAGATCTCGGCAAAACAGGGCTTGCCTCGGGCCACGTTACTGGTCTCAAATAGGTTTTGCGCCAGCGATCGGCGATGCCTTTCGGTGTCGCCGGGATGCCCGCGTCCCGGGAGGCGGAGGGAGACCGCCGCGTTGGGGGGTGTCATGTCCATTATCGAACCGAGCTTTACGGTCGGCATCGAGGAAGAATATCTGCTGATCGATATCGAGAGCCGCGATCTGGCCGCCGATCCGCCGAAGGAATTGATGGAGGAATGCCAGGAGGCGCTGCCCAAGCAGGTCAGCCCGGAATTCCTGCGCTGCCAGATCGAGATCGGCACCCCGGTCTGCGGTTCGATCGCCGAGGCGCGCCGCGAACTGGCCCTGCACCGCCGGACCATCGCCGAGAAATCGGCCAAATACGGCCTCGCGCCGCTGGCCGTTTCGACCCATCCCTTCGCCGATTGGGAGCGCCAGCAGCACACCGACAAGGACCGCTACAACGAACTGGCCAAGTCCATGCAGGTGGTCGCCCGGCGCCTGCTGATCTGCGGCATGCACGTGCATGTCGGCGTCGAGGAGGAGGATCTGCGCATCGACCTTTTCAACCAGCTCGCCTATTTCCTGCCGCACCTTCTGGCGCTGTCGACCTCGTCGCCGTTCTGGCGCGGCCAGCAGACCGGGCTCAAATCGTACCGGCTCTCGGTGTTCCAGGAACTGCCGCGCACCGGCCTGCCCGAGCCGTTCACCAGCGCCGGAGAATACGAGCGCACGGTGCAGGTCCTGGTCAATGCGGGCGTCATCGAGGACGCCACCAAGATCTGGTGGGATTTGCGTCCCAGCGCCCGCTTCCCGACGCTGGAGATGCGGGTCTCGGACGTCTGCACCCGTCTCGACGATTCGATCGCCATTGCCGCGCTGTTCCGCTGCGTCACCCGGATGCTTTACCGGCTGCGCCGCGAGAACCAGCGCTGGCGCGACTACGCCCGCTTCCTGATCAACGAGAACCGCTGGCTGGCGCAGCGTCACGGCACGTTCGGCTCGATGATCGACTACGGCCGCGGCGAGAGCGTGCCGTTCCACGATCTGGTCGACGAATTGCTGCAGCTCATCGAGGACGATGCCAGTCATTTCCATTGCGTGGCGGCGGTCGAACACGCCCGCGCGATCGCCACCGAAGGCACCAGCGCCGACCGGCAGATCGCCGTCTATGAAAAGGCGATGGCCGACGGCGCGGACAAGCAGGAGGCGCTGGTCGCCGTCGTCGACCACCTTCGCGCCGAGACCCTGGAGGGGTGTGAGATCTGAGCCGGCGCGGATTTTTGCTTCGCCCCAGCGGGGCTATCGTGTTCAAACATCTCAAAGGCCAGATACCGCCCCGCGACATCGATCGATCACCTGACGCGTCGGATTTCAGGACATATCCCTGTTCGAACGTTGCCGAACTGATGCGATGGTTGGTTAGCGCGACCTTGCCTTTGTCCACCTTTCCCGCGAAAGCGGGAATCCAATTATCCCCTCGATACACTATGTCCTCGGCTATGGCGAATGGAGATTCGTTTGACAAAACAAGCGCTAACAGTGGCGGATCGGCCATTGGACACCCGCTTTCGCGGGTGAGGTGCCAAGAGGCTGTCCTTGCGCGCAGATTTCTCGCGCCCAGAACGGCGCAAATCGGC
>JANQEG010000027.1 GCA_028278505.1 Rhodobiaceae bacterium
CGTGCAGTCTCAGTTCCATGGCGCAAGCCGCTCCCTCAAAAAGGCAATACCTTGCTCTACACCGATTCCATCCAAACAATCACCTGGAACCGAACACGCAGGCGGGGACGGGAAGCCAATAAGGCCTGACCGAACATACATTCGCCCGCCGCTATCGCTCCAATGACCTCCCGCTTTCGCAGAGGAATCTTTGTGGGGAGGGTGGACGGCGCGTCAGCGCCGGCCGGGTGGGGGTACAAGCAAACGTATGCGCGACTCGAAAGCGTCGTTGTTCTTATCTTTCGACCCCCACCCCCGACCCCTCCCCACAAGGGGGAGGGGAGCGTTGGCGTCGTCTTCGATCGACAATTACGAGGCGCTGACAAGCGCCGCGGCAATCCAGTCCTGAGTATGACGCCCTGGATTGCTTCCCCCGGCTTCCGCCGGGGTCGCAATGACGAACGAAAATGACTGGCCACGCCCGATCATATGAGTTGCGTTAAGTGCCGCTAGGATTTGGACCAGACAGCAGTTCGAGACGGCATCGCGACGATCACCTGGGGACTGCAAGGAAGGCGATCACACACCGCGCCGCCACTCCAATCGATTTTCAGTAACGCGATTCGCATAAGAGAGATTATGGAACTTTTTTGTATGGGCGATTTGGCAGATAGCAGATACACAGACGGCCTTCCGGCTAAAAATATACGCGAACAAACGCGCTTATAGGTCTAAAACTATTCGCTTATCGGAACTTCAAAGCTGAGCCCGTCAAAGGCCGGTTCAATCCCGGCCGGCAATTCTTCGCAGAGTGTCCGGTAATCCAGGTCCACGTGCAGATTGGTCAGGATCGCCCGCTTCGGCTTCATCCGTTCGATCCAGTCGAGCGCGTCGTCGAGTGAGAAATGGCTCGGATGCGGCGTCCGCCTGAGCGCATCGACGATCCAGACATCGAGGTCGGACAACGCCGCCAGGCTCTCGTCCGGCAGGCCGATGATGTCGCTCGAATAGCCGACGCCGGCGATGCGAAAGCCGAGCGCATCGATTTCGCCGTGGAACTGGCGCACCGGCAGCGCGGCCACCGGCCCGCCGGCACCGTCTATCGTCACCTTCTCGCCGGCGGCGATTCGGTGCTCGGTCAGGATCGGCGGATAGTTCGACCCTGGCGGCGTTGCAAAACAATATTCGAACGCCTGGTGCAGCCGCGCCGACGTCCCGGTATCGGTATAGATATCGATCTTCTGCCGCTGATTGATGGCGAGCACCCGCAGATCGTCGATACCGTGAAGGTGGTCGGCGTGCGGATGGGTGTAGAGAACGCCGTCGACCCGCTCGACGTTGGCGTCGAGCAATTGCACGCGCATGTCGGGCGTGGTGTCGATCAGCACCGTCGTCTTTTCGCCGGACGCCGCAATCCGCTCGACCAGCAGCGAACAGCGGCGGCGACGGTTGCGCGGTTCGTTCGGGTCGCAGGCGCCCCAGTGATTGCCGACCCGCGGCACGCCTCCCGACGAGCCGCAGCCGAGTATGGTGAAGACGTGTCGCGCCGTCATATGGGCAGCCACCGTATTTGATCCATTGTCTCGTCATGGCCGGGCTTTTGCCGGCAATCCAGGCAGCACATCCGGGCATTGCCGCCTGGATCACCGGGCCGGGCCCGGTAATGACCGCGGTTTTGAGTGTTAGACGTCACGCGACCGCGGCACCTTGGCAAAGAGGCGAAAGAAATTCTCCGTCGTCCGGCGCGCGATCTCGGCCGCATCGACGCCGCGGACCTCGGCCAGAACCTTTGCAGTTTCAGCGACATAAGCCGGTTCGTTGCGTTTCCCCCGATACGGCACCGGGGCCAGATAGGGGGCATCGGTTTCAATGAGGAGGCGGTCCGCCGGCAGCCAGGCGGCGATCGCGCGCAATTCGTCCGCCTTCTTGAAGGTCAAAATGCCCGAAAACGACACGTAACAGCCGAGCGCGACTCCGGTTTCGGCGAGTTCGCGGCTCGACGAAAAGCAATGCAGAACCGCGGTAAAGGGACCATTGGCCATCTCTTCGCTGAGGATTTCCGCCATCATTTCGTCGGCATCGCGGCTGTGGATGACGAGCGGCAGGCCGGTCTCCCGTGCAGCCGCGATATGCCGGCGAAACGCCGCGACCTGCTTATCGCGCGGCGAATGGTCATAGTAGAAATCGAGCCCGGATTCGCCGATCGCCACCACTTTCGGATGGGCGGCCATGCGGACCAGATGGTCGGCGGTAACGTCCGTCTCCTCGGCCGCATTATGCGGATGGGTTCCGACCGAGCAGTAGACGTTGTCGAAACGCTCAGTGAGCGCCCTCACCTCATCGAAGCGTTTTACCCTGGTCCCGATCGTCACCATGCGGCAAACGCCGGCGGCTTCGGCCCGCGCAACGACTTCGTCGATTTCGTCGGCGAAATCGGCAAAGTCCAGATGGCAGTGACTGTCGACCAGCATCAGGCGTCCGGACTGTCGGCCGGCTCCGGCTCGACATAGCGCGGAAAAACCGGCTCGGGTTTCGGCAGTGCGGTTCCGGCGGCAAGCCGGCCGGCGGCACCGAGCGCCGCAAAGTCGCGCGCGCCCTCCTCCACCGCAAGCCCGTCGAGCAGCTTCGCCGAGGCGGTCGGCGTATAGGGCTGGGTCAGGATCGCGATCTGGCGGATCACTTCCGCCGTGACGTAGAGCACCGTGCCCATGCGTTCGGGATCGGTCTTGCGCAGCACCCACGGCTCTTGCGCGGCGAAATAGCGGTTGGCCTCGGCCACCACCGCCCAGATCGCGGCAAGCGCGGTGTGAATCTCCTGCCGGCTCATCGCCTCGCGGCAGGTCCCGTGCAGGCTGTCGGCCTTGTCGAGGATGGCGGTGTCGTCTGGCGAAAACGCACCGGGCGCCGGCAGCCGGCCGTCGAGGTTCTTGGCGATCATCGACAGCGAGCGCTGGGCCAGATTGCCGAGATCGTTGGCGAGGTCGGCATTTATGCGCTGGACGATGGCCTCATGGCTGTAATTGCCGTCCTGGCCGAACGGAACCTCGCGCAGGAAGAAATAGCGCACCTGATCGACGCCGTAATGGTCGGACAAGGCGAACGGATCGATGACGTTGCCGACCGATTTCGACATCTTCTCGCCCTTGTTGAACAGGAAGCCGTGGGCGAAGACGCGTTTCGGCACCGGCACCCCGGCCGACATCAGGAAGGCCGGCCAGTAGATCGCATGAAAGCGCAGAATGTCTTTGCCGATGATATGTATATCGGCCGGCCAGTAGCGCCGATAGCGCTCCGAGTCCTCGTCCGGGAAGCCGGCGGCGGTGATGTAATTGGTGAGCGCGTCGACCCAGACATACATGACGTGGTGCGGATCGCCCGGCACCGGCACGCCCCAGTCGAAGGTGGTGCGCGAGACCGACAGGTCGCGCAAGCCGCCCTTGACGAAGCTGATCACCTCGTTGCGCCGTTCCTCCGGGCCGATGAAATCGGGATGGGCCTCGTAATGGGCGAGCAGCGGTTCGGCATAGTCCGACAGGCGGAAGAAATAGCTCTCCTCCTCGACCCACTCGACCGGGCTGCCGGTCGGCGCCAGCCGCACGCCGTCCTCGCCGACGGTGGTTTCCGCCTCGCCGAAGAAGCCCTCGTCGCGCACCGAATACCAGCCGGAATATCTGTCGAGATAGATGTCGCCGCGCGCCGCCATGCGGTTCCAGATCTCGGTCACGGCCCGGTAGTGCCGCGGCTCGGTGGTGCGAATGAAATCGTCGTTGGAACAGGTCAGTTTTTCAACCATGGAGACGAAGCGCGGCGTGTTGCGCTCAGCCAGTTCGTGTGGCGTCAGCCCTTCCTTCGCGGCGGTCTGCAGCATCTTCTGGCCGTGCTCGTCGGTGCCGGTCAAAAAGAACACGTCATAGCCGTCGAGCCGCTTGAAGCGAGCGATCGCATCGGTGGCGATCGCTTCATAGGCGTGCCCGATATGGGGAAGCCCGTTCGGATAGGAAATCGCGGTGGTGATGAAAAAGGCAGGTTTCTCAGCCATGAAACGACCGGTTGGTTCGCGCTGATGAAAGTCGACGATCGATCTGTGGTCATCCCCGGCGCACGGCTCCAGCGAGCGCCCGGATTGACGACAAAACGACCTGCTTGCGGTCGAGATTGAGGCTTTCGGCAAGCCCCGCCGACCGCGCGACCTTTTCCCATACCTCCGCCCAACTGACAAGCGCGGTCTGGTGAAGCATGGGCGCCCTGTCGCCCGACGCCGATGGCGGCTCGCCGCGCCCCCTCACCCGCCGCTGCAGCCAGCCGCGCAAAAGGTCGAGGAAGATGTCGTAGGCGTCCTCGTTGCGGGCGCCGCCGACCTTGTCGGCAAACGCGTGCAGGGCTGAGACGTCCAGCGCCGGCAGGCCGTCGACGAGTTCGCGAAACGCCCGGTAGAGCGCGATACCGTCGTTTTCGAGCAGAATGATGGCGCGGCGCAAACTGCCCTCGGCCAGCGTCCCGGCGAGTTCCAGCTCGGCATCGCTGTGACCGGCGGCAATTCCGAACCGCTGCAGCGCCGCGCGGATGTCGGCGGGCGTCAGGCCACTCAGTGCGATCTTGCGGCAGCGCGAGCGGATCGTCGGCAGCAGCCGTCCGGGCTGGTGGCTGACCAGCAGAAACAGCGCCCGTTCAGGCGGTTCTTCAAGAACCTTCAGCATCGCATTGGCAGCGCTCGCATTCATGTCGTCTGCGGCATCGACGATGGCGATTCGCCAGCCGCCCTCGGCCGCCGTCGAGCCGAAGAACGACACCGTGCGCCGGACGTGGTCGACGGGGATGCCGGTGGTGAACCGCTTTTTCTCCGGATCGTAGCGGCGCGACAGCACCAGGAGATCGGGATGGGAGCCGGCCGCGACCCTGTGCGCGGCACCGCTTTCGGGATCGACATGGAGGTCGCGTGCCGCGGCGACCGCGTCGGCGTGCGGATCGGGATGAGCGAGCACGAAACGGGCAAACCGGAAGGCGAGCGTCGCCTTGCCGATGCCGCGCGGACCGCCGATCAGCCAGGCGTGGTGGATGCGGCCGCTGCGGTAGGCCTCAAGCAGGGCCGTCTCGGCCGGCTGCTGGCCGATCAGGTCGTGGCGGCAGCGCGGCGGCGCGAGATCGCCGATGGTGTCGGCCTCAAGCACCACACCGTCGGCCGGCGTCCGCGCCGCGCTCATAACGCGAGCCTTTCGGTGACGAGCTGCCGGATTTCGGCCGCGACCTCGTCTTCGTCGGCCGTCGCATCGACGACGGCGCAGCGCTCCGGCTCGGCCTTGGCGATATCCAGGAATCCTTGGCGCAGGCGCTCGTGATGGGCGACCGGGTGCTTCTCGAACCGGTCGGGCGCATCGCGGCCTTGGCTGCCGCGCCGGCGCGCCGCCCGCTCCAGGCCCAGTTCGGCCGGAATATCGAGGATGAGGGTCAGGTCGGGCCTCAGCCCCTGCAGGATCAGGTCTTGGAGCGCGCCCAGGAATTCGACATCGACCGCGCCGCCGATGCCCTGATAGACGCGGGTCGAATCAGCAAAACGGTCGCAGATCACCCAGTCGCCGCGCTCAAGCGCCGGGCGGATCGTCACCCGCAAATGATCGTCGCGGGCCGCGGCGAAGAGCAGCGCCTCTGCCTTTGGCCCGAGCGCTTCGGCGACGCCGGTCAACAGCACGTGGCGGAGCATTTCGGCGCCCGGCGAGCCGCCGGGCTCGCGGGTTTCAACGACGCCGATCCCCTTTCCCCGCAGAGTTTCGGCCAGGCGCCGGACTTGCGTCGACTTCCCGCTGCCCTCGCCGCCCTCGAAGGTAATGAATTTGCCGCTCAAAAAATCGCCCACGCGATGGTTATAGAGACCGGGGCGGAGATTACCACCAGCCGAACAGCAGTTCGAGGGCGGCGTCGAAGGCGCGCTGGTGAAGGTTGCCGACGCCGATCGCCTCGCCGGAATAAAGCAGCGTCTCCTGGATGACCTCGCCTTCCCGCGTCACCTTCATGATCGCCAACGGGCGGCCGGGCTCGATCGGGGCCTCGATCGGCCCGATATAGTGGATCGCGCCGCGGATCCGGTCCTTGGTCTCGCGCGGCACGATGGCGGCGACCGGGCCATCGCCGATCAGCTTGACGTAGCGCTTGTCGCCGCCGAACACCCGGGCAGCACCCGCGGCCACGCCTTCATCGAAGAGCCGTACCTGTCGGAAGGCCGAATGGCCCCATTCCAGGAGTTCGACGGCGGCGCGCTCGCGGTCGCGCGGGCGCGCGGCGCCGCCGACCACCACGATCAGCCGCTGGCCGTCGCGCACCGCCGAACCGACCAGCCCGTAGCCCGATTCCTTGACATAGCCGGTCTTCAGCCCGTCGGCGCCGATATTGCGCTTCAACAGCGGATTGCGGTTGCGCTGTAGGATCTTGTTCCAGGTGAACTCCTTCTCGCCGTAATAGCGGTAGTAGTTCGGATGGACGCGGATCAGATAGCGGGCGATCTTGGCCAGATCGCGCACCGTCACCTTCATGTCGGGATCGTGCAGCCCGCTCGGATTGGTGAAGTGCGAATTGCTGAGGCCGAGTTCGCGCGCCCGCTTGTTCATGCGCGCGGCAAACGCCGCTTCCGATCCGGCCATGCCCTCGGCAATGACGATTGCCGCATCATTGCCCGACTGGACGATGACGCCGCGGATGAGGTCTTCGAGCCGGATCACCGAATTGAGCTCGGCGAACATGGTCGAGCCGCCGGCCGGCGCGCCGCCGGTCCGCCAGGCGTGTGTGCTGACCTTGTATTCGGTATCGAGCGTGACTTCGCCGGCCTTCAGCGCATCGAAGACGACCGCCATGGTCATCAGCTTGGCGAGGCTTGCCGGCGGAAACGGTGTGTCGGGCGCGCGCCTGAACAGCACGGTGTTGGTGTCGGCGTTGAGCAGCAGCGCGTAAGGGGCCTGGTCGGCGAGGCTGTCCTCGACGTCGTCCTCAGCGGCTGCGGGCGAAAGGCCCGCCGCCAGAATGGCAAGTCCGGTCAGCGCCGCCATGGCGAGCCGCTGTACTGATCGCATCACGCTTCGCAACGCCGCGGCGTGCCGCCGCGCGCTCTCCCAAATGTCGTCTCTCTCGTTCAGGCTCCTGCCGGTCTTGGGCAAGTGCAGGAAACGGATGAGCAATATCATCCCGGCAGCGATTCCGCGAGCCCCTGTCACATATCGGACAACGAGATTGATTGAGGATGTGGATTTGGACCGCGGTCAGCGGAGGATGTAGGCGCCGTTGAAACCGTTCGCCCGGGCAAGGCCGACCGCCTTTGCCGCTGCGATGCGCTCGCCAAGCCGGACGCGCACCACATGGAGCGGGGCGGCACCGCGGTCGAGCGTGGCGACCGTGACCTCGCCGAGCCCGGCCAGCGTCTTCCGCGCCCGTTCGGCGTTCGCCGCATCGGCGAACACGGCCGCCTGAAGAATCATCGGCGATATGCGGCCGGCATTTTTCGCGGCCGGCTTCGCGGTCGTACCGGTTTCCGCATCGACCAGACGGTCGATCACGTGATGGGCGGCGGCGACCCGCGACGCCGCCGCATAGGAACGTGACGGCGAAGTCGTCCGGAACGGAACCGGGTGGCCGAAAATCGGCTTCTTCTTCTTGCCGATCGAGCCGGTGATCTCCGGGGATACCGCGAGGCTGCCCCAGGCGTCGGTGTCGAGCGAGGACGGCGCGCTGCCGGACGTGGTCGTCGCCCCGGTCCGCATATTGGCCGACAGGGATTGCGGGCGGATGTCGAGCGGTGTGCCGCCGCCGGCGAGCGGACGGGTGCGCGGCGCCGGCAGTTCGGCGATTTGCGTCGGCGCACCGGCATCGAGCGGGGGAAGATCGGCGGGCTCGACCGTCCGTGGCGCCGGCGCGGGCGGGGCCTGCGAATAGCCGATGCCGCTGCGCGAACGCTCCATGCCGGGCGGCACCGAGGAGGCGTCGGCGACCATGATGGTCGGCGCCGCGCTGTCCTCGCCCGGCGTCCTCGGGCCGCCATTGACGGGCCGGCCGTTCACGGTCAGCGAGGCCATCAGATATTCCTGGTCGAGGCCGTCCATGCGCGCCTTGCCGACATATTCGACGCGCACCTTGGCGGTGCCGCGCTTCTTGTAGTCGAGCAGTTCGGCGGCGCGCTGCGAAAGATCGATGACGCGGCCATGGGCGAACGGCCCGCGGTCGTTGACGCGGACGACGACGGAGCGCGAATTGTGCAGATTGGTGACGCGCACATAGGACGGCAGCGGCAATGTCGGGTGGGCGGCGGTCAACGCGCCCATGTCGTAGATTTCGCCATTGGCGGTCTTGCGGCCGTGGAACGCCGAGCCGTACCAGGAGGCGATGCCGGTCGCCTTATAGTTCGGATTTTCCTTCGGCCGGTACCATTTGCCGGCGATCTTGTAGGGCTTGCCCACGTGATAGCGGCCGCCGCCCTTGGGCACCGGCTTGCCGTAGCTGACCACCCGCGGGCTGGCCTTGCCGTATTGGGATTCCGGGAAATATTCCTTGCCCCTGGGCGGGTGCTTGATTTTCGAGGACGCGCCGCAGCCGGCAATGGCGATGCAGAAGATCACCACCAGGAGGCCCGTCGCCAGGCGCCGCAAATCCGAGCTGCGTGGGTCCGGACACGCGCGGTCCGGCCGCCCTTCCCTGTCGAACATCGTTATCATGCCGCCAAACTCGGTACATTGGTGTCGGCATGGGAACGTGAACGCACCGAAATCGCGCCGGGCACATCCGAACCGACTTCCCCAAGTCTGGCCCGAACCGCTGTTCCGGCGTCCCGGTGATCCGTCCCCACCAAAAACGTCACGACAGAGTCTCGCCCACCTCTTACCCGACCGTTAAGAACCGCCCTCACGCGCGCGGAATCCGGGCGGCGATCGATCGATAGCCTTAACATGTCATAAAGGCTGACGGAATACGCCGGAAATGAGGCGCCCGAATGTGCCAATAGGAGACGGAGTGCGCGCGTTCGGCGATCTCTGCGGTCCGTCTGCCGAGGGGAATTCCGGACACCGGTCTTGCGATCCAGTGACTTGGGCGTCGCTGCGCCGAACGCTGCCGGCATACCGTGTTGAGCGGGGTAATGGGTCCCCGTTGCCACGGGGACGGTGGGTGGTGTTGGTTCTTGAGCACGATCTTCCACCTTCCCCGCGAAAGCGGAGAACGATTGGCCGTGCCGGAATCACAGGTGCTTGCGGTTTGTGCGCGTTCCTTTGAAACACCCGACCACCAATGACGCGGCGCAGGCGAAGCCATCCAGTCGTTCGAGCCGCCCGCTCAAGCCTATATGACCGACGATCCTATCGCGGCGACGGCGTCGCAGCCTTGCGATGGCCGCGAGAACCGGCAACGCTTGTCAAACGGCGGCGATTACCCCATTGATGACGCTCCGGATGGGTGGCCGAGTGGTTGAAGGCACCGGTCTTGAAAACCGGCAGGCGGGAGACCGTCTCGTGGGTTCGAATCCCACCCCATCCGCCAACAATACTGATTAATAATATGATTTAAAACATATTTTCCAGTTTGTACGGACGACGTTCCCGCAAAGGCTCCGACATCGGTCATCCCGCTTCCGACGGTCAAAGCCGTCGCCGCGTAAGCTTGACGCAAGCTTGGCGCCATAAGGGATCCGCACAATTGTTGAAGCGCGGGCCCTTAAGGTGACACCTGGGAAAGAAACGAACTGGGATGTGCTGGTCATCGGCGGCGGCAACGCGGCGCTGTGTGCGGCGATTACCGCGGCGGAGGCCGGGGCGCAGGCGCTCATCCTGGAAGGCGCACCAAAGGCCTATCGCGGCGGCAATTCGCGGCACACGCGGAATTTCCGCTGCATGCATTCCGGCCCGCTCGGCGTCCTCACCGACGCCTATGGCGAAGATGAGTATTTCGACGATCTCCTGAACGTCACCAAGGGCAAGACCGATGCGGCGCTCGCCCGCATGGTCATCCGCCAATCTGAGGAATGCTATCCGTGGATGCACGATCACGGCGTCCACTTTCAACCGTCATTGTCGGGAACGCTATCGCTGTCGCGCACCAATGCGTTTTTTCTCGGGGGCGGCAAGGCGCTGGTGAACGCCTATTACCGCACGGCGGAACGGCTCGGCGTTACCGTGCTCTACGACGCCGAAGTCACCCATATACATCTCGACGGCGGTCGCATCGCCCATGTGGACGCCCGGATCGACGGCACGCCGCAGCGCTTTGCGGCGAAGGCCGTCGTCGCCGCCGCCGGCGGATTCGAGGCCAATATCGAATGGTTGACCGAGGCCTGGGGCCCGGCCGCAGCTAACTTCCTGATCCGCGGTACGCCTTACAATCGCGGGGCGGTGCTGAAAGATCTGCTCGACCAGGACATCGCCTCGGTCGGCGATCCCACCCAGTGCCACGCGGTGGCGATCGACGGGCGCGCGCCGAAGTTCGACGGCGGAATTGTCACACGACTCGACTGCGTGCCGTTCTCGGTCGTCGTCAACAGGCACGGAGAGCGGTTCTACGACGAGGGCGAGGACGTATGGCCGAAACGCTACGCGATCTGGGGCCGTCTGGTCGCCGCCCAGCCCGATCAGGTGGCTTATGCGATCATCGATTCAAAAAGCCTGGACCTGTTCATGCCTTCCGTGTTCCCGCCGGTGACGGCCGAAACGCTGGATGAGCTGGCGGAGAAACTGGACCTGCCGGCGCAAAAGCTCGTTGCAACGATCACGGCCTTCAACGCGGCCTGCCGGCCGGGCGATTTCTATCCGACCGAACTGGACGGTCTGGCCACCTCCGGTCTTTCCCCGGAAAAGACCAATTGGGCTCGGCCGATCGCCGAGCCGCCCTTTTACGGCTACGCGCTTCGCCCCGGCGTCACCTTCACCTATCTCGGATTGAAGGTCGACGACGGGGCACGGGTGCAGGGCCCGGAGGGCCCGATCGACAATCTGTGGGCCGCAGGCGAGATTATGGCCGGTTCGATTCTCGGGCAAGGCTATCTGGCCGGCTTCGGCATGACGATCGGCACCGTCTTCGGGCGCATTGCAGGCAATGAGGCGGCGGCCCATGCGCGCTGAAGTCAACGGTTCACGAGAAACACGCGCCGAGGCGCGACGCCAGATCGAGATCTGCAATGCCTGCCGCTATTGCGAGGGCTATTGTTCGGTGTTCCCGGCGCTCATGCGCGAGCGTTCCTTTTCGGACGCCGACATCATCCAGTTCGCCAATCTCTGCCACAATTGCCGCGGCTGCTATTACGCCTGCCAGTACACCGAACCGCACGAGTTCGCGCTCAACCTGCCGAAAGTGCTGGCCGAAGCGCGGCAGGACAGCTGGCGGGAATACGCCTGGCCGCGCCCGCTCGCCAACCTCTTTCATGAGCGCGGCGTTGCGCTGGCCCTGGCGGTCGTTGCCGGTATTGCGGTCATCATAGGGCTCGCCCGTCTGCTCGCCCCGACCGACGGCGAGGGTTTTTACGCCTATCTCTCGCACGGAGCCATGGTGGCGATCTTCCTGCCCGCCTTCGTGTTGCCGCTTGTCGCCGTTGCCGTCTCGCTGCGGCGCTATTGGACATCGATCGGCGGCGGTACGGTGCGGCTTTCCCACGTCATTGCCGCGACCAGAGCAGCCGCGACAATGAAAGACCTCGACGGCGGCCATGGCGACGGCTGCAATTTCGAGGATGAGGACCGCTATTCCAATGGCCGCCGCCATGCGCACCAGGCCGTGCTCTACGGCTTCCTCCTGTGCTTTGCCTCCACCTCGGTCGCGACGCTGATGCACTATATCCTCGACATGCCGGCACCCTATCCGATTTACAGCCTGCCGAAACTTCTCGGCCTGCTCGGCGGCATCCTGCTTTGCCTCGGCACCGCGGTGCTCGCCCTCCTCAAAGTGAAGGCGGACAGGTCCCTCGGCGATGTCCGGGTCTGGGGCGGCGAAATGGCCTTCACCGGGCTGGTGTTCCTCGTCGCAGCTTCAGGCCTGTTGCTCTACGCGGCCACCGGCACAAGCCTCGTCATGCCGCTGCTCGCGCTCCATCTTGGCGCAGTGCTCGCCTTCTTTCTTGCAACGCCATTCTCGAAGATGATGCACGGATTCTACCGGTGCGCCGCCCTCGTAAAAGAGGCTGCGACCTCGGGATTACGGCACTCCATCACCGATCAGGGCAACCGAATCTAACCGGAGTATTTCAGATGCAAATCACGGGCATGCTCTACGGCAGTCGCTTGCTGCGCCATGTCGGGTTTCCGGCAACGGAAATCCTCGGGCCGGGCGCGAGCGAGGACGAGATCCGCGATCTGATCGAACGCCATCAGACGATCTTCATCAAGCCGCTGTTCAAGGGCGGGATCGGCAAGAAGGGCAAGGCCGGCCTGATCGGCAAGGCGCAGGATCTCAAAACCGCGCTTGCGGAAAAGGAACGGCTCTATTTCGCCGAGCACCGGCACGGCAATGCCGTGGCCAAAGCCAACGGCGTCACCTTCGAGGCCGGCGTTCCGGCCGAGCACGAGGTCTATTTCTCGATCACCGACGATACGCGCTATCGAGCGCCGACGATGACGTTGACCCATAAGGGCGGCATCGAGATCGAGGAATTGGACAAATCCGAAATCGCCACCGTGCCCTTCGACGCCCTGACCGGGCTGAAGGCCTTTGTCGTCGCCAATGCGCTTAGCGACATCAACGCATCGAAAGAGGTCATCTCGCCGCTCGTCCAGCAACTGCCGAAACTGTGGGAGCTGATGCACCATTACGGCATGACGACGCTGGAGCTCAATCCGATCCGCATGCGGCCGGGCAAGGGCGGGCGGCTGACGCCGGTCGCCTGCGATTTCAAATGCGGCTTCGACCGCGACGATCCGCGCGTCGCCCGGCTCGGCCTGCCCGACCATCTGTTCGCTTCCGACATCTCGGCATTCGAGCAGGAGGTCAATCTGCTCAGAACCCATCAGGGCCAGTCGGATGTCTTCGTCATCAACGATCAGGGCACGATCCTGGCGCCGACCTTCGGCGGCGGCGCCAACAGCCTGGTCACCGAAGTGCTCGGCGACGCGGCGATCATCTCGTCCGATTTCGGCGGCAATCCGCCCTATGAGAAGATGAAGGCGGTGGCGTCGATCTGCTACCGCCATTTCCTGAAGCAGACCAACGTGCTCTTCATCATCGGCGGCAAATCCAACAACACCGACATCTTCGAGACCTTCCGCGGCATGGGCGACGCGCTGCGCGAGCATTTCTCCGCGCACGGGCCGACGCCGCTTTACGTGGTCGTCGGCCGCGGCGGCCCTAACCTCGTTCGCGGCCTGGGCAATCTGGCGGAGACCTGCGACGCGCTCGGCCTGCCCTACCGGTTCTTCGGCTTCGACAGCGCGATTTCCGAAGTCGTCAACTACGCCAAGGACGTCGACAAATGGATGCGCGGCGGCGGCCGGGCGGAAATCGCCCGCCTGATCGGCGCCAGTGAAGCAGTTTGAGGCCGAAGACAATGCACAAGCCAGGCATCGAGGGAATTCCCTACTATCTCGGCATCAACTCGTTGAGCGAGATCGCCACCCGCGACGATACCGTCGTCGTTCTTAACGCCATGGGCGGCGAAAGCCGGCAGGTGACGCCGGTGTCGCACGCGTTTTCGGGCGGCAATGTGGTGTTCGGCGTATCGCCCGGCCGGCGCGGGCAGAAGCTGCCGACGCCCGCCGGCGACATCCCGATCTACAACAATGTCCGCGAGGGCCTTGAAGACGGGCACCGGTTCAACACCGGCGTCGTCTACCTGCCGCCGTCGGGCGTGCGCGACGGCGTCGCCGAACTCATCCGGGTCAATCCCGATCTGAGGAAGATCGTCATCATCACCGAAAAGGTCGCCGTGCATGATGCCCGCGAGATCCGCGCCATGGCCCAGGCCAACGGGGTCGACGTGATCGGCGGCAACTGCCTCGGCGTCGCCGACAGTTGGAACCGGGTGCGGATCGGCGGTGCACTCGGCGGCGATCACCCGGACGAATCGCTGCTCAAGGGATCGATCGCGATCTTCTCCAATTCCGGCGGCTTCACCACGACGATCGCCCAATATCTGGCGACCGAGGGCTGGGGCACCTCGACGCTGATTTCGTCGGGCAAGGACGTCTACATCCACTATGGCGCGCGCGATTTCGCCCATGCCCTGAAGAATGACGACCGCACCAAGGCCGCCGTCCTCTATGTGGAGCCGGGCGGCTATTACGAGCGCGGCGTCGATTTCGGCAAGCCGGTGGTCGCCTGTGTCGTCGGCCGCTGGAAGTCGAAGCTCACCCGCGCCGTCGGCCATGCCGGCGCGATGGCGGGCTCCGGCGACAGGGCCGAAGACAAGGAAGACTGGTTCATCGACGCCTTTGGCACCGGCGGCCTGTTCACGCCCGAGGACCCGAAGGTTTCGGCCAAAGGCGCCGTCGTCACCAACATCGCCCATATTCCGGCGGCACTGACGGCGGTGATGAAGCTCAACGGCGTTGAAACGGACTTCGCCTCGACGGGAAGCCTGTCGCTGAAGCCGTGGATGTCGAACGATCAGGGGCTGACGCTGCCGGCCGATATCGACCTGCCCCCGGTTGCAGCACCCGAACCCTACGGCACCCAGATCGAGGTCATCGGCAAGCAGATCGGCGCCGTGATCGCGCGCCAGACGATGAAGGACAAGTCCGGCGCCTCGTCCATGGACCCCAAGACCCAGGTGACGAGCGTGCACGGAAAATCGGTGCTCGAAATGGCGCTCGAGCCGCTCGAGGCGATCTTCGCGCTGCCGCTGGTGCACGAGATCGCCGACGACAACGCCCGCGCCCTGCTCGATGTCGCGGTCGCCGCGGAAGTCAATCTCGTCGGCGATCCCGCGCTGGTCGCCGCCGAGGCGTCGCGCGAGGCCGGCAATTCGCCGAACGTGGTCATGGCCGCGGCGGCCTCGATCATCGGGCCGAACCGGATCGACCGTGCGCTCGCCTGCGCGCGCACGCTGATCACGCTCTTTGCCCAGAGCGGACTGCGCGATGGCCAGGATACCGGGTTCGACGCATCAGGAATCGCGGTCGATGCCGAAGCCCGGGCACTG
This sequence comes from Rhodobiaceae bacterium, assembly GCA_028278505.1. Classification (GTDB taxonomy): domain Bacteria; phylum Pseudomonadota; class Alphaproteobacteria; order Rhizobiales; family JAKPQE01; genus JANQEG01. Next base: position 15,065 of record JANQEG010000027.1, read on the forward strand.
TTTGCGGCCGATGACGACGAGGCCGACGATCCGCGCCCGGAGGCTGTGCTGAAGGCGGTTGCGGCGCGCGGCGGCAAGTCCGTGTTCATCGATTTCCTGACCGGGCTCGGCATACGGCTGTCGCGGGATGCGCTGCTGGCGGCGATCGCAACGACGATTGCCTGGGGGCCGCTTCTGCGCAAGCGCATCACCCGGCTGACCGCGGAAACCCTGCCCTGGTATCTCAGGCTCTACGGCGTGATGATCGGCGCCACCATTCCCGCCGAACACCACCGGCACGGCTCGCTCTGGGGAATTCCGCGCCAGGAGCGCTTCGAACACTGGACCATGGCGGATCTGTGCTTCCTGGCGATGACCGGCAAGAAGCCGCAGGGCGAGGACGCGCTGCCGCTGCAGATGCTGATCGGCCTCCTGATCTCCAACGGTCCCGGCTCGATCTCGGCGCAAGGAGCAAAAGGCGCGGTGGCCGCGGACGGCCCGCAGACGCCGTCGCGGGTGCAGATCAACAAGGCGATGATCGGCTTTCTCTCGCACAGCGGCTACAGCCATGGCGGCAACGGTTTCGAAGGCATGGCGATGCTTCTGGAGGAGTTCAAGGACACTGGGCTCGCCGATCCGACCGATCCCGGCCACGGGCTCGACCTGAAGGCGATGGCGAAGCGGTTCGCCGAGGCCTACAAGGCCGAAAAGGCGGCTGCCAAGGAGGTCGGCGGCGAGGTCCGCGCGCTTCCCGGCATCCATCATCCGGTCTTCAAGGGCAATCAGGTCAACTATGATCCGCGCGAGCGCTTTCTCGCGGAATACCTGGAAAAGCGCGGCGATTACAACATCTTCCTGGCGTTCTACCGGGAGGTCGTCGAGGCCATTTACGCGGTCGGCGCGACGCGCAACGTGTTCTGCGTCAATGTCGACGCGGTCATTGCGGCGCTGCTCCTCGCCATTCTCTGGAAGGACTACAGGGCCGGGAAGCTGAGCGAACGGGCGCTTGAAACGGCCGCCTTCACCGTGTTCCTCTACGGCCGCATGATCGGCTCGGCCGCCGAGATCGACGACCATCTCAATCGCGGCCGCAACATGGACACGCGAACGCCGGTATCGGCCTGCGGCTTCGTTGTTTAGAGCATCGGGCTCTCCGATCCGGGTGCCGCCAGCGGCAGCCGGATCGAGATGCGCGCGCCGATGTCGCTCTCGTCTATGCAGACGCTGCCGCCATGGTTCTGCGCGGTTTCGACGACGATGGCGAGGCCGAGGCCCGAACCTTCGGCCGGGCCGACCTGACCGAAACGGGCAAAGGCGGTCTCGGCGTCTTCCGGCTTGATGCCGATACCGCTATCGCTGACGGTGACACGCGCTTCAGTGTCGGCGGCGGAAACCGCGACGGTGATCTTGGTGTTGTTCGAACCGCCGTGGACGAGGGCGTTGTCGATCAGGTTTTCGACCGCCTCTTCGAGGAATACGGGATCGCCGTGAACCGGCACCGACCTGGCGGCGGGAACGAATTCGAAGTCGATTTCGCGATCCAGCACGCGCTTGGCGTTGCGCTCGCACACGTCCCGAGCAAGCGCGTTCAGGTCGATGACCTGCCTGGTCGTCGGATCGGTGCGGCCCCTGGCCCGTTCCAAAGAGAGCAATTGCTGGGTCAGCCGCGCGACATGTTTGGCGGCGGCGACCAGATCCTCGGTGCGCGACAGCCGGGCATCGTCGCTCCTCGCATCGCGAACGGATTCGGCAATGGACAGAACGCCGGCGATCGGATTGCGAAGCTGGTGCGCCGCATCCGAGATGAAGGCATCCCGGGACGCAAAGGCGCGGGTCACCTGATCAAAAAGGCCGTTCAAGGTGCGCACGATCCCCGACACCTCGCGCGGGATCGGACGCCGGATGCGGCTCAGATCGTCCGAGGAGCGGATCGAGATCGCCTCTTGCAGGTCGGTGAGCGGTTTCAGCCCGAGATTGATGCCGAACCAGACGACCAGCACGACGGTCAGGATCAGCGATCCCATGACGATCGCGGCGCGGCCGGCGAGATCGCGCGCAAACGCCTGCCGCGCCGCCATCGTCTGCCAGACAGTGATGGTCGAATATCCGCTGATCGTGTCGATGGTCACGAATTCGCGCAACCGCGCGACCCGAACCTCTTCGCCGCGATAGCGCGACAGGAAAAGAATGGGAGCACCGTTGTTCACCTGCAAATCGCGCGGCGCCACCGGCGGCGTCGCATAGCCGGTGATAAAGACGCCGTCCGGCCCGTGAACATGATAGAAGACTTCGCCGCCGGAACTGCTGCGGATCAGGTCGAGCGTCGACGACGAAATCGCGTCGCCGCCCGAAACCGCAACGTCGCGGGAAATGGCGAGCGTCGTCGCCATCAGCGTCCGGTCGAACAGCTCTTCCGCCGTCTTGGTGGCGGTCGTGATCCGCCAATAGCCGGCGAGGATCGAGATCGCGACGAGCGGGATCAGGATGAGGAGCAACAGCCGCGCCCGCAGCGACGCCGGCTTCGCGATCATGTTTCCTCTTCCATCAAATAGCCGAGGCCGCGCGCCGCCTTGATGCGGATGCCGCAGTCGTCGAGTTTCTTTCTGAGCCTTGAAATGTGCACTTCGACGATCTTTTCGTCGACGTCCGCGCCGGTGCCGTAGATATGGTCGGCGAGCACCGATTTCGGCACAAGCCGGCCGCGCCGATGCAGCAGGCACTCAAAGGCGGCAAGTTCCCGCCGGGTCAGCTCGACCGCGTCATCATTGTTGCGCAATATCCGGGCGCCCGGATCGAAGACCAGACACCCGATCGGCTCGACCGGCGGCCGGTCGATCCCGCGGCGCCGCGACAATGCGCGGACCCGCGCTTCGAGTTCCGCCATCTCGAAGGGCTTTACAAGATAGTCGTCGGCACCAGCATCGAGCCCGTCGACCCGGTCGGTGACTTCCGAGCGTGCCGTCAACAACAGCACCGGCGTGTTGTCGTTGCGCGCGCGAAGTTTGCGGAGCACGTCGAGCCCGTTCAGTCCGGGAAGATTGATGTCGAGAATGACGAGGTCGGCGCCTTCATGGGCGAGATGATCGTTGCCGTCCTCGCCATCGTGAAGAACATCGACCGCATGACCTTGATCTCGCAATCGGTAGGCGATGCCGGCAGCCAGCGATTTGTTGTCTTCGATAACGGCAATACGCATCGGCCGATCCTGCAAGCTTCGCGCAAGCTTGCGACGATACCTTTGACCGATCAACCCCGGGGAAAAGGTTTCCCGAGGCGAAATCGGGGAGGTTCGGCCGGATGGCGCGGCCCTCCCCCGTGGCGAGACATTGGGAGGATTGCATGTCCAACTCGAAAACCATCACACGCCGTGCGACGCTCGGATTGGCGGCGGTCGCTGCGGCGGCCTTTACGCTGCCGGCACAGGCCGACATGGACCTCAGCGGCAAGACCGTCGAATGGGTCATTCCGTTCTCGGAAAGCGGCGGCTCGGCAAAATGGGCGAACTTCTATGCGCCGCTCCTGGCCGAGGCGCTGCCCGGTCAGCCGACCGTGGTCGTCAAATTCATGCCGGGTGCCGGCTCGACCAAGGGCGCCAACTGGTTCCAGACCCAGGCCAAGGCCAACGGATTGACCATATTCGGCTCGTCCGGATCGACGCAGTTCCCTTATCTGCTCGGCGATCCGCGCGTCCGGTATGAATACCGGGACTGGAACGTCGTGCTCGCGTCCGGAACCGGCGGCGTCGCCTATCTGCCGCCCGACCTGGCGGAGAAGTGGAAGGCGGATCCGAAATCCCTGCTCGACGTGGACTTCATCTACGGCTCGCAGGGCGCGACCCGTCTTGACCTGGTGCCGCTGCTGGCCTGGGAAATGCTCGGGCTGAAGGTGGAGCCGGTGTTCGGCATCAAGGGCCGCGGCGACGGCCGGCTGATGTTCGAGCGCGGTGAGGCCAATATCGACTACCAGACCTCGTCGTCATATCTGAAAGGCGTGACGCCGCTGGTCGAGGAAGGCAAGGCCGTGCCGATGATGACCTGGGGCGCGCTCGATGCCGACGGCAATATCGTCCGCGATCCGACCTTCCCCGACATCCCGACCTTCAAGGAAGTCTATACAATGATGAAGGGCGAGGAGCCGTCGGGCGCGGCCTGGGAGGCCTGGAAGGCGTTCTTCGTTGCCGGTTTCCCGGCCCAGAAGATGGTGTTCCTGCCGAACGGCGCGACGCAGGAGATGATCGACACCTATTCGAACGCGTTCAAGAAGGTGCATGCGCGGCCCGACTTTGCCGAGATCTCCAAGAAGCGCCTCGGCATCTATCCGCAGATGACCGGCGCCGATGCCGATGCGGCGCTCGATCAGGCGATTTCGGTCAGTGACGAGGCCAAGGATTTCGTCAAGAATTGGCTGAAGGAACGCTATGGCGTCGAGCTGAAATAAGCGGCGCAAACAAATGACCCGCGCCCCGGCAGACGGGGCGCGGGCGAAAATAAGAATACCTGGGGAGGAACATCGATGGATATTCTTGCGACGGCCCTGCCGGCGTTGAATGAGGCGTTTGCGCTCATTCTGCAGCCACAGCAGATCATGTTCCTCGTCCTGGGCGTATTGCTCGGCCTCTCGGTCGGCGTGTTCCCCGGCCTTGGCGGCATTGCCGGGCTCAGCCTGGTTCTCCCCTTCGTCTACGGCATGGACCCGGTCGCGGGGCTTGCTCTGATGGTCGGGCTTGTCGCCGTCATCCCCACCTCCGACACCTTCGCCTCGGTGTTGATGGGCATTCCCGGTTCGTCGGCCTCCCAGGCCACGGTTCTGGACGGATTTCCGCTGGCCAAGCGCGGCGAAGCCGCCCGGGCGCTTGCGGCGGCCTTCACCTCGTCGCTGTTCGGCGGCCTGTTCGGGGCAACGGTGCTCACCTTCTTCATCCTGATGGCGCGGCCGCTTGTTCTCGCTTTCGGCCTGCCCGAAATGCTGATGATCACGATACTGGGCCTGTCGATGGTCGCCATTCTCGCCGGCCGGCTGCCGCTCAAGGGTCTGGCGTCCGCCGGCCTCGGCCTCATGGTCGGCACCATCGGCGCCGCCGATGCCGGCGGTTCGCCGCGGATGAGCAGCTATGACATGCCCTACCTCTATGACGGCCTGAAGCTCGTCATCGTCGGCCTCGGCATCTTCGCCATTCCCGAAATCATCGCGCTCCTGCGCCAGGACCGGTCGATCGCCAAGAACGCCGAACTCGGGGCCGGATGGATGACCGGCATTCGCGACTGGTGGGCCAACATCTTCCTGTCAATCCGTTGTTCGACGATCGGCGTCATCGTCGGCGTCATCCCCGGGCTCGGCGGCTCGGTGGTCGACTGGATCGCCTATGGGCACGCGGTCCAGACCTCCAGGGACAAGTCGAAATTCGGGTCCGGCGAAATCCGCGGCGTGATCGGGCCGGAAAGCTCCAACAACGCCAAAGAGGGCGGCGGCCTCGTGCCGACGCTGATCTTCGGCATTCCCGGGTCGGGTTCGATGGCCGTCTTTATCGGCGGCATGGCGCTGCTCGGCTATGACGCCGGACCGCAGCTCATCAGCAACGATCTCAACATCACCTACACGATCGTCTGGTCGCTGGCGCTCGCCAATGTGGTCGGCGCCGGGTTGTGCATCCTGCTTTCGGGCGGGATCGCGCGGCTGACCACCATCCGCTTCACCCTGCTGGCGCCGTTCCTGTTCATGCTGATCTCGTTTGCCGCCTTCCAGTCGCGGCAGTCGCTCGGCGATCTCGTCGCGCTCTTTGCGGTCGGCCTTGTCGGCATCTTCCTGCGCCGCTTCGACTGGTCGCGGCCGGCGTTTCTGATCGGCTTCGTGCTTTCCGGCCAGGCTGAAAACTACAGCTTCCAGGCCTATCAGACGGCGAGCTTCCAGTTCCGCCGGAGCATGGAACAGGGGCTTGAATACATCTTCTCGCCGATCGTCATCGTGCTGATCATCGTCACCCTGGTCTCGGTCGTTCTGGGCATCCGCCAGGCCAAGGCGATCATGCCCGAGGGCGCGGTCGACACCGGAACCAAACGGGCGCCGCTGATCTTCCTCATCGCGGTCACCGCCTATTTCGTCGTCAGCCTTATCGATGCGGCGATGATCAGTCAGATGACCGACAAGATCTTCCCGGTCTTCATTTCCAGCGTTTCGATCGTCGCCTGCGTGTTGCTGCTGATCCGCATGATGCGGCAGCCGGAAACGGATGCGGTGTTCGCGGATCGCGAAGCCGCCGGCGAGGATTCCGATGCGGCGCACGGGCTCTGGGGAACGCTCGCCTGGTTCGCCGGGCTTCTGGTGATGGCGAGTGTCTTCGGCTTCATCATCGCCCTGACCATCTTCCTCATAACCTTCCTGCGCATTCGTGCCGGTCTCTCTTGGTTGAAAACGGCGCTGTTCTGCGCCGCCGGCGTCGGCTTCATGATGTCCATGGCGGCGATCCTCAACCGCGACTTCCCGCCGGGCCTGCTGCAGGCTTATGTCGAACTGCCATGGCCGCTGAAATGACCCAGACCGCCATCCCCTTCCTGTTCATGCGCGGCGGCACCTCGCGCGGACCGTATTTCAAGCGGTCCGACCTGCCGGAAGACCGGGGTTTCCTCGCAGATGTCCTTGTCGCCGCGGTCGGGTCCGGCCACCCGCTCAACATTGACGGTATCGGCGGCGGCGCTGCGGTGACGACCAAGGTCGCGATGCTGTCGGCGTCCGAGGATGGCTGGGCCGATGTCGACTATTTCTTTGCCCAGGTCAGCGTCGAGGACCGCCTGGTCGACTTCAAGCCGACCTGCGGCAATATCCTGGCCGGCGTCGGCCCGGCGGCGATCGAAATGGGCCTCGTTTCTGCCGAGGACGGTGTGACCACCGTGAACATCCGCGCCGTCAACACCGGCGCGCGGGTCGTCTCCAAGGTGGAGACGCCGGGCGGACGCGTCCGCTATGACGGCGACACCGCGATCGACGGCGTGCCGGGGACGGCGGCGCCTTTGGAATTGAACTTCATGGATGTCGCCGGTTCGGCAACCGGCGCGTTGCTGCCGACCGGAAATCTCCGCGACGCGGTCGGCGGCATCGAAGTAACCTGCATGGACGCGGCGATGCCGATGGTGATCGCCAGGGCGGACGCCTTCGACCTGACCGGCTATGAAAGCTGCGACGAACTCGACGCCGACACGGCGTTTTTTGAGCGCATGGAGGCGGTTCGGATCGCGGCCGGGCGGATGATGGGCCTCGGCGATGTCTCAAAATCGGTCATCCCCAAATTCGGCGTCCTGGCCCCGGCGCGGGCCGGCGGCACGATCGCGGCGCGCTATTTCATGCCGTGGAACACCCACCCGACGATGGCGGTGACCGGATCGCAATGTCTGGCGTCTTGCGCGTTGACGCCGGGCACGGTCGCCGACGGCCTTCTGGAGAGGCCCGACCAAAGCCCGACCACGGTGACGATCGAGCATCCCTCGGGGACGATCGACGTGCTCGTCGATTTCCAATTGGACGACGACGCCTTCACCTTGAATTCCGCCGGCCTCGTCCGCACCGCGCGCAAGCTTGCCGCCGGCGACCTTTTCGTTCCGGCGGCGATTTGGGACGGATCGGCCGCACCTGAAACGAGATCGGAGACTTTCGGATGAGCATCCGCAACATTCTCGTCGCCTGCAATGACGCCGAAGGCGCGCCGAACGCGCTTCTGTTCGGCGGCACGCTGGCCAAACGCCACGATGCCCATCTGACCGGGCTGCTGGCGACCGCGGCCCATGAATCCTATGCCGCCGAAAGCCGCTGGATACCCGATGAGGTGCGCGCGATCATTGCCCGCGCCAACGCCGACGCCGCCGAGAGAATCGAAAAACGCTTTCGGGATTTCGGCGCCACGCTCGGTCTCGGCGACCGCCTCCACTTTGCGCGGGCCGAGGGCCGTGTCGACGCCGTTGTCGCGCAAATGGCGCGCAGTTTCGACATTCTCCTCCTCGACCAGCTCGCCAGCGACGTGGACGACCACCATTTGCTTCTCCATCCCGATCGGATCGCCCTGCAGAGCGGCCGTCCGGTCATGCTGGTGCCGAAGACCTTCGACACCGAAACGCGGTTTTCCAACGCGATTCTGGCCTGGGACGGCCGGCGCGCGGCCGCCCGCGCATTTGCCGATGCCCTCGACCTGCTGGAGCCGGGCGCAACACTCTCCATTCTCACGGTCGGTCAAATGAGATTGCCGCGCCCGGTCGAGGAAATCGCCGCGCAAGTCGCCCGCCATGGATTGACTCCCCTCCCCGCCCAACTGCCGGCGACGACTAACGAGGCAGAGGCGGTCCTCGATTTCTGTCGGGAGCAAAGCGCGGACCTGCTGATCATGGGGGCCTATGAGCACAGCAAGTTCCGCACGGAAATCTTCGGCAGCATGTCGTCGACCGTTTTGCGGAAATGCCCGGCGCCGGTCATCATCTCCCACTAACGAGGGATCAGCATGACGAAAACACCGGCCGACCACGTTACCGACGCAAAGGCGAGCCTGCTTTCCGCCAAGCAGGAACTTGCCGACCAGATCGCGAACTATCCCTCGCCGATCGCCGGCTGCGATGCGCAGTTCAACCATCTGCTCGCCGAACGGCGGCGGATCGATGCGGCGCTTACCGCACTTGGCGCCGAAATCCATATTCCGACGCCGCGTGCGCCCTAAAAAGGCTACCGCCGATGCGCGTCTCCATCCTCGACGACTATTTCGATACGCTGCGCCGCCTGCCCTGCTTCCGAAAGCTCGACGGTTTCGACGTCACGGTGTGGACCGACCATGTCCAGGATAGGGACGCGCTTGTGGAGCGTTTGCGGGATACGGAAGTGCTCGTCCTTTTTCGCGAGCGCACGCGGATCACCGGGGAATTGCTGGACCGGCTGCCCAAGCTGAAGCTCATCAGCCAGCGCAGCGTCTATCCGCACATCGACATTGAGGCCTGCACCCGCAACGGCGTGCTCGTTTCGTCCAACATGCACGCCGGCACGCCGTCCTATGCGGCAGCCGAACTGACCTGGGGCCTGATCCTTTCCGGCATGCGGCAGATCCCTGAGCAGATGGCGTCGCTGAAGGCCGGGCACTGGCAGATGGGTGTCGGCCGGACGCTGCGTGGGCGGCTGCTCGGCCTTTATGGCTATGGCCGGATTGCGGGAGCCCTGGCCGGCTATGCCAAGGCGTTCGGAATGGACGTCGTCTGGTGGTCGTCGGAAGCGGGGCGCGCCAGGGCGATGGCCGCCGGAGAGACTATTGCCGCCTCCCGTGAAGCGTTCTTTGCCGAGCCCGACATCGTCAGCGTTCACGTGCGGCTGAAACCGACCACCCGCGGCATCATCACGAAGCGCGACCTTGCCGAAATGCGTCCCGACGCCCTCTTCGTCAACACCTCGCGGGCCGGTCTGGTCGAGGACGGCGCGCTCTTGGCCGCGCTCAATGCCGGCCGGCCCGGACAGGCCGCGATCGATGTCTTCGACATCGAGCCGGTAACCGATCCGGCCGATCCGCTGCTTTCGCACAAAAACGTCATTGCGACCCCGCATATCGGCTACGTCACAGAAGACGAGTTCGAGCTGCAGTTTTCGGACATTTTCGATCAGATCACCGCCTATGCCGAGGGCGCGCCGATCCACATGATCAATCCGGAAGTGTGGGCGTCGAGGGTGTCAATCGGCATTGAAATCTGATCCCTTACCGGCGTCCAAAAGTGACCGCTTTGATTGCGGTTTAGGTCCGGCGGTAGCACCCGCCCGATGCTCTTTCACAATCCCAATGATCTGTTCTTCCGCCACCCTGGCTCGCATCCGTTCCGCCGTCTGCCGCATTCTTGTCGCCGGCGCAATCGTTCTCGATCCGGGCCGTAAAAAGTCCTTTGCAATCGCTTGTGTTATCGATAACATAATCACCCGATACCAACACGCGAACCTGCCGAACGCCGCCGATAGCTCGGCCCTGCCCCGTCGGACCCGGCAATTTCTCAGGAACCGCTCGATTTTCCGGATAGGACTGCACAGATGATGGAACGGGATTATTCGCTGCTTGTGGGCAGCTACAGTGATCTGGACGCGCTGGCCCACCAGCCCTATGCGCCGGTCCCGGGCAAGGGAATCTATGCGATGACGCTGAGCGGAGACGGCAAGCTCCGGCTCAACGATGTCACCGAGGCGCTCAATCCGGCCGTCCTCATCCCCCACAGCAACGGAAAAACCCTCTACGCCATCGTCGAGACCATTCAGGACGAGGGCGACGTCCTGCGCTACTCGGTCAATGGCGACGGCACCCTCGCCTATCGGGACAGCTTCCGCGCCTCGGGCCGGTCCACCTGCTATCTGGCGCTTTCGCCGAACAAGGATGCGGCGATCGTCATCAATTACTGGGACGCCATCATCGACATTGCCGATGTCGATGCCGATGGCCGGCTCGGCGAACTGCGCCAGAGCTTCCGCCAGCACCATCGCGGCGACGGCGAATGGCGCCAGGTCGAGAACCGCGAGGACCATTGGGGCAATCGCCAGGTCGGACCGCACGCCCATTGCGCCCATTTCTGGCGTTCGTGGGTGTTCATCCCGGATCTGGGCGAAAACGCCGTCTTCCAGTACCGCTATGATGCCGAAGCAAAGAGACTGAGCCGCGAAACCTACATTTCGTTCGAGGCCGGCTCGGGCCCGCGCCACATGGCCATGCACCCGGAGCTCGACATCTGCTACGTCTCCAACGAGCTCTTCAACACGGTCTGCGTCGCCCGTCTCGACGGCAGCGACCCCGACGCCGTCAAACCGCGCCTCGTGCCGGTGCAATACGAATCGACCCTCGATGACCGCGAACAGACGAGCTACGTTTCTGAGATAAAGCTCTCGCCGGACGCCCGCTTCCTCTACGTCTCCAATCGCGGCGACAATTCGCTCGCGATCTTCAAGGTGCTCGGTGACGGCGGTCTGGCGCGCACCGGCCTAGTGCCGACCGGCGGCAAGTTCCCGCGCCATTTCGCGATTTCGCCCTGCGGCAAGGTGGTGATCGTCGCCAACCAGGACTCGGGGCACATCCGCGTGTTTTCGCGCGACGTGGAGACCGGCGCGCTGACCATGACCGACGAGATCTTCGAGATCCCCGCGCCGAACTACATCCGCTTCGTCAACGTCTGACCTTGGATTTGCGGTCCCGCGGGCCGAAGGGGCAAAAATGCCGAAATTCTCCGCCAATCTCGGGTTCCTCTGGACCGAAATTCCGCTACCGGACGCAATCCGCGCCGCCAAATCCGCCGGCTTCGACGCGGTCGAGTGCCATTGGCCCTATGATTTCGACGTTGTCGATGTCAAAGCGGCGCTGGCCGAGACCGGTTTCGCCATGATCGGCATCAACACGCGGCTCGGCGTCAACGGCCCGGCCGATTTCGGCGTCACCGCCATGCCCGGGCGCGAAGCCGAGGCCCGCGGTTATATCGACGAGGCGGTCGCCTATGCCGCGGCCATCGGCTGCCGCAATATCCACGCGGTTGCCGGCAAGACCGGCGGCACGCGCGAGGCCGAGGCCGTCTATCGGGAAAACCTCGCCTATGCCTGCGAGAAGGCCGCGCCGCACGGCATTTCCATCCTGGTTGAGCCGATCAACCAGCGCGACGCACCGGGATTTCATGTCAGCATCATCGAGCGGGCGCTGGAGACGATCGACGCCGTCGGCGCCGAAAACCTCAAGCTGATGTTCGACTGCTATCACGCCCAGATCATGCAGGGCGATTTGATCACGCGGCTCAAGTCGGTTCTTCCCCATGTCGGCCATATCCAGTTTGCCGCCGTGCCCGATCGCGGCGAGCCCGACGAGGGCGAGGTCAACTATCCGTGGCTCTTTGCGGCAATCGACGAGATTGGCTGGACCGGATATCTGGGCGCCGAATACCGCCCGCGCGGGACAACCGAAGAGGGGTTGGGCTGGCTGCGGGGTTATGCGGGGTAGTTTGCCCCCCGCTGAAACGCCTCAGAACGTCGGATTGTTGTTCGCGATTGTGCCGCCTGACACCAGAACCAGGACTCTGGTAAAGAAGTCGATGGGTTGAAGCGCATCCCAGTGCTCCGCCAGCTTCCCATTCTCGATCCTGAACGTATCGGTGATGATGAATCCCTTTGCTTCGTTGCCGCGATGCTCTGCTTTGAGCGTGGCATGGCTGTGCAAGACCACGAAGTCTCCGCTGGAAATGATCCGCTTCACGTCGAAGGAATAAGCCGGGAACCGCTTCACGATCGTTCTGATATAGCCAACCAGGCCGGAAATCTGATCCGGAATGGCGCGGTTGTGCTGGATGTACGATCCATCGCCATAGGTGCGAAGCGTGTATTCGAAATCGTGTTCGTTCATCAGGCGCTGGAAGAAATCGACAACAAGGGCTGCGTTGTCCCTTTCCTGTTCTGTCCAGTGTTCCTGCACATGGTCGTCCAGGGAAATCACCGGTGTCGTACTCCGCGAGGCCACCATTTGATCGTTTTCCTTTCTCCGAAATTGGGGACTGAACCGTTCGCTGGCATCCCGGAGCAGCGCTCGGTCAGATCATGGCAATATCTGGTATCCAAAACGCACCAATAGTCAATTACGCACTTTTATGACACTTGGTTTGTTCAATGATACCAGTCATTAATATGAGCCTTGAAATTCGCGAAATTGGTATGATAATCGGTTTTGGTATTTTACGTGCACCGAGGCCCTATGCTTCCCATTGGCGTCGAAAACAAAGGCCAAGCGCTGAACTGTCCGATTCGTTCCGTCCTTGCGAACGTCACGGGCAAATGGCGCGTCATTATCATCCTTGCATTGGAGGATGGCCCCAAGCGATTCGGCGCGATGAAGCGCTGCATCGGCGACATCACGCAGCGCGTGCTGACCGAAAACCTGCGCAGCCTTCAACGTGACGGATACCTCACCCGCACCGTCGATCCGGGACCGCCCGTCGCGGTTTCCTATGAACTGACGCCGCTCGGACAGCGTTTCCTGGAGATGATAAAGCCGCTCGTTTTTTGGTCAAACGACCACATGGAGCAGGTCAGACGCGCGCGGATGGAATACGACCGGACAGAGCGAAGGTAATGTCGACCGGTTTTCGGCCAACAAAATACGAACGCGCCAAAGAAACGGTGTCGGGGTTGGGGCGAGGTAAACTATCCGTGGCTTTTTGAGGCCATCGACGAGGTGGGCTGGACCGGCTATCTGGGCGCCGAATACCGCCCGCGCGGGACGACGGAGGAGGGGTTAGGCTGGTTGCGCGCGTGCCGATAGCCGCAGAATCGTCGAGTGCGTTAGCACAGCGTAACGCACCAACATCAGGCAAGTGCGGCATCTCGAAAAACGATGCGTTACGCCGCCGGCGCGGCTAACGCACCCTGGGTTTGGTTATATCCCCTGTCGTTTGTATTCTACTTTGTACATTGCGGCAGTAAGTAATTTATGTTGCAAAATTCAGAATCACCCCACCATCACAAATCTATTCTGATAAAATACTTTATGCAAATAAATATTTTAGCATGGTCACAAACTCCTGGAAGTTGTCATCTAAATATGCAACTATGAAGGGTGTTTGCTTTGGATTGCAGACACCATAGACTGGGAGCAAGCTATGAATTTCTACTCTTTTAAGGCGCTTTGTTTCGCGTCTCTCATGGTAACACTGGGTACGAGCAACGCTGAAGTTGCAGCGGAAATCGTCACCTCCGAAGACACAGTGGTCAGCACACAGTCTGGCGACAACTGTGCCATTCTGAACTTGGCATGCCCAGAACTGCGGGGAACGATCGTGGAAGTGAAGGTCATTTCAGGCGCTGGGTTGCCGATGGAGATCATTTGCGTCAAGGGATCCGGGCCCGGAACGTGCAACACCTACAAAATTCAGGCGTGCCGACCCGAAGCCCCCATTGACAAACATGGTGTCACCGCACGAATTTACTGCTCTAGAGAAGCGCAGTAGGAAACTAGTATCGGCGGCCGTTTTGATGGAACGTCGTGGTAGACTCGTAAGAATTGCAGGCGATGGCTGAGGATTTGGCGCATGTTGTTGAGTGCGCTTCACACGGACTGACTTCCTTGAGTTGTTGCGCACAGGATGAATAGCGGGCTGACCACCAAAGGGAACCCGGTCAGAGGATACTTGGTGGTTACTAGGGGCTACTTTATCGGGCAATGAGGTCGTGTAGTAAATACGCCAAGGCGGACATTAGTCTTACTGCTGATAGATCAATCGACTAGGTGCCAAATTGAGCCATTTTTGGGAATACTTCTATGTCTTGATCATCGATCCAAAACGGCAGCTTACAAATCGTAATCGCTCCATTCTTCGTCGAGTGCCGCAGGCGGTGGTCGTTGCCCAAAGAAGGCCTGCCTGCCAACGCCGGCGTAAAAAAATTGAACCCCTGAGCGGCCGGTTTGCCTGATCGCGGCGAAGGAAGATTCCACCACTCATTACCGTCTTGGTATCAGGGGAACCGATTCGGAAGGCGGCGGGAAATGTATCAAATGGATCTTTGCCGGAGGGTTCGGCTTGCCAGTCATCATGAGGGTCTAGAGTCTTGGGCAATCAGGTTGGGTCATATCCTGCGTGTCTGACATAGTTGGCGCATTCGTGGTCCGAGACGGCTTGGAGTGCGGATTTGAGGGCATCGCAGAGCGTATCGAAACAGCGCGCAGCCGCACCGCGGACGATGGATTTGAGCTTTGCGAACAGCATTTCGATGGGATTGAGATCAGGCGAGTAGGCCGGCAGGAAGCGCAGCTCGGCGCCGCGCGCCTCGATCGCCTTGCGGGCGGCGGCGTTCTTGTGGACGCTGAGATTGTCGCAGATCACCATGTCGCCTGGCTTGAGCGTTGGGGCGAGCGCCTGTTCGACCCAGACGGCGAAGGTTGCGCCGTTGATTGGGCCGGGGATCAGCATCGGCGCGTCGATGCGGTCGCTGCGCAGAGCCGCGATAAAAGTGTTGTTGTGCCACTTCCCGTGCGCAACGGCGCCGATGCAGGGCGCGCCGCGCACGCAGCGTCCGCGCGACCGCGTCATCTTGGTGTCGAAGCCGCTCTCGTCGATGAAGACGAGCGAGCGGCCATCAAGCTCTTTCATCCCCGCGCGCCAGTCCGCCCGGGCTTCGGCGAGGTCGTCGCGTTGCCGCTCGGCGGCAATGATCGTCTTTTTTTACGCGTGACGTTGTGGCGGGCCAGCAGGCGACCCACCGCCCATCCGGAGGTCTCGACATCCTCTTGCGCCAGACGCGTCACGATCTCATGCAGGAAGATGTCCGGCGTCTCCTCGACCAGTGCGAGGATTTTCGTCGCATGGGCCTCCAGCGCCTGTGAGCGCCGATCGCCGCCCATCGGCAGGGCCTCGGCGCGGCTTTCAACACGCCAGATCGCCGCCCAGCGGGTCGCCGTCGAGCGCGCCACCAGAAGACGCCGACCCGCCGCGCTCGCCGACATTCCTTCTTCAAGCAACGCCACAAAGCGGCGACGCAAATCTCCCGAATACGGTTTTCCCATCCAAGCCGACCTCCTTCCGGCCAGCAGCTTGAATCAGAAAATCAAACAGATGGGAATCCCGCGCGACTCAAATCGGTCGCTCAGGACTCTAAGTAAACGAAAGGCTGCCAAGTGTCTTTTGGCGCGTCCGCTCAGGGTCACTGTTGGTCGATTCCTTCTGCCTGCGACAGACAGCTTCTCGACCACACCCGGCCCTCAGCCTCCCACCCGCCACTCGACACGCCACCCTGGCGCCTCTCCCCCGCGCCCCTAAACCCTCACGCCGATCCGCGCTTTTCCAGCCACAGATAGTAGGCGGAGTGATCGAGGTCGCCGCCGTCGAAGTCTTCGACCAGGCTGCGGAAGCCGGCCTCGGCGGCGTCGGCGAGCGGCAGCTTCAGGCCGGCTTCACCGGCTACGGCGAGCGCATTGTGGATATCCTTCAATTGCGATCGGGACCTGCCGCCGGGCGCGAAGTCGCGCTTCACCATGCGCTCTCCGTGCAGTTCAAGGATGCGGCTGTCGGCGAAGCCGCCGCGCAGGGCCGTGCGCAATATGGCGGGATCGCAGCCGGCGCTCTCGCCGAGCTTGAAGGCTTCGGCGACGGCGCCGATGGTGATCGCGACGATCAACTGGTTGGCGAGCTTGGCCGACTGGCCGGCGCCGAGCGGCCCGATCAAATTCGGCCGGCCCATCGACTGAAGCACCGGCCGGGCGCGCTTCATGTCGGCCGCCTCGCCGCCGACGAAGATGGTGAGCGTCGCGGCCTCGGCGCCGGCGACGCCGCCGGAGACCGGGGCGTCCAGAAAGCGCACGCCCCGCGCGGCCGCGATCCCGGCCAGCTTGCGGTCGCGGTCCGGCTCGACCGAGCCCATGTCGATGATCAGGCTGCCGGGGGACACCGCGTCGATGACGCCGTCATCGACCAGCACCGTCGTCGTCACCGGCCCGTCATAGAGCATGGTGATGACGATGTCGGCCTCGGCGACGGCGTCCGCCGGCGTTTGATGAACCGTGGCGATATCGTCGAGCTGCTCGGCCTTGTCGGGGCTTCTATTCCAGATGTGGAGGTCGTGCCCGGCGGCGGCGAGGTTGCGCACCATCGGCGCGCCCATCAATCCGGTTCCGAGAAACGCCACCCGCATCCCATTGCTCCTTCGTTTAGAGCGTGTCATGGCTATATTGAACCATTCTGCCGGAGACGGTTTGGTTCAAGGTCAAGGGCTTTGGCGACGGGCGTACCGGCAGTACGGCCGAGACAAAGCCCGCAGGATTTGGGCCAAACCGGTCCGGCCCTTCGGATTTCATTTCGGCGGGCGCCCGCGGTGTCGCGGCTTTTGCCCGGAGCCCCACTCCGCGCTGCAAGCCGCTCCTGGCGGATCGCCTCGCCGGAATGAAACAGAATTGATCCAAGCTAGCCATGACACGCTCTAACCCTTAACGGCCCCGGCGGTCATGCCGGTGATGATCTGCTTGGAAGCGATGAAGGTGAAGATGATCGGCGGCACCGCCAGAAGCATCCCCGTCGCCATGATCACGCCCCAGTCGATATCATGCTCGGTGAGCGAATTCACGATCGTCACCGGCACGGTCCGCGTATTCCGGTCGAGCAGCGTGTTGGCGAGCAGGAACTCGTTCCAGGCGATGCGGAAGGTGAAGATCGAGGCCGCCGCCAGGCCCGGCTTGATCAGCGGCAGCACCACCAGGAAGAAGGTCTGGAACGGCCCGGCGCCGTCCATCTTGGCGGCCTCTTCGAGCTGGATCGGCACCTGGACGATGAAGCTTTGCAGGATCCAGATGACGAACGGCAGGTTCAGCGCCACATAGACCAGAATGATTCCGGCATAGGTGCCGTCGAGGCCGAACTGGTAGGTCCAGATACCGAACACCGGCACCAGGAGCACCGCCGGCGGCACCATGCGCATGATCAGCGTCGTCAGCGAGATCGCGCCGCGCCCGACGAATTTGAAGCGCACGATCGCGTAGGCCGCCATGCAGCCGAGCACCAGGGTCAGGCCGGTCGAGATCAGCGCGACAAATATCGAGTTGCCGAGCGCGCGGCCGAAGGTCGGATCGCAATAGTCGACGTGCTCCGGGGCATAGGGCAGCACGTTGCAGAGCACCGTTTCGTAGTTCCGGATCGTGGGGATGAAGAACAGGCTCGCGGTGTCGTCCATGATGTCGACATTGACCCTGAACGAAGTGAGCAACATCAACAGGATCGGCGCGATCGACATCATCACCAGGGCGACGATGAGGGCGTAATAGGTCGGGTTCTGCCGGTCGTAGGGGGAAGCGGCGCTCATTTCACATCCTCCTCGGCCCGCTGCTGGACCCGCGCGGCGCGCGCCTCGACGGCCTTGTTGTAGAAGAACATGCCGAAGGTCAGGATCAGCAGCAGGATCAGCAGATAGTTCGACATGGTCGCGGCCACGCCGAGTTCGCGGAATTCGGATGCGGTGCGGGCGATGCGCAAGGCCAGGATTTCGGTGGCGAGGCCCGGGCCCCCATTGGTCATCACCAGGATCACTTCCAGCACCTTGAACGCATCGATCAGGCGCAACAGGCAGGTGACGATCAGGACCGGCATCATCAGCGGGATCTTGATGTAGAGAACCTGCTGCCATTCCGAGGCGCCGTCGATCCGGGCGGCTTCGAGCGCCGATCGCGGCAGCGACTGCAACGCGGCGAGCGCCAGGATGAAGATGAACGGCGTCCACTGCCAGATGTCGGCGATCACAACGGAGGTGAACGCCCACCAGCTGTCGGAGAGCCAGGGGACCGGCTCCAGCCCCCAATCCTTGAGGGTGCGGTTGAAGATGCCGACGGTCGGGTGATACATGTAGCGCCACATCAGGCCGACGACGATCGGCGCGATCATCATCGGCAGGATGAAGATGGTCCGCAGCAGCGACATGCCGCGAATGTTGCGGTCGAGCAGCAGCGCCAGCCCGACGCCGATGACCATCTCCAGGACGACGACGATCGAGGCGAATTTCAGCGTCACCCACATGCTTTCGTGGAAGCTGGCGTCCTCGGCCAGATTGCCGTAATTGCGCAGGCCGACCCATTCGGCCTCGCCGATATACTGGCTCGGATTCCAGTCCAGAAAACTGGCATAGATCATGTAACCGATGGGATAGAGCAGCGCCGCGGCGAGGATGACGATCGCCGGCCCGAGAAACATGTACGGGGTCAATTTGTTGAGGTTCATGACCATTTTCCCATCAGAAACCGATCGGCAGAAAAGCGAATGGCGTCAATCGTGGCGCATTGCCTTTTGTCGGTGCCCCGCCGGGGCGGCCTGAGCCTCCCCGGCGCGGCGGTCTTCAGGTCATTGCCAGGTGTAGTATCCGGCCTCCATCAGGGTGTCCTTGGCCCGCTTGGCGACGCCATCAAGAGCCTCCTGAATGTCGAGATTTTCCGTCAACACCTTGGACAGGGCGGTGCCGAGATCGGCGTTGATCTTGCCCCAGACCGGGATGATCGGGCGCCAGTCCGGATCGGCATATTTCAGCGCCTCGCCGAAGACCGGCATGTGCGGGAATTTCGCCACCACGTCCGGATCCTCATGGGTCGAGAACCGCGACGGGTTACCGCCGGCCAGCGCGACCAGCTTGTCACCCTTCTTCGAGGTCAGCCACTGCATCAGCAGGAACGCGGCTTCCTTGTTCTGCGCGTTCTTCGGAATGCCGATGCCGAAACCGCCGGTCTGCGAACCGCGGCGGACACCTTCCGGGTGCAGCGCCCATGCAACCTTGCCGACGACCTTCGACTTGTTCGGGTCGTTGATCTGGCCGGCCACCACCGTGGTGTCGAGATACATCGCCGTCTTGCCCTGGAGGAAGGAGTTGAGCGCCTCACCGAAGGCAAAGGAGGTCGCCCCTTCCGGGCCGCAGTCGACGATGGTCTTCAGCGCCTCGGCGGCCTTGACGCCGGCCTCGTTGTTGATGATCGGGTTCCAGTTGTCATCGAGGACCCGACCACCGAGCGGCGCCAGATGGAGCAGGAAGGCGTGCGAGGCCTGGTGGCCGGAGGCTGCGCGCGAAGACACGCCGCCCATGCCGGGCTCAAGCTTCGGAATCTCGCAGGCCAGCTTCAACAGTTCGTCATAGGTCTCCGGCACCTTCAGATTGTGCTTTTCGAAGATGTCCTTGCGGTAGCCGAGGACCGACGTCTCCGAACCGTAGGGAATGCCGAACAAGGACCCGGTCGGGCCCGGCAGATAGCCCTTCTTGCCGCCGGCAATGCCGATATTCTCCAGATAGCCGGTGACGAGGTCGTCCGGGTCGTAGCTCGGATCGGCGAGCTTCGGATTCATGAAGAAGCGGGCCAGGTTTTCGAGCTGATCGGCGAACACATAGTCGGCCTTGGAGAACACCACATAGGCGATCAAATCATAGTCGCCCTTGCGCTTGGTCAGTTCCAGGGTCTGGCGCTCGCGCATCTTGAGGTACTGGAGCTGGTCGACCTCGACATTGATCCCGGTCTCCTTGGTGAATTCCGGCAGCACCTTGCGGACGGCGTCATAATGGGGGTGAGCCGGGAAGTTCACCACCAGGGTCGTCCCCTTGTACTCGTCATAGGGCCCGGCAAAGGCAAGGCCGGCCGACAAGGCCAGACCAGCCGCCCCGAGCAGCGTCTTTTCAAGGATGTTTCGCATTGATTTCTCCCTTCCTGTTCAGATCGCTTCGTTTCGTCATGACTATTCTTAAATTATTGATATAATTACATATTCATAGTCTGAGCTCGGTTTTGTTATCGAAAAGAAGGACGTCCTGGGGCGCAACGCTCATCGTCACCGTCTCGCCGCTTTCCGGGTTTTTGCCGCTTTCCGTTTCCACCAGGACTTCGGTGTCGCCGACCATGCAGATCAGCACGGTGTTGGAGCCGAGATATTCGGTGAGCTTCACATTGAGGTCGATCGTCGACCCGGCATGGGCGCCGGGTCGGATGGCGAAGGGCCGAACGCCGACCGTCACCGATTTGCCGCGGTGACCGTTCAGGCGGGCCGTCTGTTCGTCGCTCAGATCGAAGGCAAAGCCGGTGCCGACCGCCTTCACCCGGCCGTCGACCTCGCTCAGTTCGCCGTCGAGGAAGTTCATCGCCGGCGTTCCGATGAAGCCGGCCACGAATTTGTTCGCGGGGTTTTCGAACAGCTCCTGCGGCGCGCCCTGCTGCTGGATGATGCCGCCGGAGACGACGACGATGCGGTCGCCGAGCGTCATCGCCTCGATCTGGTCGTGGGTGACGTAGATCATGTTCTTGTTGAGCATCTTGTGCATTTCGGCGAGTTCGGTGCGCATCTTGGCACGCAGCTTCGCATCGAGATTGGAGAGCGGCTCGTCGAACAGGAACGTCGAGGCATCGCGCACCAGCGCCCGGCCCATGGCGACGCGCTGGCGCTGGCCGCCGGAGAGTTCGGCCGGTTTGCGGTGCAGATATTCGGCAAGGCCCAACATGGTTGCGACGTCGCGGACCTTCCTTTCGATCTCGTCCTTGGGTCGACGTTCCAGCCGCAGCGCAAACGACATGTTCTTGGCGACGTTCATATGCGGGTAAAGCGCATAATCCTGAAACACCATCGCCAGATCCCGGTCCTTCGGCTCGAGATGGCTGATGGGCTTGTCGTCGACATAGATCTCGCCTTCGGTGACGGTCTCCAGACCGGCGATCGTGCGCAGGATCGTCGACTTGCCGCATCCGGAAAGGCCGACCAGCACGGTGAACTCGCTCTCTTCCATTTCGAGATTGATGCCGTGCAGCACCTGCACGTTGCGGAATCTCTTGACGAGGTTCTCAAGCCTGATTTTCGGCATTTCCGTGTCCCTTGTTCACGCCCGGCACGTCTTATTGTTATCGATAACGTTTCTGGCCGGTCCCGTCGTGTTTGCCGTTGCTCCCTGAGCCGATCGGCTCCGTCCCATCTGTCCGCTGTTCCTGTCGGCCGTTGCCGACCGTGGTGGTTGCGGCGCCGAAGCGCTTCACGAGCTTTCGCGCATCACCATTTCGACCTTGGTTTCGATATGCTGCGGCGGCAGCGCATGGGCGTTGCCCGTCTTGGCTGCGTCGAGCACTTTGAGGATCAGTTGCGCTGCCGCACTGCCGAGCCGCCACGGATCGACGGCAACGGTCGAAAGCGGCGGCGTCGAATACTGCGAGATCTCGAAATTGCCGAAGCCGGCGACGGCGATGTCGTCGGGAACCTTGCGGCCGCTCTCCAGGACTGCGCTCATGGCGCCGAACGCGGCCGGGTCCGAGACGCAGAACACGCAATCCGTATCGGGATATGTCTCCATCAGGATCCGGCCGGCCTCGGCGCCGGTGGTGATCGAAACGGGAGGCGTCTTGTGGCGCACCAGCCGGTGCGGCGAGAGACCCGCCTCTTCCATCGCCGCAACGAAGCCGGCGCGGCGGGCGGCGCCGCGGGTTCCGGCATCGTGCGCCTCGCCCAAAAAGGCCAGTTTCCTGTAGCCCCGGTCGATCAGGGCGCAGGTCATCTGCCTGGCGGCATCGAAATTCGAAAAGCCGACCGTGTGCTCGATTGGACGCTCCGGCGTCTCCCAGATCTGGACAACCGGGATCGAGGCCTTTTTCAGAAGTTCCTCGGTGCGCTCGGTGTGGCCGTCATAGGACAGGATGATCGCCTCGGGGCGCCGGCGCAGCATGAGCTCGATCAGCTCTTCTTCCTTGTCCGAGCAATAGTTGGTGTAGCCGAGAAGGATCTGCAGGCCGACCGTTTCCAGGGTCTCGGTCAAGGCCTGGACCGTCTGGGCGAAATGAAGGTTGTTGAGCGAGGGCAGCAGCACCGTCACGAAGCCCGACTTCTTGGAGGACAGGCTGCCCGCCGTCAGGTCCGGCACATAATTGAGCTTGCGCACGACGTCCAGAATGCGTGTCCGGGTCTCTTCGCTGATCGGGCCGTCCTTACGCAGCGCGCGCGACACGGTCATGGTCGAGACGCCTGCCGCCTTGGCGACATCGCTCATCCGCACCGTTGGATTGCCCTGTGGTTTCGTCATGATCCGATCCTGCCGGTCCTTCCTGGTGCCGGCCTAAGTGTCCTTTCGTCTAAGCGCGCCGCTACATCCACTCCGTATGAAACGTTCCCGGCCGATCCAGCCGCTCATAGCCATGGGCGCCGAAGCAGTCGCGTTGCGCCCGGATCAGGTTGGCCCATGAAGTGGTCTGCCGATAGCCGTCGAAATAGGTCAGCGCCGAGCCGAGCCCGGGCACCGGCATGCCGGCGCGCACCGCCGACTGCACGGTCTGCCGCCAGCCGTCCTGAACTCGGGCCAGGATTTCCGCAAAATGCGGCGCGCACATCAGGTTCGAAAGATCACCGTCGTCGCTATAGGCTTTCGCCACGTCGTCGAGCAGCGCGGCGCGGATGACGCAGCCATTGCGCCAGACGGCGGCGACGGCGGCCAAGTCGATCTGCCAGCCATGCTCGCGGCCGCCCGCCTCGATGAGCGAAAGCCCTTGCGCATAAATCGCCACGAAGGCGCCGAGCAAAGCCTGGCGGAGCGCCTCGATCGCAGCATCATCCGCAGCGATGCCGATAGCGGAAGACGGCCCGAGCAGGATTTCAGACGCCGCGACGCGCTCGTCCTTGAACGACGCCATCGCCCGGGCGAATACCGCCTCCGAAATCGTCGATGTGGGTATGCCAAGCGCCAGCGCAGTCTCGGAACTCCAGCGTCCGGTCCCCTTCTGTCCGGCCTTGTCAAGTATCGCCTCGACCAGCGGGCCCGAGCCGAAATCGTCGGGTTTTTCAAGGATGTTTCCGGTGATCTCGATCAAATAGGACGACAACTCGGTGTCGTTCCAGCACCTGAAAATGCCGGACATGTCGGCGTGATCGAGACGGAAGAGATCGCGCATCAGCCCATAGGCCTCGGCGATCGCCTGCATGAGGCCGTATTCGATGCCGTTGTGGACCATCTTGATGAAATGGCCGGCGCCGCCTTCGCCGAGCAGCGCGCAGCACGGATCACTGCCGAAGCGGGCGGCGATCGCCTCAAGCATCGGTCGTGCCTGCGCGTAGGCCTCTGTGGAGCCCCCCGCCATCAGCGCCGGGCCATGCCGCGCCCCGTATTCACCGCCGGAGACGCCAAGCCCCAGAAAGCCGATCCCGTCGGCCGCCAAGGCCGCTTCGCGCCGGATCGTGTCGTGAAAATGGGAATTCCCGCCATCGATCAGGGTGTCGCCGCGCACCAGGAGCGGCGCCAGTTCGCCGAGCACCGCATCGACCGGATCGCCCGCCTTGACCATGATCAGAATGGTCCGCGGCGTCGGCAGCGCGCCGACCATTGCCGGCAATTCGTCGAAAAGCGCGATATCGGGAGGATTTTCGGCATCGAGAATAGCGGCGAAACCGTTGCGCGCCTCGGCCCAGGTATCAAAGGCGGCGACGCCAAATCCGGCGTCCGCGAAGTTCAGAGCCAGGTTTCGGCCCATCACGCCCAATCCGATCAATCCCAGCATTTGTGCAGCCATGATGCTGCTCCCCATGATCCGCCGATATCGTCAACCGGTCCGAATGCCGACCAAAATGTTATCGATAACATCGTTCATATGCAAGCGAAAAATCGCCGCGAGATGATCCCCGATCGTCATCCGCAAAAAAGCGGATTTCCGCGCGCGGGCCGTGCTGCCACACCACACGACACTTTTGGGACTATGGTCACTACCGTCTTGATTTGCGGCTAATCAGAGAAAGCTGACATCCGCCCTATCCCCTCACCCGGCCCTTCGGGCCGACCTCTCCCCAGAGGGGAGAGGTGAGGTTTTTCAAGGCGTTGCAGCTTTCGTGCCCTCTCCCCGCCGGGGAGAGGGAAAGGGTGAGGGGGCTGAGATCGCCGTCTTGATCCGCACATCCCGCGTGGTGATGACAGCCGTGTCGTGTAGCGTGCCGCGATGCGCCAACGCGAAAACCCGACGGCAACCGGTCTCAGCCGAAGCTGAGCTGCACCTTCATGGATTCCGAACGGTCTCCCGCGGCCTCGAACGCCGCCACCGCATCCTCGATCGGAAAGACGCCGGTCAGAAGCGGCGCGAGCGGGATGCGCCCGGCGCCGATCAATTCGACCGCCCAGGCAAATTCCTCGTGGAACCGGAACGATCCGCACAGTTCGATCTCCTTGGCCACAAGGACGTTCTGCGGGATCGACACGTCGCCGCCAAGGCCGAGCTGAACGAGGCGGCCGCGCGGCCGGATGACGTTAAGCGCAGACGTCAAGGCCGCCTGATTGCCCGAGGCTTCGACAACGATATCGAAAGTTCCCTTGCCCTCGGCGAATGTGTCGAGTTCCGAAGCGTTGCTCGCGACATTGATTGTGGTATCTGCGCCGACAGCGCGGGCGCGCTCCAGGGCGGCGTCGACGACATCGGTGGCGACGACCTGCAAGGCGCCGTGGGATTTGGCAACCGCCACGACCAGCGCGCCGATCGGCCCGGTTCCGGTGACGAGCACGCGCCGGCCGATCAGCGCGCCGGCGCGGTTCACGGCGTGAAGCGCAACCGAAAGCGGCTCAGCGAAGGCGGCGTCCCGGGCGCTGACAGTGTCCGGCAGTTTGTGGCACTGCCAGGCCTTTGCCGTCAGGGCTTCGCGGAACGCCCCCTGGACGTGCGGGAACCGCATGGCGCTGCCGTAATAGCGCATGTCGAGGCACTGGTTGTACATCGCCCGCCGGCAGTATTCGCAATCTCCGCAGGGCCGGCTCGGATTGACCGCCACCAGATCGCCGACGGCGATGTGCTCGACCGCAGCCCCCGTTTCCGCCACCCGGCCGGCGACCTCGTGACCCAGGATCATCGGCTCGCGAATGCGGATCGCGCCGAAACCGCCGTGATTATAGTAGTGAAGGTCGGAACCGCAGATTCCGCCCGCCTCGACGCGGACCAGAACCTCGTCCGGCCCGACCGGCGGCGTTTCCCGGTCTTCGATCCGCAAATCCTTGGCCCCAAAGCAAACGACCGATTTCACTTGAAAAATCCTTTCCCGCAGGCGGCGTCTCGGCAGCTCTACTCGATGCCAGAGAACGCACCGTCGCCGTCCGGCGCCCTCTTCGGCCGGCGCTGCCGGATCGTCCGGTTCGCGTCGCCGACAGCTTGACAACAGCCGCACTCTTGCTTCATGTTATCGATAACATCGAAACATGCAAGCGGTTTCTGAACGCGGTCTTTGAAGGGGGTGCGCTGTGACATTGAACAAACTGTTCGGGCTTTCCGGTCGCCGCGCCCTGGTGACCGGTTCCGGCCAGGGCATCGGCTTCGAGCTCGCCCGCGGGCTCGCCGAAGCCGGGGCGGAGATCATTCTGAACGACATCGACGGCATCCGGCTCAAAACAGCCGCCGAAAAGCTGCGCTGCGAAGGCGCGACGGTGCACGAACTCGGTTTTGACGTCACCGACCCCGACATCGTCACCCGGACGATCGACGGCTTCGAAGCCGAAGCCGGCCCGATCGACATCCTCGTCAACAATGCCGGCATGCAGTTCCGCGCCCCGCTCGAAGACTTTCCCGTCGACCGGTTCGACTTCATGATGCGGCTGAACATCAACGCCGCGTTCTATGTAGGTCAGGCCGTCGCGAAACACATGATCGGGCGCAAGCGCGGCAAGATCGTCAACATCTGCTCGGTGCAGACGGCGTTGGCGCGGCCGTCGATTGCGCCCTACACCGCCTCGAAAGGCGCGGTCGCCAATTTGACCAAGGGCATGGCCACGGACTGGGCCCGCCACAACCTTCAGATCAACGGCCTGGCGCCGGGCTATTTCAAGACCGAGCTCACCTCGGCGCTGGTCGCCGATCAAACGTTTACCGCCTGGCTCTGCACCCGCACGCCGGCCGGCCGCTGGGGTGATGTGAGCGAGCTTGTCGGCGCCTGCGTTTTCTTAAGTTCCGAGGCTTCGAGTTTCGTCAACGGACACGTTCTCTATGTCGACGGCGGTATCACCTGTTCGGTTTGAGCGGCGCCCGATCGTCGTCGTCATGGGCGTATCGGGATCGGGCAAGACGACGATCGGCGAAGCGCTTGCCCGCCGCCAGAACCTGCCGTTTCTCGACGCCGACGACTTTCACCCGCAAGCCAATATCGACAAGATGTCGGCCGCAATCCCGCTCACCGACGACGACCGCTGGCCCTGGCTCAAGGCGCTCGGCGCGGCCATGCGTCAGGCGGCCGAAAACGAGGGCGGCGTCATCGCCACGTGTTCGGCCCTGAAGCGATCCTACAGATCGCATTTGTCCGAACATGTCGGGCTGCCGATGATCTACGCGCTGCTCGACGGCAGCCGCGAAACGCTGTTCAAGCGCATCAGCGCCCGAAAGGACCATTACATGCCGCCGAGCCTCCTCGACAGCCAGCTTGCCGCGCTCGAACGCCCGGCAGCCGACGAGCCGGTAGCGACCTTTTCGATCGAGAACGACGCGGAGGCGATCGTCGAGGAGATCGAGGCGGCCCTCGCCGCGCTGTCGAAATAGCTTTCGGTTTATCACCGCGATCCGGCTTCACGTGACCCGGTCAACCGGCGCCTTCCCGGCAAAGAACGCATCGAGATTGTCGAGCGCGCGGAAGCCCATGGCGTCGCGGGTCTCGACCGTGGCGCTGCCCAGATGCGGCAGCAGAAACGCGTTGTCGAGCGTCCGGTAGCCCGGATGGATCGCCGGCTCGTTGTTGAAGACGTCGAGGCCGGCGGCATAAAGCCGGCCCGAACGCAGCGCATCGATCAACGCCGCGTCGTCGATGACGTTGCCGCGGGCGGTGTTGACGACGATGGCGCCCGCCGGCAGCAGCGCCAATGTCCGTTCATTGATCAGCCGGTCGGTCTCCGGTGTCGCCGGGCAGTGGATCGACAGAACGTCGGCGTGGCGCAGCAGGTCATCCACCGTGTCGTGGAAGATGGCGCCGGCCTCAAGCGCCGGATCGAGCCGGTTTCGGTTGTGGTAGTGGATCTCCATGCCGAAACTTCGGGCGCGTTCGGCGGTAATCCGGCCGATCTTGCCCATGCCGAGCACCCCGAAGCGCCGGCCCGTGACCTGGCGGCCGAGCATGAAGGTCGGGCTCCAGCTTGTCCAGCCGTCGGCGCGCACCAGCCGCTCCCCCTCCCCGGCCCGCCGCGCCGCGCCGAGCATCAGCAGGATGGCGATTTCGGCGGTGGCGTCGGACAGCACGTCCGGCGTGTTGGTGACGACGAGCCCCCTCGCCTGCGCCGCCTCAATGTCGATGTGGTCGTAGCCGACCGAGAAGCTGGCGGCGATCCGGATGCTCTGCGGAAGCCTTTCGATCACCGCCGCCGACAGCTTGTCGGTCGGGCAGACGAGCAGGCCGTCGGCGCCTGCGGCGCGGCTGATCAGTTCGTCGGCGCTGAAGACGGTGTCGTCGGGATTGAGCCGTGCCGCATAGTCGCGTTGAAGCCGCGCCTCGACCGCCTCGGGCAGCTTGCGGGTCACCAGGATCGTCGGTTGTGCCGCCATTCCGTCCTCTTTCAGGTTTCCGGGCCACTCACGCCGTCGGCGCAACCTCAAAGCCCGGGCGGGTGGGGATTTCGGCCGTTGCGGCATCGCGCCGCTCGATGGCGTCGACCCGGGCGCCAGCCGGTCCGCGACGGCACGCCGCGATCATCTCTTCAATGGCGGTCTCGGGGCCGGCAAAGACCGCCTCCACCGTGCCGTCGGCGCGGTTGCGCACCCAACCGGAAAGCCCGAGTGCGGCGGCGGTGCGGCGCGTCCAGACCCGGTACGCAACCCCCTGCACCCGGCCGCGGATGACCACATGAACCGATCTCATCGCTGCCCTCCCGGCCGTCTTGGGCGCCCGACGCCTGAATTTTCCGTGTCAACGCAACGGACTGAAGCACGCGCCGATACTATCGCGTATTCCCGAAAAAGCCTGCTCCGGGCCTGAACCGGGGTGGGAACCGGTTTTCGGATAAGAATACGCGACAAAACAAAGAGATAGAGCGCTTTAAGCGATTGAATTCACACTACGCTAAACGACACAAACATCATCGCCACCACCTCTCCCTCGTCACCGCCCGGTTTATCCGGGCGGTCCATTGGCCCGTCAACTTGCCAACGCAGTGGCGAAAAACTCAAGCGCTTCTGGGTGCGGGACCGCCATTGGATTGCCCGCATGAAGCGGGCAATGACGACGGAAGAGGGATCGAAACCATCCCAAATTGCCGAAACCGGACAAACCCGGCAGGACGGAAATACGCTGCTGTATCGTGTAGTGTGGATTCAGTTCAAACGAAAAGCGCTCTATCGCGAGAACCCTTCCCGCAGAGAACGATTTTCGTGTTATGACGGTCGATGCATTGTGGACCGGATCGATGGATTTAAGACGCGACGGAACAGAACGGCTGATTTTCCGCCATGACGGAGAACGCACGACGCGGATCTTCGCCGCCATTGTCGGCGGCATCCTCGTGCTTGCCCTGTTCATCTGGTTCTTCACCGGAACGACCTCGCCGCTGCCGATCCTCGCCACCCTCGGCCTCGCCCTCGGTTTCTTCTGGCTGGTGCGCCGGACCCAGACGGAATCGATCGCCGTCTTCGATCTGGAAAACGGTGCCTTCGGGCTGCGCCACAGCCGCCGCGGCCAGGTGATCGAGGAGATCGAGGTGCCGCTGCTCGCAATCGAGGCGATCATCGTCGACGTTGCCGCGGGCGGCAATCCACGAACGCTGTCGCTGCGCCCGGCAGTGGTGATCGAAAAGACCATCGTGCCGCTGACCCAGACCGATTTCGAGACCGGCGAGCGGCCGCAGACGATCGCCACGGCGTTGCGCCTCTTTCTTGGCCATGACGATTACGGACTGATCGACGATTCCATCGCCGCATTGGCGCGCCTCTCGCCGCGCATCCAGCCGGCGATCCGGCTCGCCAGGCTCGGCAAGGGGCTGAGCCGGACCGAGGCCTTCCGCCTCGTCAGCTCGCTGCGCGAGGTCGAGCCGACCGCCTGAGCGGGGTCGATAGACCGTTTCAGAATCAACCCCTTCCACCCTCACCCGGCCTTCGGCCGACCTCTCCCTCAAGGGAGAGGTGGAATTGCGCGTGGCGCCAACCACACGTGTCCCCTCTCCCCGCCGGGGAGAGGGCCAGGGTGAGGGGGACAAAAGCTCCGGGCCCTACTCGAACTCCATGATGACCGCATCGACGGCGAGGCTGTCGCCCGGCTCGGCCTTGATCGCAGCGACCGTCAGATCGCGCTCGGCCCGCAGCACGTTCTCCATCTTCATCGCCTCGACGATCGCCAGCGTCTCGCCGGCCTTGACCTCCTGGCCCTCGGCGACCGCAATCGAGACGACGAGGCCGGGCATCGGGCAAAGCAGCATCTTGGAGGTGTCGGGCGGCACCTTTTCCGGCATCAGCGTTGCGAGTTCGGCGATGCGTTCGGTCATCACCTCGGCGGTGACCGTGATCCCGCGCCAGGTCAGCCGCCAGCCGTTCAGTGACCGGCGAACCTGGACGGTCAACCGGCGCTCGCCGACGGTGCCTTCCCACAAAAGGTCGCCCGGCCGCCAATCGGAGCGGACCGCCTGATTGCTGCCATCGGCGCCGAACACGATCTCGCACTCGATCGGCGCCGGCAGGAAGCCGGCCGGCAGGTGGATCTCGACCGGATGACCGTCGAGCCGAACCACCCAGTCCATGCGCTGCTCGCGCGGCGCGAAATGGCGCTCGGCGCTGTCCTCGAAGCGGTAGCGGTTCGACAGCTCCACCGACGCCGCCACGGCGGAGAGCAGCAACTCGGCCTCGGCATCGAGATGGCCGCCGGTGAAGCCGTCGGGATATTCCTCGGCGATGAAGCTCGTCGACAGCCGCCCCTCGCGCCAGCGGGCATGGCGCATCAGATCGGAGAGAAACGGGATATTGTGCTCAATCCCGTCGATAAAGAACGCGTCGAGCGCCTCGCTCATGCCGGTGATCGCCGCCGATCGGGTCGCGGCGTGGACGCACAGCTTGGCGATCATCGGGTCGTAGAACATGGAGATTTCTGAGCCCTCGACGACGCCGGTGTCGTTGCGCACCAGATAGCCGTCATGGCGCCCCTCGCTCGGTGGCCGGTAGCGGACCAGGCGCCCGATCGACGGCATGAAGTTGCGGAACGGGTCCTCGGCATAGATGCGGCTCTCGATCGCCCAGCCGTCGATCTTGACCTGATCCTGGGTGATCGAAAGCGTCTCGCCGGCGGCCACCCGGATCATCTGCTCGACCAGATCGATGCCGGTGATCAGCTCGGTCACCGGGTGCTCGACCTGCAGCCGCGTGTTCATCTCCAGGAAGTAGAAATTGCGGTCCTTGTCGACGATGAATTCGACCGTGCCGGCGCTCTCATAGTCGACGGCGCGGGCGAGCGCCAGGGCCTGTTCGCCCATCGCTTTGCGGGTCTTCTTGTCGAGAAACGGCGACGGCGCCTCCTCGATCACCTTCTGGTTCCGGCGCTGGATCGAGCACTCGCGCTCGTTCAGATAGATGGCGTTGCCGTGCTTGTCGCCGAGCACCTGGATTTCGATGTGACGCGGCTCGACGATGAACTTTTCGATAAAGACGCGGTCGTCGCCGAAAGAGGATTTCGCTTCCGAGCGGGCGCGGTCGAAGCCGTCGGCGACCTCCGCCTCGGTCCAGGCGATGCGCATGCCCTTGCCGCCGCCACCGGCCGAGGCCTTGATCATCACCGGATAGCCGATGTCGTCGGCGATCTTCACCGCCTCCTCGGGCGTCTCGATGACGCCGAGATGGCCTGGCACCGTGCTGACCTTTGCGGCGCTGGCGAATTTCTTCGATTCGATCTTGTCGCCCATCGCCTCGATCGCCGCCACATTGGGGCCGATGAAGGCGATGCCGGCGTCGGCGAGCGCCCGGGCGAACGCCGCGTTCTCCGAAAGGAAGCCGTAGCCGGGATGCACGGCTTCGGCGCCGGTGTCCTTGCACGCGGCAATGATCTTGTCGATGACCAGATAGGATTCGGCCGCCGGCGCCGGGCCGATAAGGACGGCTTCGTCGGCCATTTCCACATGCATCGCGTCCTTGTCCGCATCGGAGTGGACCGCGACCGTTGCAATGCCCATCTTCTTCGCCGACTTGATGATCCGGCAGGCGATTTCGCCGCGATTGGCAATCAGGATTTTTCTGAACAATTCCTCACCTCGCCGAAAGAAGGGATATCGCCGGGTCCCGTCGATGCGTCCGCGCGAGACGCCGGCCGGCCCGATCCGGCAGGGATCGTTTTATACTGCGATGCGAAAGCGGTAAACGCCGTCGTTCGGCTTAAGCAGACGTCAGCGCGAGCACCTCGACGGCGGCCTGCATTTCGCAAGCTTGCGCCGCGCGCCGGCGGGCCGCCTCCGCGTCCTCGCCCCATTGCGCGATCTGCCAATCCTCGTCCACATGCGCCGCCTGCCAGGCCGCTTCCGTCGACAGCCGGCCGTGGCCTGCGGCCAGCGCCAGAACCGCCGATCCGGTCAGCGTGGTGATCGTGTGAAGCGCCGTCAGCCGGAACGGATCGCCGCCGACGAGGTAGTCGAGCGCGGCGGAAAACCGCGCCAGCGCCGCCGCCGTCTGCTCGACATGGCGGATGCCGCCGGCGACGGCGAAATCGACACCGAGTTCCTGCTTGAGCCAGGCGAGAACCGGGTCCCACGCCGCCTGCTGGTGCGCGACCAGCCTGTCGGGCTCAAGCGCGCGATAGCAGAGGAGATCGCTGCCGGCAAAGTCGAGGATATCCGCCGCGACCGCCTCCATATCGTCGCCGACGCCGTCGATCGCGACATTGACGATGCGCGTGATCGGCAGCGCCAGGGGATCGATGACCTCGCCCAGCCCCTGCCATTCCAGGGCGACCGCCTGGCTCAGCTTCACATGGGGCGTCGACAGCGGCCGTTTCGCCGGGGTCCGCGCCGACCGGCCGTCGAGAGTGAGCACGAAGCCGTCCGGGGTCTCGGCGACGGTCGCGGTCTTGAAGAAACGGCGCGGCGGTGCCGGCCGGGCCTGGGCCCGGGCGCGCCGCGTCGGATCGTCAGCATCCATGGGTCCAGAAGAACTCCTCCAGCGCCGGCACCAGATCCTCGAAGTCCTCGACCACGGCGAAGGCGCCGGCGGCCATCAGCGCATCTTTGGTATGGTTGCCCCAGGCGACGCCGATGCCGGTGACGCCGGCGGCCTTGGCCATTTCCATATCATAGGCGGTGTCGCCGACGACAATGGTGTTTTCCTTCTCGACGCCGGTTTCGGCGATCGCCCGGCGCACCATCGTCGGATCGGGCTTGGAGGGCGAGGTGTCGGCGGTCTGGATGGTGTTGAAGCGGCCGTTGAGGCCGGTCGCCGCGAGCATGGTGTCGACGCCGCGGCGCGATTTTCCGGTGGCGATCCCGAGCAGCACCTCCTCGCGCTCGTCGAGAAAGTCGATCGCTTCGAGGGCGCCGGAAAACAGGCATTCGGAATGGTGCGGGTCCTGGCGCATTGCCGCGAAATTGTTGCGGTAGGTTTCGACCACGTCGGTAAGGCGCACCGCCTCGCCCGGCGCGACCAGCCGGCTGATCGCCTGGGGCAGCGACAGGCCGATGACCTCCAGCACGTCGTCGCGATGCGGCGCCGACAGCTTGTGCCGGTGGAATGTCCGCATCATCGCTTCGACGATCAGATGCTGGCTGTCCACCAGCGTTCCGTCACAATCGAACAGGACCAGATACATCGTTATTCTTGAGCGTTTCCAATTTCGCCATTCAAGCGGAATAAATTGAGGCCGTCGATGAGCCGAACCGTCTCACCCCCGCGCCGGCCTGTTGACGATATAGATACCGAAGGCGACGAGCGCGAGGGCCAGGAGCAGCGTCCAGGTCACCTGCTCCTGCAGCAGCAATGCGCCGAAGAGGACGCCGAACAGCGGCGTCAGAAAGGTGAAGGAAGCGATCCGCGGCGCCGAATAGTGCCGCACCAGCCAGAACCAGACGAGATAGCTGATCGCCGCGACGATGATCGTCTGGTAGGCGAGCGACAGCATGATCAGCGGCCGCGTGTCGGTGATCGTCATCTCGCCGAAAAGCGGCGCCGCCGCAAACAACAGCACGGCGGAGACCGCAAGCTGGTAAAGCAGCGTCTTTTCCGGGCGAACGACGGCCAGCGGCGATGCCTTGATCAGCACCGTCGTCGCCCCCCAGAAGACCGCGCCGATGAGACAGAGCGCGTCGCCGAACACCGCCTCCGGCGTATAGGCGACGAAACCGTCGCCAAAGGCGATGACGATGCCGGCAAAGGCGGCGCTCAGTCCGACCAGGCGGACACCGGTCAGGCGCTCGCCGGTGATGAAGAAATGGCTGCCGATGGCGACGACGAACGGCGCGAAATTGATGAAGATCGGCGCCCGCGACGCATTGGTGAAGGTGAGCCCCCAATAGATCAGCAGAAACTCGATGCCGAACAGCAGTCCGGCGGCAATGCCCCACCACAGGGTTCCGTCGCGGTCGAACAGCGGCACAGACCGCGCCTGGCACCACATGAAGACGAGAATGGTCGCGCCGGCGGAGCGGATGCCCGATTGAAGCACCGGCTGCACGCCCTCATTGGCGACCTTGATCGCGACCTGCTGCAGGCCCCAGGTCAGGCACAGCACGATGAGCGTCGCAGCCGCGGTCGCGTCGAGGGCGGCGCTCGCGGGCGCCCGTCCCGGCTTCGGCGGCGTCATTCCCGCGCGTTCCCGCCGCCTTCGCGCTCGTTCAGGCGCTCGAGCAGCGCGTTGGTCCGCGCCACCTCCTCTTTCAGCGCATTCAACGCATCGACGATGTGCCGGTCGTCGCGCCGCGGCGCGGCGATGACGAAATAGCGCCGGCCGAACCAGACGATCAGCACGGTCAGGGCGACGAGCCCGACGAGCGCGAGATAGGCGGCGATCTCGGTCATGACGGTGCGCGCTTCACTCCAGCAGTTTCGACCCGCACACCGTGCCGCCGCAATTCTCGGTGCCCGGTCGCGCTACTCCGCGTTATCTTTCACGAAGGCGTCGAAGCCGTCCACATTTGCTTTCCAGATATCGATATAGCGGGCCATGTCGGTGCGGCTGAGCCCGTCGAAGGTCAGCACTTCCATGGTCAGGACCAATTGCTTTTCGTCATAAGGTATCGCTGCAATAAACCACTCTGTTATATTGAAATCATTCAATATTTGAGGCGTGTGGATCGGCTCCAGAGGACGCACCAGGAAAAACGTCATGGCGCCGCAATGCTGCATGCGGATATGGCAGAGCTGGACGCCGGCGAGCACCCGCATGCCGTCGATCGTCACCCACAGCCGCGAATCGTCGCCCTCCAGCCGCCTGGTCTCGTGACCGAGATCGCCGAATATCTCGGCCAGGGTATCGATGTTGACGATCTTGAGGCGCCGGTCCTCGGCAATGCTGTCGTCGCGCCCGAGCAGCGCCTCGACCTTCGGCGGCGACGTGGTCATGGCCGAATCGAGAACCTCGTCCGCCATCACCTCGTCGCCCGGATCGGCCGGATAGCCGTCGGCGAGCGCCCCGGCGATCTCGCGCCAGATATCGATCGCAGCGGAAAACCGGAGGTCCGGGTCGCCCGAGACGAAGGTGACATCCATCTCAACGCCCGGAACGCCGGACGCATCGAGGAAATGGCGGACGAACAGCCAGGCGGTATTGCGCTTGAGGATCTCGACCAGCGGCGGCGCTTCAACGTCGTCGAATGTGGCGATGAAGGCGATATCGAGGCAGGTCGTCGGCTCGCCGTCGCAATCGCCGAATTGAAGCGTCGTCGGCAGATCGCCGAAATCGGTTTCAATCGTCGGCGAGCCGGCCTCGCTGACGCCGAACTGGACGGGGAATTTGAAGCGCTCGAGGATCGAGGCAATGTCGACCGGCGTGACCCCGTTCGCCGCATGCGCGGCGTTCATGACCACCAGTGCCCCGAGAATACCGGCGGCGATCGTTGACAGAAACTTCATGGTGCGCCCCCTGCCCGGCTTTCCCCCGTGGCGGCCCCGCGCCGGCCAGCGGTCGGCCGCGAGCCCGGAGTATAGGCCACGGCATCGACGCCGGCGCTGCCGCCAATCGGCGCACCGGCCGCATGCATTGTCAGCAAGGACCGTCGGCGCGCAAACGCTCAAAGATCCTTGTCGTGCGCCTTGGCGTCATAATCCGACACATCGAAGCCGAGTCGGTCAAAACTGCGCTGCATGTGCTCGGGCAAGGGGGCGGTGACGTCGAGGGTGCCGCCGGTGGGATGCGGCAGCACGATCCGCCGCGCCAGCAGATGCAGTTTGTTGTCGAGGCCGCCGAGCGGATCGCGCTCCGGATCGGCGACATGCCGTTCGCCATATTTCGGATCGCCGACGATCGGATGGCCGATATGAGCGCAGTGGACGCGGAGCTGATGGGTGCGTCCGGTGACCGGCTTCAGGCTGAGCCAGGCGAAGCGCTGCGCCGCCTTGTCGACGACGGCGTAATAGGTAACGGCGTGCTGCGCCGCCTCGTCCTCACCGTCGACGGTTGCCACCCGCTCGCCCTGCGGCCCCGGCGTCTTGGCGAGCGCCACCGAAATCCGGCCCTGGGCTGGCTTCGGCACGCCGGTCACCAGCGCCCAGTAGATCTTGCGCGCCGCGCGGGAGCGGAACGTGCGCGAGAGTTCGGCGGCGACCACGCGGCGGCGGGCAAGCACGATCACCCCGGCGGTATCCCGGTCGAGCCGGTGGACGAGGCGCGGCGGCTCGCCGTTTCGCCCGGCGAGCGCGCCGAGCATCCCGTCGAGATGCCGGGACGTGCCGCTGCCGCCCTGCACCGCGAGGCCACAAGGCTTGTTGAGGACAAAGAGTTCGTCGTCCTCGTGCAGGATCAGCGACCGGACAAAGTCGGCGTCCGCTTTGTTCGGCTTTTTCGGCGGTTTCGGTGCCGCCTCGAGGTCGATCGGCGGCACCCGGATCTTCTGGCCGACGGCGATCCGTTCGCCGGGCCGGGTCCGCCCGCCGTCAAGCCGGATCTGGCCGGTGCGCATCAGCTTCTGCAGCCGGCCGAAAGAGAGCCCCGGATAGTGCGCCTTGAACCAGCGATCAATCCGGATGCCGTCATCGCCGGCCGCGACCTCGCGGATCTCGACGCCGCTCACATGAGCACCATGCGCACCAGCCTGAGGCCGAGATAGAGGCCGAAGACGGCGCCGAACACCGACGTGCCGATATAGGCGGCCGCCGTCATCGTCGCGCCGCGCTCGATCATCACGACAAGGTCGAGCGAAAAGGCGGAGAAGGTGGTGAAGCCGCCGAGCATGCCGGTGGCGACCAGCAGCCGTATATTGGCCGAGCCCTGGAATTTCAGCGCCAGCAGTTCGATGAAGACGCCCATCAGCAGCGAGCCGAGGATGTTGACGGTCAGCGTGCCCCAGGGAAAGCCGGGACCGAACGCCCGCAAGGTCCACATATTGACCAGATGGCGGAGCGCGGCGCCGACCGCGCCGCCGGCTGCGACGATGAGAAGATGCTGCATGATGACGGCCGTTTCCGCGGTTTCGATCGACTTCGCGACATATACCCTATCGGCGCCGGTTTCTCACCTTTGTGCGGGCGGGGCGTGGGACGCGTCTTCGATCCGTCGCAGAGAGGCAAATCTTCTGCGACCTCCGGAAATTCCCACCTCGCCCGCGAAAGCGGGCGTCCATTGGCCCGTCGACTTGCCAACGCATTTGTGAAGAAGCTCAAGCGCTTCTGAATGCCGAAAAGCCATTGGATTGCCCGGATAAACCGGGCAACGACGATGGAGGAGGGATCGAAACCATCCCAAATTGCCTAAACCACAAACCCGGCAATGACGCCGGTGGTGGGGCGGCGTCTTTCACGCAAGCGTCCACACCACCCACCGCTCCCGCGGAAGCGGGAGTCTTCTGCCCCGCTCAACACGGTATGTCGGCCCAGATCCGGGCGATGTCTCGAATTTATCAATTGGGCCAGGAATTTGTCGCCGACGCCAATGGTTCCCCGCTTTCGCGGGGAAGGTGCGGATTGGGAGCCAAATGGGCAATCCGGTTTCAGTTCCTGTGCTCCGTTTCGCAGTTCCTCTCCCCTGTCATCACCGGGCTTGTCCCGGTGATCCATGGGGCCTGACAGTCTGAAAACAAAGTCAGTTTGGATTGCCGGGACAAACCCGGCAATGACGCCGGTGGTGGGGCGGCGTCGTTCACGCGGAACGCCTCTCCGACCATGTTCATACCGGCGCAATTCCGTGATAAATCCACATATTCAACGGCTTAACCGGTCTCATCGAGTTTATACCGGCCAGCAATACCTTTTCGCGGGAAATTCTATCCCGGCTCCGGGCACTCATCGGTATAGGACGTCGTGATGTTGGCGAGGAACATGTCGGCCGACTGCGCCCAGGTATACGTCATCGCGTAGTCGCGGCAGCGGTCGCCGGAAATGTCGAGTGCGGCAAGCGCCGCCGCACCCAGATCATCATCGAGCACGCCGACGCCGCTGTCGCCGATCACGTCGAGCGGGCCGGTCACCGGATAGGCGGCGACCGGCAGGCCGGAAGCGAGCGCTTCAAGCAAGACGACGCCGAAGGTGTCGGTCAGGCTCGGGAACACGAACACGTCGGCCGACGCATAATGGGCGGCCAACTCCTCGCCGACCTTGCTGCCGACGAACACCGCATCGGGGAAACGGGAAATCAGCGTCTCGCGCGCCGGCCCGTCGCCGACGACGAGTTTGGTTCCGGGCAGATCGAGCTTTAAGAAAGCCTCGATATTCTTCTCCACGGCGACGCGGCCGACATAGAGGAATACCGGCCGCGGCAGGTCGAGGATCGCGTGTTCGCGCGGACGATAGAGATCGGTATCGACGCCGCGGCTCCAACGGCAGATATGGGCAAAGCCGCGCGCGTCCAGTTCCCGCGCCAGGCTCGCGGTCGCCACCATGCAGCAGGTGCCGGCATTATGAAACCGCGCAAGCCAGCGATAGATCGGTCCCTCGGGTATCGGCAGCCGCGCCGACACATATTCGGGAAAGCGGGTGTGGAAGCTGGTGGTGAAACTGCGCCGCTTTTTGAGGCACCAGCGGCGCGCCAGAATGCCGAGCGGGCCCTCGGTGGCGATATGGATATGCTCCGGGTCGACTTCGCCCAGCCGTCGCCCGACTGCGCCGGGCGGGGCGAGCGCGAGCCGGATTTCCGGATAGGTCGGCAGCGGCAGCGTCCGATACTGGCTCGGCACGATCGGAACGACCTCGATGCCGCGCTGATCCAGCTCGTGCTGCAGATTTTGAAACGTGCGAACGACGCCGTTGACCTGCGGCGCCCAGGCGTCGGAAACCAGCGCTATCCGCATCAAGCGGCCTCCAGCGGCTTCCTCGTCGCCGCGGCCAGCACGTGCTTCTGGTAGATTTCGCTCCAGCGGATGATCCGGTACGCGCCGTCGAGGGTTTCGACGATTGCCGTACAGCTTTCGACCCAGTCGCCGGTGTTCATGTAGCGAATGCCATAGTCGTCATGGATCGCGGCGTGGTGGATGTGGCCGCAGATGACCCCGTCGACGCCGTTTTGCCTGGCCTCCTCGGCGACGACGCGCTCGAATTCGCCGATGAAGTTGACCGCGTTCTTGACCTTGAGCTTGGCCCAGGCCGACAGCGACCAGTAGGGAAATCCGAGCCAGCGCCGGACGATGTTAAAAGTGGTGTTGGCTTTTAAAGCGAGATCGTAGGCCCAGTCGCCGAGAATGGCGAGAAAGCGGGCATGGCGGACGACCACGTCGAACTCGTCGCCGTGGAGGATCAGATGCCGCTTGCCGTCGAGCCCCTCATGGACGGCGCGGCCGACGATCCGGATGCTGCCGAAATGGCCGTCGAGATAATCGCGCAGGAACTCGTCGTGATTGCCCGGAACATAGATGATGCGCGCGCCCTTGCGGCCCTTGCGCAGGATCTTCTGGACGATGTCGTTGTGGGCCTGCGGCCAGTACCACGACCGGCGCAGCCGCCAGCCGTCGACGATGTCGCCGATGAGGTAGATGAGATCGGCGTCGTGGAAGCGCAGAAATTCGAGCAGCAGCGCTGCCTGGCAGCCGCGCGTGCCGAGATGGATATCGGACAGGAAGATGGCGCGGTAGTGGCGCGTGGTGAGGTCTTCCAACGGCTCAATTTGATCGTCTTTGGGCATTCGCCGTTCCAATCCGCATCCGGGGATTATCTGCCTGCTGTCGCCGGGCGCGACAGCGTGGCCAGAAACGCATAGCCGCGGCCGAAGGCGCGAATGTCGACATCGCATCCCCGCACTTCGGCCAGGGCCCTGAGCGCGGCAGCGAACTCGCCGGCGCGCGGCGCGACGTGAAAGAGCGAAAGCCAGGCGAACAGCAGCCGTCGGAAGACGGCCGGCAGATCGCGCTGCGCGCCAAAATCGACGATGTGCAGGCGCCCGCCAAGCGCGAGCCCGTTCGCCGCCCGGGTCAGCGCCGAACGCCAGTCGGGGATCATTGACAGCGTGTAGGAAAAGGCGATGCGGTCGAAGCCGTCGAGGCGGAAGGGAAAGCGCGGATCGGTCGCCGCCGCGTCGGCCTCGGCAAGCGTGATCCGCTCGGCCAGCCCGGCGCGGCCGATCGCGGCCCTCGCTGTGGCGAGCATTTCGGTCGAGATATCGATGCCGTAGAGCCGGGTCGTCGGGTGGCGGCGGGCGATTTCGATCAGATTGCGCCCGGTGCCGCAGCCGATTTCAAGCACCCGTCCATTTACCGGCGGATCGAGTTCGGCGATCAGCCGGTCGCGGCCGAACAGATAATATTTGCGCGTCGCATTGTAGATATGGCGCTGATACCGGTAGGTCCGGTCCATCAATTGGCGATGCGGGGTCCGCGCGGCGGCCGTCATGCGTCGAGCCCCCGCAGCCTGTAGAGATGGAAACCGCCATAGATCGCCGAGCGGTCGCGCTCATGGACCGCGGCGGAGGTTTCCGCGTCGTAGCGCCAGCGGCCGAGAATATCGTCGTCGACGCGGCCGGGAAGCAGGTCCGGCTCAGCCGCGGTGCGGAAAATCACCCGGGCGCCCGGCCTGGCGGTGCGGGTGATCTCGTACCAGAGCGCGTTCAATTGCTCGTCGCTCATCCAGTCCTGGGCGTCGAGCAGGACCACGCGGTCGACGCTTTCCGGCGGCTGATCGGCAAGAAAATCGGTCATCGACCGGTGCAGCACACTGACCTCTTCCGCCCGCGCGCGCAGCGCCCCGAACCGGGATTGCCGGAGATAGAGCGGCAGCGCCTCGTCGGCGTCGGTCGAATAGCGCCGGCCGAAGGCCTGATGGGCGAAATAATTGTCGGAAAGGTCGAAATCGCAGGCCAGCCGGCGCAGACGGTCGCGCAGCACATCGGCCATGTGGCGGTCCCCGGCGAGTGCTGAATACTGCGCCGGCGGAATGCCGAGGCCGTAGAGCGAGATCGTCCGGCCGGTCAGCCAGCGCAGGAAGCGCCGGTCGAACAGCGGCGCGATCTGGGCATCGAAAATCTCGATCTGCTGATCGCGATCGCCGGCCGTGAGCATGATCCGCGGATCGATGCCGTATAGGCGCGCCACCTTGTGGGCAGCGCCGATGAAGCGGCCGAGCAGCCCCTTGGTGTAGAAATTGCCGGAAAACGCCGCGATGCGCCGGCGGCCGAGGCGCCGCCGCTGCCAATAGCTGCGGGTCGCCGGGTCAAGGGCGCGGTCGAGGCAGCGGTCGAACGCGGCAATGTTGTCGGGCTGGCGCGGCTCGGCGAAGAACCGCCGGAACGCCGCATAGTCGGGCAGGTTCCGGGCGGCGGCGAGCTTCAATCGGGTCAGCGCGATATGGGCCGGGTTGAGGTCGACCGCGGTGATTTTGCATGGCGCCGCGGACAGGTAGGACATGACGTTGCAGCCGCCCGACGAGATCGTCACCAGATGGTTGTCCGGCTCGATCTCGAGTGCGTCGAGGTCGGCTTCCGGGTCCTCCCAGATCTGCGGATAGACGAGGCCGGTGAACGCCATCGTAAACAGCCTGTCGAGCATGCCGGCATTGGGCCTGGCGCTGTCTGCCCCGAGCGCCGCCCGGATCCTCGACGCCGACGCCTTGCGTGAAGCGATCGCGACTGCGTCCAACACTCCACTCCTCTTAACGGTTGCGAATCGATTGTCCTGTGGTCGTCGTCCTGCGGATAAAGTGGAAGCATGAAAGACGGATGACACTCGAATTCGCGGCAATTGCCCGGAATTCCGCCGAAAGCGGCCAAGTTGCCGGCAACGAGCGGCAATTGGTCGCGAAACCGGGCACGGGCGCCCTGCCCATTGATGAGTGCGTGTGCCGCCGAAGTCTTCGACGCCCGCCCCCTCACCCGGCGCTTCGCGCCGCCCTCTCCCCCAAAGGGGGCGAGGGCTGAAAGCGGGACTTCGATAAGGCCTGACCGCAAACCCGGCCATTTGCCGAACCGCCCCAATGGACCCCCGTCTTCACCGGGGTGACGGAGGAAATTGCGTAAGTGACGGAAGAAGCGGGGCGACGGAGGACAATGGTGAGTGACTCTGGAGAATTCGGATGACCAGCATGTCCACCACGTATTCGTCGTTCCCGCGAAGGCGGGAATCCAATAGGGCTTTTCCGCAATGAAACTGACTGCCGCCACCGCCTAACGCCCCGATTTCGAAGAGCAATCCCAAAGGGGGCGAGGGCTGAAAGCCGCTGCAGTCGCAAATTTCTCCCTCTCCGCGGATGGCGAGAGGTGAAGTCTTTCAATGCCTTGCGGTTTTCGTGCCCTCTCTGCCG
Organism: Rhodobiaceae bacterium; assembly: GCA_028278505.1. Classification (GTDB taxonomy): domain Bacteria; phylum Pseudomonadota; class Alphaproteobacteria; order Rhizobiales; family JAKPQE01; genus JANQEG01. Next base: position 57,300 of record JANQEG010000027.1, read on the forward strand.
GTGGGGAGAGGGTCAGGGTGAGTTGGTAAATCCCTCGCCTTCAGGTGATGGACCAAAGGAGAACGTCATCGCGAGGCCACGAAGTGGCCGTGGCGATCCAGTCTACAGATGAAGGAGGAATTCGGCCCTGGATTGCTTCCCCCGGCTTCCGCCGGGGTCGCAATGACGGGGATGGTGTCGGCGGTGGTATCCGTCTGCCGACCGATCCGGCTTTCAGCCGCAACCCGAAGCCACCGACCTGAGCCGGTGAGGTGTCCAAATTGTTGTAATAATTTCTCTATTATCATCCTATTGACTTTTACGTAAAAGTCAAAATAATTGCAGAAAACACCCCAATCGAGGGCTCATTTTTGAAACCGCTCTGCAGCATTACCGATCTCTGCCGCGAATTCGACGTGTCGACGCGGACCCTGCGCTTTTACGAGACCGAGGGCCTGATTTCGCCGATCCGGCGCGGCCGCCAGCGGCTCTATCGCTCCAGCGACCGGACCCGGCTGAAGCTGATCCTGCGCGGCAAGCGGCTCGGCTTCACGCTCGCCGAGATCCGCGAAATCGTCGACATGTATCGCGCGCCGCCCGGCGAAACCGGGCAGCTTCTGCTGCTGGTCGACAAGATTGCCGACCGGCGGGCCGAATTGATGCAAAAGCAACGCGATATCGAGCTGACGCTTTCCGAGCTCAACGAAGTCGAAGCCGGCTGCCGCCAACGGCTCGACGCGCTTGGCGCCCGCGGGCCCGCAAAAGCGGGAGACGATGATGGGGTTTGAACCGCGCACTCCCGATTTCGCCGCGCGCGTCGCGGACAGCTTCGCCCGGCAATCCTTCATGACGCTGCTCGGCGCCCGGCTCGCCCATATCGCGCCCGGAGAGGTCGATATCGAGACCCCGGCGCGCGACGATCTCTGCCAGCAGCACGGCTTCTTCCACGCCGGCGTCACCGCCTCGATCGCCGACAGCGCCGCCGGTTATGCCGCCTATTCGCTGTTTTCCGCCGAGTCGAGCGTGTTGACGACCGAGTTCAAGATCAATCTGCTGGCCCCGGCCGCCGGCGAGGTGCTGATCGCCCGCGGCCGCGTGGTCAAGCCCGGACGCACGCTGACGATCGCCCGCGCCGATGTCTATGGCGTTCAGGATGGTGTCGAGGTCCATGTCGCCACGGCGCTCTACACGATGATGCAGATGGCGGGCATGTCCGATCAGGCGATCGCGAAGACGGCGGAGGGCGGCTGACATGGGAATGGAGGCCGGCCTCATCACCTATCGCGGCGCCGTTTATCCCTGGCATTGCGATCACATGGGCCACATGAACGTCATGTACTATGTGGGCAAATTCGACCAGGCGACGTGGTGCTTCTTCGCCCGGCTCGGGCTCTCGCCGTCCCACCTCCGAAAAGCGGGCCGCGGCATGGCCGCCGTCGAGCAGCGCATCAGCTATAGGGCGGAACTGCACGCCGGGGACGTGGTCACGGTACGCACGAAGCTCGTCGAGTGCCGCGACAAGTCGATCCGCTTCGTGCATGAGATGATGAATGACGAGACCGGCGAACTGGCGGCGGTGACCGAGCTGACCGGCGTCCACATGGACACTGAAGCCCGCCGCGCAGTGGCGTTTTCGGACGATATCCGCGTGGTGATCGAGTCATTCGGGAATGGAGGCGACCGTAAATGACCCCCGGTCATTGCCGGGCTTGTCCCGGTACGCCGGTTAAGCGGTTTTGGCATCGACATCTTGTCGTCGTCATTGCCCGCTTCGTAACGCTGGTGTTCGGCTTAATTGCACAAGGACGTCATGGGAAATTGCACGGATGCCGTTTTTTCGACCGAAGTGCCGCGTGGACACGGGTGGGCACCCCCTCTCGATGTCACCACCCGGTTTATCCGGGTGGTCCATTGGCTTGTCGGCTTGGCCAACGCGCTCGTGAGGAATCCAGGCGCTTCAGGGTGCCGGTAAGCCATTGGATTGCCCGCCTAAAGCGGGCAATGACGACGGAGAGTTATCAATGCAATCCCAAATTCCCCTGATCGAACGGCAATAGCCTCATGGGCGCAATCCAACGGCCTGTCCATTTGCGAAAAGCGCCAAGCAACCGGCAAAGCCGCCTAAGGAGAGACGAGACATGATCCCCAATGACATGCCGACGCTTGATTTCGGCCTCGGCGAGACCGCCGACATGCTGCGCGACAGCGTTCGCGCCTTTGCCTCCGACCGGATCGCGCCGCGCGCCGAAGAGATCGACAAAACCAATACCTTTCCCCGCGATCTGTGGCCGGAAATGGGCGAACTCGGCCTGCATGGCATTACCGTCGAGGAGGACTATGGCGGCTCCGGGCTCGGCTATCTGGAGCATTGCATCTCCATGGAGGAAGTCAGCCGCGCCTCCGCCTCGGTCGGGCTTTCTTATGGCGCCCACTCCAATCTTTGCGTCAACCAGATCCGCCGCAACGGCACCGACGAGCAGAAGCGCCGCTACCTGCCGAAGCTGATCTCCGGCGAGCATGTCGGCGCGCTTGCCATGTCGGAACCGGGCGCCGGCTCCGATGTGGTCTCGATGAAGACCCGCGCCGACAAGAAGGGCGACCGCTACATCCTCAACGGCAGCAAGATGTGGATCACCAACGGGCCGGAGGCCGATACCCTCGTCGTCTACGCCAAGACCGACATGAATGCCGGCCCGCGCGGCATCACCACCTTCCTGATCGAGAAGGATTTCAAGGGCTTTTCGACGGCGCAGAAGCTCGACAAGCTCGGCATGCGCGGCTCCGACACCTGCGAACTGGTGTTCGAGGATTGCGAGGTGCCCGAGGAGAACGTGCTCGGCCAGGAGGGCAAGGGCGTCAACGTGCTGATGTCCGGCCTCGATTATGAGCGCGTCGTGCTCGCCGCCGGCCCGCTCGGCATCATGCAGGCGGCGCTCGATGTCGCCATGCCTTACGTGCACGAGCGCAAGCAGTTCGGCCAGCCGATCGGCACCTTCCAGCTCGTCCAGGGCAAGATCGCCGACATGTATGTGACGATGAACGCCTGCCGCGCCTATGTCTATGCCGTGGCCCAGGCGAGCGACCGCGGCGAGACCACCCGCCAGGACGCCGCCGGCGCCATCCTCTATGCCGGCGAAAAGGCGACGCAAATTGCGCTCGACGCGATCCAGCTTCTCGGCGGCAATGGCTACGTCAACGAATACCCGACGGGGCGGCTCCTGCGCGACGCCAAGCTTTACGAGATCGGCGCCGGCACCTCGGAAATCCGCCGCATGCTGATCGGGCGGGAATTGTTTGAGAAGACGGGCTGATGACCACACCTGAAGCGCGCCTGAAGGACCTCGGCATCGAATTGGCCGCTCCGCGCGGGCCGGCCGGCGCCTATCGCCCGGTCGTCATCGACCACGGACTCGCCTGGCTCTCCGGCCAGGGGCCGATCGATCCCGAAGGCAATGCGATCCGGGGAAGCGTCCCCGACGAGGTGTCGATGGAGCGCGCCATCGAGGCGGCGCGCTGGACCGGCGTCAACGCGCTCGCCATGCTGCGCGCCGAGATCGGCTCACTCGACCGGGTCGAGCGGATCGTCAAGATCACCGGCTATGTCTGCGCCGCCCCCGGCTTCACCGAACACCCGAAGGTGATCGACGGTTTTTCGACCCTGATGGTCGATGTCTTCGGCGATGCCGGGCGCGCGGCCCGGGCCGCCGTCGGCGTCGCCACCCTGCCCTTCGGCCTCGTCGTCGAAATCGACATGGTGGTGCGATTGGAAGAGTAGGACCAGGGGCGGGTCATAGTGATTCATCTGACGGGCTCAGATCGGTTCATTCGGGCAGGCGCCTACATCCGCCCCTGCCGGAAATCCTCAAAGGCCTGCAGCACTTCGGCTCTTGTGTTCATGACGAACGGACCGCCGCGGGCGACCGGCTCGCCGATCGGCCGGCCGGCGATGATCAGCGCCTTGGCGCCCGCCGCCCCGGCCCGGAGCTCGATGACGTCGCCGGCGCCGAGCACCGCAAGCTCGCCCGCCGCGATGTCGCGGTCCGCCCCCGGCACATGAACCGCGCCGTCGTGAACCATCACGAAGACATTGTGGCCGGGATCGAGCGGCTCGCGCAGAACCGCATGCGCCGCCATATGGGCATCGGCATAGAACGGGTCGGTGGCAATGTCGCGGACCGGGCCGGCCGTCCCTTCAGACGTGCGGCCGGTGATCAGATGAAGCTCGACGCCGTCACGGGATTCTGCCGGAATCTGCCCGGCCGCGAACTCCTGATAGCCGGCCGGTCCCATCTTGGCCGCGGCCGGCAGGTTGACCCAGAGCTGGAAGCCGGAGAGCAGCCCGTCCTCCTGTTCCGGCATTTCGGAATGGACGATGCCGCCGGCCGCCGTCATCCACTGGATGCCGCCCGGCTCGATGACGCCCTCGTGGCCCTTATTGTCCCAGTGCCGCATGCGGCCGTTGATCAGATAGGTCACGGTCTCGAAGCCGCGATGGGGATGGTCGGGAAAGCCGCCGATATAGTCCTGCGGCTGGTCGGAATGGAACCAGTCGAGCAGCAGGAACGGATCGAGCATGTCGATCTCCGGCGTTCCGATCATCCGGCGCAGATTGACGCCGTCACCGTCGGAGGCCCGAAAACCTTTTGTTTTCAATGCAATCGGCCGGACCCGGCCATCATGTTCGGTCGCGCTCATACCGCCTCCTTCGGAGATCTGCCCGTGTATTCGCCTGTCCAATAGATTGGTCGCCGCGCGGTGGAAAGGAAGCCCCGCGCTACGTGAGCGCTACGCTCGGCGTATCCGCTTATAGGGACGTATCTGCCGCCGGCCGGTGCTCGGCAATCGAAAACCGGCGCCGGAACGCGTCGAGATGCTTTTCCGGCACCCGGACGATGACATCGGTGCGGCCCTCCGTGTCCGTCGTCCGCTCCAGCACCTCGCAATGCTCATGGATCCAGGCCAGCCCGGCGCCGTCTTCGGCGGCAACGACGGCGCGATAGCGGTCCCGCCCTTCGGCGAGCCGCGCCTCGATCTCCGCGGCGAGCGCATCGACCCCCTCCCCGGTCACCGCCGAGACAAGGACCGGCCGACGCCGCCTGTCGGTGCCGGCGGTCATCGCCGGCAAGGAAGCACGGCGATCCGGCGGCAGCAGATCGATCTTGTTCCAGACCTCGATGATGCGGTCGCCGTCGCCGGCATCGATGCCGAGCAGCGCCAGAACCTCGCGGACATCGGCGGCCTGCGCGGCGCTGTCCTCATGGCAGACATCGCGGACATGCAGGATCAGATCGGCCTCCAGCACCTCTTCGAGCGTCGCCCGGAAGGCGGCGACGAGCTGGGTCGGCAGGTCGGAAATGAAGCCGACCGTGTCGGACAGGATGACACTTGCGCCATGCGGCAGCACGAGCCGGCGCAAGGTCGGATCGAGGGTCGCGAAAAGCAGATCCTCGGCGAACACCTCGGCCTTCGTTATCGTGTTGAAAAGCGTGGATTTCCCGGCATTGGTATAGCCCACGAGCGCGACCACGGGATGGGGCACGTCGCGGCGGCTCTTGCGGTGCAGGCCGCGGGTGCGCTTGACCTGTTCGAGCTCCTTCTCGATCCGCGATATCCGCTCCTGCAGCAGCCGCCGGTCGGCCTCGATCTGGGTCTCGCCCGGGCCGCCGAGGAAGCCGAAGCCGCCGCGCTGCCGTTCCAGATGGGTCCAGGAGCGCACCAGCCGGCTCTTCTGGTAGGACAGATGCGCCAGTTCGACCTGCAACCGCCCTTCGCGCGTGCGTGCGCGGCGCCCGAAAATCTCCAGGATCAATCCGGTGCGGTCGAGCACCTTGACGGTCCACGCCTGTTCCAGATTGCGCTGCTGCACCGGCGTCAGCGGATGGTCGACGATCACCAGTTCGACACCGTCGGCGGCGATGCGGCCGACCAGCTCCTCGACCTTGCCCTTGCCGAACAGCGTCGCCGGGCGAAGCCCCGAGAGCATCACGATGCCGCTCGCGACGACGTCGAGATCGATCGCCGCGGCCAGGCCGACGGCCTCGTCCAGCCGCGCTTCCGGCGATCTTTGCGGGCGATCGGGCGGCTCGGCGGGGCGTTTCTTTCCGCCGCGCACCACCGGCACGATGACCAGCGCGCGGACGAGATCGCCGCCGTCCTTGTGCGGAGGCGATCCGGTATCGGTCTCGCGCGGCCGGTGTTTCAAACCGGCACCGCCCTAAACCTCGGCCTCTTCACTGGGCTCGAAAAGCTGAACCGGCTGTCCCGGCATGACGGTTGAAATCGCGTGCTTGTAGACGAGCTGGGAATGACCATCGCGCCGCAACAAAACGCAGAAATTGTCAAACCAGGTGACCACGCCTTGAAGCTTCACGCCGTTGACGAGAAAAACGGTCAGCGGAGTCTTGTTCTTGCGAACGTGATTGAGGAACGTATCCTGCAGGTTCTGCGCGCGTTCTGCCGCCATCCTTTTTGCCCTTTTGCTGCCGACCTGATCTCCTGCCGGGACAGTTACCGGCAGGATAAATCTCAAATTGCGCGCAACAAAGCACATCTACCGCACAGCGACTGCCTCTGGCAACCGCCAGCACTCCGGTCGTAACGGCATAGAGGGGCGGATTCGGCGCAGGCTTGTGCCGATTTGCGCCCGTCATGTCGCCGACCGGCTGCGGCGAAGCGCCGCGATTTCAACATGGTCATGAAAGCATCGTCGCAGTCCGGTTACAACCGATCCGGGAACACCATTGCCGATGACGGCGTCATCGACGCGGACGACCGGCATGACGAGATTCGTGGCCGAGGTGACGAAGACCTCGCGGGCGGTTTTGGCCTCTTCGGGCGTGAACCGCCGCTCCTCGATCCTGAGGCCCTGCCGCGCGGCCAGATCGAAGACGCCCGCACGGGTGATGCCGCGCAGGATGCCGTGATCGGCCGAACGGGTGACGAGCGCGCCGTCGGCCGTCACGATCCACGCATTCGTCGCTGCGCCTTCGGTGACGAAGCCCTCGCCGTCGACGAACCAGGCCTCCTGGGCGCCGGCCTCCTTCGCCGCCTGGCGGGCGAGCACGTTCGGCAACAGCGACACCGACTTGATGTCGACCCGATCCCAGCGGTTGTCGGGAACCGTGATCACCGCGATCCCCTGTTCGGCGCGCTCAATCGTCTTGCCCCGTTCGGCCGGCCGTGCGGTCACGACCACGGTCGGCCTGACGGTGTCGGGCGGAAACACATGGTCCCGGGGTGCCACGCCGCGGGTCACCTGGACATAGACGAGACCGTCGCCGATGCGGTTGCGCCTGACCACTTCGCGCAGAACGAAACCGAGCGCGGCCCGCGACATCGGCATGGCCATGCGCAATTCGTCGAGCGACCGCTTCAGACGATCGAGATGGCGGGTTTCGTCGACCAGCCGGCCGCCAAGAACCTCGCAGACCTCGTAGACGCCGTCGGCGAACTGATAGCCGCGGTCCTCGACGTGAACCGCGGCACTGCGGTGCGGCAGATAGCGACCGTTGACATAGGCCCATTTTGACATCGCGCCCCTCCGTGGCCGGCGCTTCTATCGGCGCCAGTATGTGGCCCTCAATGCCCCGAACAGAATGAGGATTTCAAGCCGGCCGAGAACCATGACCGCCGCAAGCACCAGCTTGGTCGCGTCGGTGAAGCCGGCAAATCCAGGGCTGGCCGTGGTCCCCGGCCAGCCGGTCGTGTAGATCGCGGTGACATTGGCAAAGGCGCCGACCGCGACCGTCAGTGCGTCGACGAAGCTTGTGTCATCGAGCGTGACGAAGGCGGTGGCGAGCGCAACGAGGCAAATTGCAACGGAAAACTGCGCCCACACGGCTTTCATCAGATCGAGCGAATATTCCTGCGTGCCGAAATGGGATCGCGACACGCTGTGCGGGTGGATCAGCCGCACCAGCTCGCGGCCGGATTGGGCGAACATCGCCCCGACCCGGTAGGCCTTGACGCCGCCCGCCGTCGAGAACGTCGCGCCGCCGATGAAGACGATGGTGAGCACGAGCGACAGCGGCACGATCGTGAAGCCGCCGTTGCGCACCTCGAAGCCCGATGTCGTCAGCAGCGAGACGCCGGTGAAAAGCCCTTCCCGCAGCGCCGCCGCGGGCGCCAGCACCGCCGGTCCGCCGGCCGCCTCCAGAAACAGCACCGCGTAGACGACACCGAGGCCGAGCGCGGCGGCGACGACGAGGATGCTCTCCTGGTTTTCCAGCGCCAGCCGGAAGTTGGCACGCATGAGATGGCGATGCCAGAGAATGCTGGTTGCGCCGATCAGCATGAAGGCGACCATGACGAACTCGGCAGCCGGATTGGCATAGACGGCGACGGTGCCGTCGCGCGGCATAAAGCCCCCGGTCGAAATGGTCGACATGGCCAGGCAGACGGCATCGAAAATCGGCATGCCGGCGACGATCAGCAAGGCCAGGCAGGCCAGTGACAGCACCACATAGCCGGTGGCGACCAGGCGGATCACCTCGACCACGCGGCGGCCGTCCTGACCCGGGCGATGGGCGTCGATGCGGATGTATTGGTGGGGGATGCCGCCGGCCCCGGTGGGCCCCAGGATCAGCACCAGGGTCAGCAAGGTCAGGAGCCCGCCGATCCACTGCAGTTCGGCGCGCCAGAAGATCAGGCTGCGCGGCAGCGCGTCGAGTTCGCGGAACACGGTGGCGCCGGTCGTCGTCAGTCCCGAGGCCGCCTCGAACAGGGCCGGGACCGGTTCGATGCCGCCGATGGCCGCGATCGGCCCGGAAGCGGCGACCGGCAGGATGGTCCAGATCAGCAGGGTCAGGGTGTAGGATTCGCCGCGGCGCAGGCCGCGTTCCCGGCCCCGCAGCGCAAAGAAGATGGCGCCCGACAGAAATCCGATGAGACCCGAGGCGAGCAGGAAGATTTCGACGGCGACGCGCTCGTCGAGGGTGAGCGCGATCATCGCCGGGGCCAGCAGCGCCGCGGCGAGTGCGCCCAGAAAAAGCGACAGGAAGAACAGGACCGGGATCATCGCCGACGCCCGGTATTCTAAAAGAACTCGAGGCTGACGCGGAACATCTGCTCGACGGTGCGGACGCGGTCGGCGCGGGCGAAGATGACGACGCGATCGTGGGCGTTGATCTGGGTGTCGCCGTTCGGAATGATCACGGTCTTGTTGCGATAGATGGCGCCGATGCGGATGCCGTCGGGCAGGTCGACCTCGCGTAAGGGTGCCCCGACAAGCTGCGATGTGGTGAGAGCCTCGGCCTCGATCACCTCGGCGGCGCCGTTCTGGATCGAGTGGACGCCGCGGATGCGGCCGCGCCGGACGTGCTGGAGGATTTTCGACACCGTCACTTCGCGCGGATTGAGGTGGGCGTCGATGCCGAGCGTGTTGGTGAAGGTGGCGTAGCTCGGATTGTTGATCAGCGTCAGGCTGCGCCGGCACCCGAGCCGCTTGGCCATGACGCAGGACAGCACGTTCACCTTGTCGTCATTGGTCAGCGCGACCATGGTCTCGGTATCGGCGATATCGGCCTCATGCAGGATCTCGTGGTCGAGGGCACTGCCGTGCAGGACGACGGTGCGCCGCAACTGGTCGGCGATCTCGACGGCGCGATCGTGCGAGTGTTCGATCACCTTGACCTTGGCGCGGGAGTGCTTCTGCTCCAGCGTCCGCGCCACATAGTGGCCGATATTGCCACCGCCGGCGATGACCACGCGCGAGGCTTCCGGCTCGTCATGGCCGAATATACTGAGCATGCGCCGCACCTGGTCCTTATGCGAGACGACATAGGCGTGGTCGCCGACGAGCAGGCCGTCGGACGACCGCGGCACGAAGAGCTTGCCGTCGCGGACAACGCCGACGACGACGGCGCTCAGATCGGGAAAGAGTTCGGTCAACTGGCGCAGCGGCGTGTCGACGATCGGGCAATCCTCCTCGCAGACGATGCCGACGACCATGACCTCGCCGTCGGCGAAGCGGACGCTGTCGACCGCGCCCGGCAGCGCCAGCCGCCGCAGCACCATGTTGCCGACCTCGATCTCCGGCGAGATGACCACGTCGATCGGCATGTGGCTGCGCGAAAACAGGTTCTGCCAGTGCGGCGCGAGATAGCTCTGGGCGCGCACGCGCGCCACCTTGGTCGGCACGTTGAACAGGGAGTGGGCGACCTGGCAGGCGACCATGTTGACTTCGTCGTAAAGCGTGGCGGCGATGATCATCTCCGCCTGGTCGGCGCCGGCGGCCGCCAGCACGTCGGGATGGGCGCCGTGGCCGACGAAGCCGCGCACTTCCAGCGTGTCGCGGATGACGTCGATCAGCCGCGGCGTGGTGTCGATGACGGAGACATCGTTCTGCTCGGCCGAAAGCCGTTCGGCGATGCCGTAGCCGACCTTGCCGGCGCCGCAGATGATGACCTTCATGGATGCCCCTTCATTGCGGGATCGACTGGCGCCGGCTCATACCCTCAGGCGATGCCGAGCGTCTTCAGCTTGCGGTGCAGGGCCGAGCGCTCCATGCCGACAAATTCGGCCGTGCGCGAGATATTACCGCCAAACCGATTGATTTGCGCAACCAGATATTCGCGCTCGAAAATCTCCCGCGCCTCGCGCAGCGGCAGCGCCATCAGGTGCTCGCCATTGGATTTCGACGGCACCGTCGGCAGCATTTCGCCGACTTCGGAGGGCAGCAGGTCGGCGGTAATCACCGCATCGGGATCGCCGCGGGTCAGAATCATCAGCCGCTCGACATTGTTGCGGAGCTGGCGGATGTTGCCGGGCCAGTCATGGGCCTGCAGCACCGCCATGGCGTCGTCGCCGATGCGGCGCAGCGGCAGGCCGGTCGCGGTCGAAATCTGCGCCATGAAATGGGCGACGAGTTCGGGGATGTCGTCGCGCCGCTCCGACAGCGGCGGCACGCCGAGCGGCACCACGCTCAGCCGGTGGAAAAGGTCTTCGCGAAACCGGCCGTCGGTGATCTCCTGCTCCAGATCGCGCGCCGTCGACGAGATGATGCGGACATCGACATGGACCCGGGTCGAGCCGCCGACCCGCTGGAAGTTCTGCTCGACCAGCACGCGCAATATCTTGTTCTGGGTTTCCCGCGGCATGTCGGCGACCTCGTCGAGATGCAGCGTGCCGCCATGGGCCTCTTCGAGCGCGCCCACTTTTCGCGGCTGGCCGCCATTCGGCTCGGTGCCGAACAGTTCGATCTCCATGTTCTCCGGCGTGATCGCGGCGGCATTGAGCGTGACGAACGGCCCGCCGGACCGGGTCGAGGCGCCGTGCAGCGTTCGCGCCACCAATTCCTTGCCCGAGCCCGAGGGCCCGGAAATCAGGATGCGGCTGTTGGTGGGGGCGACCCGATCGATCGTCTGGCGCAGGGCGTTCATGATCGACGAGGCGCCGATCAGGCGGTTGGTCTCGCCGCTGCGCTGGCGCAGTTCGCGGACCTCGCGCTTGAGCTTGGTGGCTTCCAGCGCGCGCTCCGCCACCAGGATCAGGCGGTCGCTCTTGAACGGCTTTTCGATGTAGTCGTAGGCGCCGCTCTTGATCGCCGAGACGGCGGTCTCGATATTGCCGTGGCCGGAGATGATGACGACCGGAAGGTCGGGATGCTGCTCCTTGATGACGGCGAGCAGTTCGAGCCCGTCGAGCCGGCTGCCCTGGAGCCAGATGTCGAGGAAGATCAGCGTCGGGCGGCGCTGCTCGATCGCACCGAGCGCCTCGTCGCTGTCGGCCGCGACCCGTGTGCCGTGCCCCTCGTCCTCGAGGATGCCGGAGACCAGTTCGCGAATGTCGGCCTCGTCGTCAATGATGAGGATATCAGACGCCATCGTTCCCGTTTTCTTTCGGTTCGTCTTGGTTTGCGAGCGTTCGGCCGCGGTCGGGCCCGTCATCCTGCTTGTACAGCACGAGCCGGATCATCGCCCCGCGGCCGCCATCGGCCACCGCCGGTGCATCGAGCAGTTCGATGCGGCCGCCATGGTCTTCGACGATCTTGCGGACAATGGCGAGCCCGAGCCCGGTCCCCTTGTCGCGCGTCGTCATGTAGGGCTCGAGCAGCCGCTGCCGGTTGTCGCGCGGCAGGCCGACGCCGTTGTCGACCACCTCGATGACGTAGTCGGCATCCGTCTCATCGACGCGGACATCGATGCGGCCGCCGCCGGCATCTTCCGGCAGCGCCGCGATCGCCTCGGTGGCGTTCTTGATGATGTTGGTGAGCCCCTGGGCGAGCAGCCGCCGGTCGAACCGTCCGACGATTTTTGCTTCGGGCAGGTCGACGTTGAAGGCGATTTCCGGATAGCCGACGCGCATCATGAACACGGTCTGGCGCACGATCTCGCCGAGATCGCCCTCCTCGATCACCGGCGTCGGCATCCGCGCAAACGAGGAGAACTCATCGACCATGCGGCCGATGTCGCCGACCTGGCGGATGATGGTGTCGGTGCACTGTTCGAAGACGGCGCGGTCCTCGGTCAGCACCTTGCCGAATTTGCGCCTGAGCCGCTCGGCGGAAAGCTGGATCGGGGTCAGCGGATTCTTGATCTCATGGGCGATGCGGCGGGCGACGTCGGCCCACGCCGAGGTGCGCTGGGCGGCGACGAGGTCGGTGATGTCGTCGAGGGTCACGACGAAGCCGCGGACCACGCCCTCGGCGAATTCGCTGGTGACGCGGACGGTCAGATTGTGCTCATGGCCGTGGCGCACGATGGTCACCTGGCCGAGATGCATGCGGTGCGGCTCGTCGATGGCCATGTCGACGATCGGCGCGATTTCCGGCACGGTTTCGGCCGTGGTGCGGCCGAGGAATGCGCTCGCCTCGGCCTCCAGGAGCCCGAGCGCGGAGCGGTTGACGAGATCGATGCGGCCGCGGGCATCGAGGCCGAGCACCCCCGCGGAGACGCCGGCCAGGACCGCCTCGGTGAAGCGCCGGCGCTCGTCGAGCTGCTCGTTGGTGTACAGCAATTCGTCGCGCTGGGTGCGCAGCTGGGCGGTCATTTCGTTGAAGGTCGAGCCGAGCTTGGCCAGGTCGCCCTCCTTGCGGTCGACCGGCACCTGGATCAAGAGATTGCCGAGCGAGACCTGGGCGGCGGCATTGATCAGCCGGCGGATCGGCGCCACCAGCCGGTTGGCGAAACCGATACCGAGCCAGATCGCCGCCAACAGCACGATCAGCGCGATGCCCACATACATCAGACCGAAGGCGATCTGGACGCCGTCGCGGCGATCCTGGAGGGACCGGAATTCCGACGCGTTGGCCTCGGTCAGACGCAGATATTGCGTGACCCGCGGATCGATCTGGCGCGACAGATAGAGATAGGTGTCCTCGAACCGCTTCAGCCTGATCACGGCGCCAACTTCGCTCGACGTTCCCGGCGCGATCAGAAGCGGCACGTCCTCCGGCGTCTGTGCGAAGATCTGCGGCGGCGGCACGGTCGCCCGCGCCGTCTCGCCGACCTGCATGCGGTGAAGCTCGGTGCCGTCGCTTTTGACCAGCATCGCCACCAGCACGTTGCGGCTCTTCACCTGTTCGGCGAAGAAGTCGTCGAATGCGGACCGGTCGAACTGGAAATAGGGCTCTGCCCGATCGACATCGGCCGCCATGGCGATGATCTCGGCGCGCAGATTGATGCCGTGCTCGCGGACATAGGCCTGGGCGACCGTCAGCGAGGTGCCGACAATCGCCTGGATGCGATTGGAAAACCACCGGTCGAGACCGCGATCAAGCGTGATGGTGGCGACGATCGCCACCAGGATCGCCGGCAGCGCCGCGACAACGCTGAACAGGGTCACGACACGGACGTGAAGCCGCGCGGCGGCGCGGCCGCGGTGGCGGGCGATCCACAGCCGCCACAGCTCGATCGCGATCAGCACGACGAGGAAGCCGACGATGACGCCGTTGGCGATCAGCGCCCCGACCACGACCTCCTGCGTCGGGACGATCGGGGTCAGCCCGGTGAGGACGAGGAAGGTCGCCGCCGCCGAGACCAGCGCCAGGATGACCGCGATGCCGCCGATCACCCGGCTCCAGCTGTCGCGGAACTCGCTGCGAACCGGCGCATTGGCTTGATCGACAGTCGGCGCGGCGTGATCGTTCATGGAAGCGTTACGGCTGGTCGGTCGTCGCTACGGGGTTGGGCAATGGCCGTGGCGCGGCACGAATCTACGGCGCGCAGGAACTCTGCCGTTCCTGTTGCCGATGTGCAACAGGTTTGTAGCCAAAATGTGACATCACGCCGCGACGCCGGTTCGGCCCGCTGCTGTTCGGTTAAGGCTTTTGCGCTCCGTTTCGCCGTCCCTCTCTCACGGCATCACCGGGCTTGTCCCGGTGATCCATGGGGCCTAACCGATTGACAACACATTCATTTTGGATTGCCGGGACAAGCCCGGCAATGACGCCGGTGATGGCTCAGCGCAGAATGGTAGGGTGCGTTGGCGCAGCGTAGCGCGCCATTGTCGCGGCACGTCCAAACCGGTGCGTTACGCCGCTTGCGCGGCTAACGCACCCTACTCAACCCCTCCGTTGTCACCACCCAACCCCTCCTTCGTCACCACCCGGTTTATCCGGGTGGTCCATTGGCCCGTCGACTTGCCAAGACATTGGTGAAGGAATTCAAGCGCTTCCGAATGCCGAAAAGCCATTGGACACACTACACGACGCTATTGGCGAGAGATCGGAGAATCAGATGGAATGAGTGATTCTGCCTACCACAACAGGATCATCCCATGCCTTCGCAACTCCCCG